>CAYMHP010000135.1:0-14354 GCA_964390225.1 uncultured Solibacteraceae bacterium
ATCTCTCCACTCCCAAGGTCACACGTCAACTTGGAGTTTCACCACGCGCTGCTAGAGACATCTCCGCAAAAATCCTGCAACCACCTGAACGGCCATTGGGCTGTCGCCACGCGCGCTCGTGCCGAATTTAGTTAATGGAGATGGCGATGTTGAGATTCCCTAAAGGCATACAGTCCGAAACTATCGCGCTTTGCATCGCCATGACGGTCGCTTCCGCTGCGTTTGCGCAGACCGGGACGCCGCAAGCCACGTCTACGGGGAAACCGGCTGAGCAAGCAGATCCCTTCGCCGATATCTCCCAGGCATCGGCGGCCCAAGAGGCGGCGCAGCAGTCCGAGCGCAACTGGCTCCGGAGGTTCTTGAATGACAACTTCGGATTCCGCAAGGAGATCATGTCGGAGTTCGACAGTAACGCGGACGGCAGCGGCGCCAGCCGTCAATCGGTTGGATTCGAAATCCTGAAAAAGTTCTCGACCTCGACTTCCACGATCGCGAGCTTCGATATCCAGGGCCGCCTGGTTCGCCGGGATGGCTATAACCCGGTCCCGAACGATATGGAAGGCGCCGGACGTCAAGGCTGGGCCTTCGAATATCACAATCTATATCTCGACCTTTACAATGTTCTCAACCCTTTGATGGGGGACGGTGGGCGCGCCGGCAGTGTGGGAAGGTTCAACTTTCGCATCGGCCGGTTTTACCTGCCATTCGGTCTTAACCTTCAGACAGACACGCACGGGACGCTCCTCCAGCTCTCCAATGGCGATAACTTTGGCTTCGAAAGAGACTGGTACGCCGGTTTCTGGGGAGCAATCGACAAACACTTCAACTACGACGTGTACTATCTCGTCGGCTCGGGATACGACCTGAAGTTCAGGGGCCAGAGCGGGCTAGGTGCGCTGCGGGTCAGTCTGGCGAACCAATACAGCTCGCGGTACGGGCTTGAGGGCGGAATCTCCGTGCTCGGAGGTGAGCGGCTGGCAGCGCCAATGTCCGGAGCCCACGGCGTGACCGGAGGCGCTACCACGGTTCCCGTCAAGACGGAGCGGATCGGCATCGACGGACGTTACAGACACACGGCGCCGAAAGGACTTCTCACGTTCACCACCGAACTGAGCGGCGGGCGCGACGACGTGAATCCCGTGGTCACCCAACTTCACCAGGCCGAGTATCTTCATGCCTCTCGTCGCTGGGGCGTCGGAACGCAATTCCGCCGGTTCTACCAGGACAACCACGGCGCGAATTCGTCCATCATCGGGGAATTGACTTGGTACTTCCGCAACGACGTCGCTAATTCCAACTCTCATTGGATCAAGTTCAACATCGAGCGGCAATTGCAGAGCACCACAGGAAGGCCGCACACGATTGTGACGCTTCAATACTACTTTTACCTATAGGGAAAAACGATGAATCGTCTACTTATTTTATCGACACTGTCTATGGCGGCGCTACCGCAACAGGTCTTCGCTGCGATCGGTTGCACGCTCAGTAATCCGGGCGAGGACTTGAAGTATCTGTATCCCGAGATGACCACTTACAAGGAAGAATTGATGGAGTTTCCGAAGCTGAAGGACGGCGCAACGCAGTTCCAGGGTCTCCGGGTGCGCCTTGGAAGCGACCTGGATCCGATCTACGAGACTTATGAAACACCGTATACGGTCTACAGCGTCTTCAAAGGCTCGGTCAGGATTGGTGTTGTACACGGGGTCAACGTTCCGGGCAAAGGCGGCGTTATCCAAGTGTTCCTCGCGACGGACCCCAAGACGGCGGAGATCACAAACTTTTTCTTCCAGCGGCTGGAAAGTCCTGCGGCCCGCCAACTGCGAAACAAGGAATTTCGGGCTCAGTTCACGGGCCTCACGCTGGCCGATTTCTATAAGCACGACTACTACGCCGCCGCCGATCCGGGAGCGAAGGCCGACAAGGTGGCCGTCGTCAAGCCCCCCCTACTTGATCCGAGCGGCCGGCCGGATTACGAAGCCGCCCTTCGCGGGCTTCGAAAGAATTTGATCCTGCTCGACTATTTCGTGTATGGCAGGCGTTTTGAGCCGTACTTCGAAAGAGCGCAGCAGGCAGCACATAAGACGTCCAAGGACTAGCTATGAAAAAGATATTCCTATTCTGCGTACTAAGCGTGGCAGTGGCCACCGCAATGATCTGGCGCGCCGTCGCTCAGCCCAGCCGGTTCGGCGTCTTCACTTCTGCTCCCAGGGCCGAAGTCGCTGTGCTGATCAAGGATCCTGAGGCCTTCGTTGGCAAAACAGTCCAGATCGAGGGGACCATCTCGGAGCAATGCAAATCGATGGGCTGTTTCTTCTTCTTTCGCTCCGGGAAGGAAACCCTGCGAGTGGATCTTCAGGAGATCGCAATGAAGGCGCCCATGAAAGAAGGCCGCGCCGCTCGCGTCGAGGGTCAGATCGTACCCTACAACGGCGCATATCAGTTTTATGCAAGCGCAGTGGAATTCGAATGAGGCGTTATGACTAACCAAAACCGAACCGACCCATATGTATTCGCGCGATTCGCGGTGCTCGCGATAAAAAATCTCCGGCGACGGCCGGTGCGTACAGGATTGACCGTGGCGGGAGTTGCCTTGGCGGTTACTGTAGCGGTGTCGCTCGGCGGCTTTATGCTCGGCTACCGCGGGGCCATCGACAAGAGCATCAACATGCTCGGGTTCCAGGTAATGATCATGGCGAAGGGATGTCCCTACGAAGCCGCGACGATGATGCTGAAGGGAGGCACGGGACTGCTGTATCTCCCCGCTGATACCTACGACCGGGTCAAGAATGACTCCGAAATCGAAAGCATCACACCCATCTTCATCGGGGTAGCCCAGAAGCAGGGCAGTTCGATTCGCGACGACTCGGGGGCTAGCAATTTTTCGATCATCAGCGGCATCGATGTGGCCAGCTATCGCGTCATGAAGCCTTGGATCGGCTTTAAGAGGGGTGCTGGCTATGAAAACGGCCGATGGTTCCAAGCCGGCAGCAAGGATGAAGTGGTCCTCGGATTTGAAGCCGCCGAATACGAGCAGCGCAAGGTTGGCGACACATTCTATGCGTCCATTACGCCCGCTGGAAAGCCCGATCCAGTGATGCATGAGTTTAGAGTTGTTGGCGTGATGGACCGTACCGGAACTCAAGACGACGGCACGGTTTTTATGCCGATCGAGGTGGCCCGCGAATATTTCGGCCGGCCAGATCAGTTAACCATTCTCGGCATCAAACTAAAGCAGTTCAACGCTTTCAAAATGCGTGAATTCGAGACTCGTTGGCTGAAGTTGCCCGAGGTCCAGGTCGTGGGACTGCAGCAGGTGAAGAACACGCTCGTGAGTCTGGTAGCGACGGCCCAGACGATGATTGCCGCCGTTGCCGTTATAGCGGTAATCGTCGCCCTAATCGGGGTTATCAACACGATCCTGATGAGCGTCTACGAGCGTACGTCCGAGATTGGAATCATGAAAGCTTTGGGCGCGCGTCGCGGCGCGATATTTCAATTGATCTGGCTGGAGACGGTCATGATCTGCCTGACAGGCGGCGTAGTTGGTTCGGTTGCGGCAATCGTCGGCTCTGGACTGGTCGAAAAGGCCATCAAGGCGATCGCCGATCTTGGCGTTTCAGGTTCGGTCGTGAACATCACGCCGGCGGTAATTGGATATGCAGTTTTTGGCGCCATAGTTCTCGGCTTTTTCGGCGGGCTCTATCCCGCCTGGCGTGCTTCGTCGATGCGTCCTGTCGAAGCCATCAGCAAGGGAGTCTGAAATGCAAAATCTCATTATCGAAGGACAAGGATTGAAGCGGTACTATCACCGCGGAAGCGAAACAGTGAAGGCGCTCGATGGCGTCGATATATCGATTCGCGCAGGAGAGATGGTGTCGGTTCTCGGACCCTCCGGTTCCGGGAAGACTACGCTCATCAATCTCCTCTCTTGCCTGGACGCACCCAGCGAAGGAACGCTCCTTATTGCCGGGAAGTCGGTCGCCGGCTTGGCCGAGGAGGAGCTCGTCGAAGTCCGCCGCGGCGTGTTGGGATTCGTGTTTCAGCAGTTCGCGCTGCTGCCGACACTGACTGTCACGGAGAACGTGGAACTGCCGTTGATGTTTCTGGACCGCCGGGCGGACTCGCACAGGACGCGGGAGATCCTGGAAACCGTCGGCCTCGGCGACCGGGCGAATCACCTGCCACGGGAACTCTCGGGCGGGCAAATGCAGCGCGTCGCCATTGCGCGCGCTCTGATTGCCGATCCCAAAATTCTGGTGGCCGACGAGCCGACGGGCAATCTCGACAGCACGACAGGCCAATCGATCATCGAGCTGTTCAAGCATTTGGCAGCCGAGCAGAATCTTGCAGTTCTTCTAACCACGCATAATTCGGCATTTGGGTACGAGGCGGACAGGGTGATCACACTTCAGGACGGAAAGATTGTAAAGGAAGAGATACGGCGCAACGGCGGCGCCGCACACCTCGTTGCACCTTGTGCAGACTCGAGCGCCCTCCGGCACCTGGGCGCGTGAGGCCTGTTCAGGATTGGCCAAATTGCAGCGCTAATGTCGGCTATCGGACGCTGATCCGGTGCCCTTTTCACTCTTTCAATGGGTTTCAGTTGGCGTTCCGTTTGCATTCCAAGTTAGAGGCTGCAGGCCGCCGAGCCAGAGCGCCGAGGGTCGGATCCACACAGTGCAGGATTAGCGAACAACGCCAGGAGTACAGTGGAGAGAAGAACCCCGTGCGAATCCTCGTGATCGAAGATGAGAGAAAGGTGGCGCAGGCCCTGCAGGAAGGGCTTGAATCCGAGTCGTATTCCGTCGTCGTCGCCCATACCGGAGAAGATGGCTTCGTCCTCGCCAACTCGGAACGATTCGACCTGATGGTCTTGGATATAATGCTGCCGGGCAGGAACGGGATCGAAGTGCTGTCCGCCATGCGAAAACGAGCGCTGCGAATGCCCGTCCTTCTCCTCACTGCGAAGGATGCGGTCGAGGACCGGGTGCTCGGGCTCGACGCCGGCGCGGACGATTATCTCGTCAAGCCGTTTGCGTTCCCGGAGCTTTCGGCGCGTGTGCGTGCATTGCTGAGGCGCGGGAAGCCGGAAACGCCCGTCACTCTCGAAGTCGAAGATCTGCACATGGACCTCATTGCCCGCACCGTCAGGCGCGGCACGCAGGAACTCGATCTCACCACCCGGGAATACGAGGTTTTGGAGTACCTGATCCGCCACCAGGGGCAGGTCGTTTCGCGCGAAATGCTCGCGCGCGATGTCTGGAAGGAAGTTGTGCGGCATTCTCCTCTAGACAATGTGATTGACGTCCACATGGTGCGCATCCGCCGCAAGGTCGACGAGGCGTTTCCCACCAAGCTCGTCCATACCGTGCGGGGCGTCGGGTTCGTGCTGAAGGCGGAGAAATCCTGATGCGGCTGGGACCCCAAAATGTGCGTACACGGCTTACCGCATGGTACGTCGCCGTCCTCGCGGTAGTCCTGCTGATTTACGGCGGCAGCGCGTCGGCCGTGCTACTCGTCCAGTTACGCAGTCAGCTCGATCACCTGGCCATGGAGGATCTGGAGACCGTCGAAGGGAACCTGAGCTTTGCTGCTGATGGAAAAGTGTTTCTCCGGAATGATTACCACGACCACCCGTATCCGACCAACATGCAGGAACGCCTTCTGGAAGTTTGGTCAACTGACGGAACACTTCTATATCGCAACGAACTGCTGGGCGCCCGCGCGCTGGGAGGCCCTCCGGGTTCAGAGGAAGGCGTGAACTCGTACTCGGAGCGAACCATCCGGCTCTCCGATGGCACGCCGGTTCGTCTGGTTAGCAAACGGCACCGTCTGGAAGGGCGCCCGACTCTGATTCGCGTCGGGTTTGGCGAGCAGCCTTTGTGGGAAAAATTTTGGCAACTGGTCCTCGGGCTGATCGTCGGATTGCCGCTGGCGCTCGGATTGGCGGGATTGGGCGGCTATTTGTTGGCAAGGCACGCGTTGAGTCCCATCGAGCGAATGGCGCGGCGCGCGCGCGAAATCAACGCCGAGCATTTGAGCGCGCGGCTGGATGTTGAGAATCCGCATGATGAATTGGGTCACTTGGCTGCCGCGTTCAATGACACTCTGGCGCGGCTGGAGCGGTCGTTCGAGCAGCTCCGGCGGTTTACGTCGGATGCTTCGCACGAGCTGAGAACACCACTGACGGCGATCCGCAGCGTCGGCGAGGTCGGACTCCGGCGCCAAGGCTCCGCCGAATATTACCGCGAGGTGATCGGAAGCATGCTCGAGGAGGCCGGCCGATTGACTCACCTGGTCGAGAGCCTGCTTGCGATTGCCCGGGCAGATGCCGGCCAGATCCGGTTGGCGCCAGTCGGTATTGTGGTCCTGCCGTTTGTGCGTGAGGTGGCCGCTGTGATCGAGGTTCTTGCCGAGGAGAGAGGCCAGCATCTTTCGGTCGAGGGGGACGGAGCCGCGCGCGTGCATGCAGATCCCGGCATCTTGCGCCAGATTCTCATCAACCTGCTCGACAACGCCATCAAGTACTCTCCGCCGGGAGGGGCGATCGCGGTCCGGGTGACTGCAACCGCCGGAATCGTTGCGATCGAGGTGCAGGATAGCGGCCCCGGAATTCCCGCCGCGCATCGGGACCGTGTGTTCGACAGGTTCTACCGGGTCGACGAAGGGCGCTCCCGGGATGCCGGCGGCGCCGGTCTGGGCTTGGCCATCGCGAAATGGGGAGCGGAGGTGCACGGCGGCCGCATGGAACTGGTCTGTCCCTCCCCCAGCGGCTGTCTCTTCCGGCTCATTGTCCCCGCCGATAGAGATGCCTCCGCGCGAGAAGAATCCCCGGTCCCTATCGCGGCGCCGTCCCCAATTATCTGACCAGCTGCCGCCCGAATCCTGAATAAATCTTCAGAAAAGGTTCAGAAATTCTTCAGTGGACCTCACTGCTTCCGCTCCGTATATCTATCTAGAGCTGTCTGGGTAAGTCGACGTGTGTGTGCGTTCCACTCTGATATTGAAATTGCTGTTGGTGGCAGCCTGCAATTCGTTGCGGGCTCAACCAGCAGCGCCCCAGCCTGGGTTGACGATCGCGCAGGCGGTTGAGCAAGCGCTTCGCAATTATCCGTCGATCCGCGTGACGCAGGAGCAAATGAACGCGGCTGCGGCTGGAATCCGCCTGGCGCAAACGGCGTACCTGCCACGTGTCGATGGCCTGGCACAAGTGAACCGAGCCACGCGGAACGGCTTTTACGGGCTGTTGCTTCCCCAGAGCCTCATCCCGAACGTGAGCGGTACTCCATCAAACAATCTCGGTTCCGTGTGGGACAGCGCGGCGGGCATCCTGGTGAGCTGGCAGCCGTTCGATTTTGGAGTTCGGGCGGCTAACGTTGCCGTCGCTACCGCCGGTCGGGAACGAGCCGAGGCGGCCCTAACCCGCACCAAGTATGACGTTTCGGTTGCAACTGCCGACGCCTTCCTGACGGTAGTCGCCGCGCAGCAGACCGCGCAGGCCGCCCGGGCCGCCATCGAAAGCTGGCAGGTGCTTTTGCAAAGCATTCATGCGCAGGTGGCCGCGCAGCTGCGGCCGGGAGCTGACGAGTCCCGTGTTCAGGCCGAACTGGCTCTTTCGCAAACGCAGCTCGCGCAGGCGGAGCAAGCCATCGATGTTGCCGGCGCGACGCTGACACAATTCATCGGACAGCAAAGGGAACTCGCTCCGGGCAAGCTGCTCGACCAGTTGCCGCCAGAACATACAGAGCCCCCGCTGCAAACGGCGGCAAATCCGCTAGCCGTCGAGCAGAACGCGGTCATCGCGCAAGCGCAATCTCAACTGCACGTGCTCGATCGAACATACTATCCCCAGTTCCTCGTGCAGGGGCTGGCGGCGGCTCGCGGGACCGGTCTGCTCACCAATGGTTCGCGTCTTGGGGGCTGGAACGGCCTCGCGCCTACGGACCAGAACTATGGCCTCGGCTTCACCGTAACGTTCCCCGCCATGGACCGGTTCGCCATCCGCGAGCAGCAGGCCATCGACTCCGCCAACATTCGAGGAGGCCAGGCGCAATATCAACTGATTGCCACTCAGCTCGAAGCCCAGTTCAATGCGGCCAACGCCACGCTTCATGGCGCGCGCCGTGTAGCCGCGAGCACCCCGGTCGAAGTTTCCTCGGCCCGCGTGGCCCTGCAACAAGCGACGGCCCGGTACCGGTCCGGCCTCGCTCCGATCGACGATGTCGCGCAGGCGCAGCGGCTGCTGGTGCAGGCCCAGATCGACGATGCGTTGGCTCGTCTGAACGTGTGGCGCGCGCGGCTTCAGATTGAAACGGCTCGCGGTGATATTCAACCGTTTCTTACCGAGGTAAGCCAGTGACGTTTAGGAGGGGTGAACCATGCGTTTTGTGCTAGCCGCTCTCCGGCGACCCATCACCGTTGTCGTGGCGCTGATCGCGATCGCGCTGTTTGCGTATCTCGCTGTCCAGCGCATGCCCGTTGATATCTTCCCGAAAGTCGGCGAGCCGGCGATCTATGTGGCTCAGCCGTACGGAGGCATGGACCCGGCGCAGATGGAAGGCTATCTCACTTACTACTACGAGTATCACTTCCTCTACATCACGGGCATCGCGCGCGTTGAAAGCAAGAGCATCCAGGGTGCCGCGCTCATGAAACTGGTCTTTCATGAGGGCACCGATATGGGGCAGGCCATCGGCGAGACGGTCGGTTATGTGAACCGCGCCCGCGCATTCATGCCGCCTGGAACCGTACCGCCCTTCATCACGCGGTTCGATGCCGGCAGTGTCGCGGTCGGCCAGCTCGTGTTCAGCAGCGCCAATCATACCCAAGGCGAGTTGCAGGATTTCGCTCTCAACAGCGTGCGACCGCTTTTCGCAACTCTCCCTGGCGTGTCCGCCCCACCACCCTTCGGCGGTAACCAGAGAACCATCGTGATCACGCACAACCCCGACAAGCTGCAGCAATATCAGATCTCCCCCGAGGAGGCGGTCTCGGCCGTCAGCAAGGCGAGCCTGGTAACGCCTTCCGGAAACATGTGGACGGGCGAGATCAACCGCATTGCCAGGACCAATGCTGCATTGGGAGGCAATCTCTCGGAGCTGTTGAGCACGCCCATCCGCCCGGTTTCCGGGACAACCGTCTACTTGCGCGACATCGGAACCATCGCCGACGGCACCGACGTCATTACGGCCTACGCTCACGTCAACGGCAAGAGAACCGTCTACATTCCGGTCACTAAGCGCGCCGATGCGTCGACTCTTTCGGTTATCAATGCCGTCAAAGCCTCGATCCCCGATTTCAAGAAAGTCGTGCCGGACGATGTGGATGTCAGTCTCCAGTTCGATCAATCGCCGTTCGTCACCAACTCTTTGCGTGGCCTGATCACCGAAGGCTTGCTCGGAGCGGCTCTGACCGGCCTGATGGTTCTGATCTTTCTGCGCGATTGGCGCAGCGCCGTGATCGTTATCCTGAACATCCCGTTCGCGCTGCTCAGTGCCGTGCTGCTGCTGTGGGCTACCGGTCAAACCATCAACATCATGACGCTCGGAGGGCTGGCGCTCGCGGTGGGCGTCCTGGTCGACGAAGCTACTGTTGAAATCGAGAACATCCACACGCAAATGCTTCCCGGAGTCTCTCGCGCGCGGGCAGTCGTCGAAGCCTGCAGCCGCACCGCGTTGGCCCGGCTGCTTTCGATGTTCTGCATTCTGGCCGTGTTCGTCCCATCTTTCTTTATGGTCGGCGTGAGCCGGCAGCTCTTCGTGCCGTTATCGCTCGCGGTGGCGTTTTCGATGATCGCGTCATACCTGATCTCTAGCAGCCTGGTGCCCGTGTTCTCCACGTGGTTGATGCGGGAAGCTCATCGCGGCGAAGAGCGTGAGGGCCTCTTCGGACATCTTCGCGCCTTTTACGATCGTTATCTGCGTGCGGTCCTGCGGTTTCGCTGGCCGCTGGTGCTCGTTTACCTGGTCACCTCGCTCGGGCTTCTGTACGTACTGGTGCCTCGTCTGGGGACCGAACTGTTTCCCGATGCGAACGCTCCCCTGCTGCGCCTCCGGCTGCGCGCGCCCGCCGGCACGCGGATTGAAGAGACGGAACGGATCGTCCTGCGGGCACTCGATACCATTCGGCAAGACGCCGGCCGCACCAACGTCAGGATTACCAGCGACTTCATGGGTGTCGTGCCGTCCAGCTATCCGGTCGATTTGATTCATCTGTTCACCACCGGGCCCCAGGAAGCCATCATCCAGGTCGAGCTCGACCCGAAGACGCCGCGCGGCGAAGCTCTCCGCGAACGGATCCGTGAGAGCCTCCGGCGCGAGCTGCCGGCCTGCCAGGTGTCCTTTGAAGCCGCCGACATCGTATCGCAAGTGATGAGCTTCGGATCGCCCACCCCGATTGAAGTGGCCGTCCAAGGGCCCAGCCTCGCCGCCGATTACGGCTATGCCCAGAAGCTTCAATCCCAATTGGCGAAATTGAGCTTTGTCCGCGACCTCCAGTTCGCGCAGGAGTACAACTATCCGACCCTCGACATCAACGTCAATCGCGACCGCGCCGGCCAATTCGGCCTGACCATGGCGGATGTCGTCCGCTCGGTGGTGCCCGCCACGTCGTCTTCGCGGTTTACCGAGCCGAACTATTGGCGCGATCCCAATTCCGGGAATGCGTTTCAGATTCAAGTCGAGTTGCCTCAGAACCGCATGCAAAGCGTTCAGGACCTCGGCGAGCTTCCCATCATGCGGGACGGCATCCGCGATACCCAGATTAGGAACGTAGCGCAGATGAAGCTCGGTACCATGCCGGGTCTCATCGAGCGGTTCAACGGCCAGCACATCGTCAGCGTCACTGCCAATATTCACGGCATCACGCTGGGCGAAGCCACCGGGCAATTAAACCAGGCGCTGGCCGGCGCAGGCGCTCCGCCCCGAGGGGCTAAGATCGTAATCAAGGGCCAGATTCCACCGCTCGAGGAAACGATCTCCGGCTTGCGGACCGGCCTGCTGTTGGCCGTCGTCGTCATCTTTCTGCTGCTCTCGGCAAACTTTCAATCTATGCGGCTGGCGCTCGCCATCGTCCTGACGGTTCCGGCGGTTCTTTGCGGCGTTCTGCTGATGTTGCGGCTAACCGGCACCACGCTGAACATTCAGTCGTTCATGGGCGCGATCATGGCCATCGGAATCGCCGTCGCCAACTCGATTTTGTTGATCACATTCGCCGAACGCTCCCGTCACGAAAACCGGCCGATCCTTGACGCGGCTCAGGAAGGCGCGGCCAGCCGGCTCCGGGCGATCCTGATGACCGCCGCCGCAATGATTTTCGGGATGATTCCGCTGGCGATCGGGTTCGGTGAAGGCGGCCCGCAAGCCGCGCCGCTGGGACGTGCCGTCATCGGAGGTCTGATCGTCTCCACGTTCGCCACCTTGACGATCCTCCCCTCGATCTACGCCATCCTGCAAGGGAGGGCCTCCGTCACTTCTCCGTCGCTCGATCCGATGGACTCAGCGAGCCGATACTATGACGGGCAATAAATGGTCTTTCCTATTCGCGCTGGCCGTGCTCGCGCAATCGGCTTGGCCTGCGGGCGGCGATCTCGCTCCGGTTGTCTCCAAGCCGGTATCGCGAACCATCGACCTGCCCGGCGAATTCCTGCCGTTCTTGACTGTATCGCTGCACGCGAAAGTGCCCGGTTATGTCGAGCGTGTCCTGGTCGACCGCGGCAGCATCGTGAAGCAAGGGGAGTTGCTGGTCGAGTTGAGCGCTCCGGAAATGGCGGCGCAGATCGCCGAAGCCGAGTCGAAGGTGCAGGCGGCCGACGCCGACCGGCTGCAGGCCGAGGCGCAACTTGCCGCCGCGCAGAGCACCTATGATCGGATGAAGACCGCCGCGCAAACCCCGGGCGCCATCGCCGGCAATGAGTTGATCCTCGCTCAAAAACAGACGGAGGCCGCCCAGGCGATGCTGAGCTCGCGCCAGCAGGCCAGCAAAGCCGCGCAGGCCGCACTTCGCGCGCTCCAGGATCTACAAGCCTACCTGAAAATCACCGCGCCCTTTGACGGCGTCATTACCGATCGCCTGGTTCACCCCGGTGCTTTGGTGGGGCCCGGGAACGACATCGTGCTGCTGGTGATCCAGCAGGTCTCGCGTCTGCGCCTGGTTGTGCCCGTGCCGGAAGAGGACGTCAGCGGCATAATGAACGGGGCGAGTGTGCCGTTCGGGGTGCCCGCCTGGCCGGAGCGCACCTTCTCCGGAACTCTCGCGCGCATCTCTCGTGCACTCGATCAGAAGACGCGCACCATGCCGGTCGAGCTTGACGTCATCAATCGTGATGGTTCCCTGGCTCCAGGCATGTACCCCACGGTCAAGTGGCCGGTCCGGCGCTCGCGTCCCTCGCTGTTTGTTCCCAAGACCAGCGTCGTCACGACCACCGAACGCACATTCGTGATTTGCGACCGCGACGGTCGCGCCGCGTGGGTCGACGTAAAAACAGGCGTTACGGACGGTGACTCGATTGAGGTCCTTGGCAATCTAAAGCCCGGCGACCGGGTGGTGCGGCGGGCCACAGACGAGATGCGGGACGGCTCGCCGATACAGACCGCCACCACATCGAAATAGCCTGAGGAGAAATCATGAACCGTCGCGACTTCCTGAAAATCTCCGCACTGGCGCCCGCCGGCCTCCCGCTGGTGGCAGCGGACGTGCCTGCGAATGTTACGCTGCGCATCGCACCCCTCTCGTTGGAGATCGCTCCGGGCAAGATCATCAAGACCGTGGCGTATAACGGGTCAGTTCCCGGTCCCATCTTGCGATTGCAAGAAGGCAAGCCGGTCACGATCGATGTCTTCAACGAGACTGACGTCCCTGAAACCGTTCACTGGCACGGCCAGCAAATCCCGTCGGCGGTCGACGGCTCGGTGGAGGAGGGGACTCCCGAAGTTCCGCCTCACGGTCATCGTCGCTATCGTTTCACGCCCAAGCCGGCGGGTACCCGGTGGTATCACACGCACTCCATGGCTCACGCGGACCTGAGCCGCGCCAGTTTCACCGGCCAATTCGGTTTCGCGATTGTTGAGCCGGCCCGGCACCCCGGCGATTATGACCAGGAGATCTGTATTGCGGCGCACCACTGGGAACCGTCGCTGGCCAACATGGGGCCTCCCGACAACGGCTGGGAAATCGCCTACGGCTCGGCAACCTTGAATGGAAAAATGCTGGGCGCCGGAGACCCGATTCGCGTGCGCGAGGGCCAGCGCGTCCTGTTTCGTCTTCTCAATGCGAGCGCCACCGATGAGATCCGCCTCGCTCTTCCCGGCCATCGCTTCACCGTCCTCGCCATGGACGGAAACCCGGTGCCGCGCCCGCAAACCGTCGATGTGCTCTATCTCGACATCGCCGAACGCATCGACGCTTTGGTCGAGATGAACAACCCCGGCGTTTGGATCCTCGGCTCGCCCAAGAATGAGGAACGGATGATGGGCATGGGCGCGGTGGTCGAATACGCGAACAAACGGGGAGAGCCCCAGTGGCAACAGCCCGCGAACGTCGAACGCGGACCGTGGGATTACACCCTGTTCGGCAACACCAACGCCGCGCCGCAGCCTGACCACACGTTCGAAATGAAGATCCAGAAGATCCCGGGGAATCGGAAGGACTTCAATCATTGGACCATTAACGGCAAATCCTTCCCCGATATTGAGAATCTCCGTCTCGAAAGAGGCAAGCGCTACCGGCTCGCGTTCAATAACGACAGCGGCGACATTCACCCGCTACACCTGCACCGGCACACATTTGAAGTAACCGAGGTCGGAGGCAAGCCCATGGCCGGACTGATGAAAGACGTCGTCAGCGTGGCCCGCCGCAGCACGGCCGCCGTCGATTTCGTGGCGGACAACCCGGGGCTGACGCTATTCCACTGCCATATGCAACTGCACATGGACTTCGGTTTCATGCAGTTGCTGAACTATGCCCGCTGATGCTGTTCAACCTGCTCGTTGCCGCGGTTGCGATGCTGGCCGCGGGCATCGCCTCCATCGCCGGATTTGGCATCGGCAGCCTCCTGACCCCGCTGGTCGCATCCCAATACGGCATGAAGACGGCGGTCGTTGCCGTCTCCATCCCGCACGTCATCGCGACGGCCCTGCGCTTTTGGCGGCTGCGGAGGCACGTCGATCGCCACGTGTTCTTGAGTTTCGGCCTGTTGAACGCTGGCGGCGCTCTGGTCGGAGCCCTGGTTCACGTCTATGTGACGAGCCCGGTCCTCAGCACCGTTCTCGGCATACTTCTCGTGTTCGCAGGCATAATCGGGGTGGCCGGCATCGCCGATCGCATGCGCTTTCGTGGCGCGGCGTCCTCGATCGCCG
>CAYMHP010000135.1:14364-14718 GCA_964390225.1 uncultured Solibacteraceae bacterium
GGCCATGCTCGGTCTGAATGTGCAGGGCGTCGCGTTTGTGGCTACCGCCACCGCGATCGCGTTGGCGGTGGACGCCGTACGCATGCCTGTTTATCTCATCACCACGTCCCGGCAAGTGGTCGAAGCCTGGGCCGCAGTAATCGCCGCGGTGGTCGGCGTCATCATCGGCACTTTCGCCGGGGAGCGCGTCCTGCGGCGCATTCCTCAGCGGATCTTCCGGCGCACCGTCTCGGCAATCCTGTTAGCCATCGGCGTGATTCTACTCGTCACAAACCCTCGATAGCACCGCCCCGTACCTCCGCGCGTGCCGTTCTTCGCCGATTCAACCACAATAAGCCAGCAGCAAAAATCGGA
>CAYMHP010000136.1:0-14716 GCA_964390225.1 uncultured Solibacteraceae bacterium
CGCTCAGCCCGGCAAAAGTGAGCCGCATTACGATTCTCGACCCGCTCGAAAAGCACATGGAAGTGATCGTCGACGACTCCCAGCTTTCTCTGGCGATCGGGAAAAAAGGCCAGAACGTGCGCCTCGCCGCCAAGCTGCTGGGTTGGAAGATCGACATCAAGAGCGAAGAAGAAAAACGGCAGGAAGTGGAATCGGCCATGGCCGCGCTCGTCGCGCCCGGCGCGCCGGTTTCGGTTCTGATCGATTATGGCCTGGCGGAAAAGGTTGTGGAGAAACTCGTCGAGTCGGGCGTCGGCACCATCGAAAAGCTCGGCGGAATGACACCCGAACAGCTGGAGGAGATCCAGGGCATTGGGGTCGAAGCGGTGGAGCAAATTCAGGACAGCGTCAACGCGTACTACAGCCAGTTCGAGGAGCCGACCCCCGGCAATGAAAACCCCGAGCAGACCATGCCCGAACCGATACCGGTTTCTCCCGACATGAGCGCATCTTCCGAGGATCTGGCGGAAGTGCAGGGGACCGACACGGGGTCGCTGGAACTGGAGCCCGGGCCGGCGGTGGAAGAGGGCGAGGTCACGGAAACCAACTATCCACCCGGAACCCTGTACGACCCGGAGAGCCCGGAGGAGCGGTTCGAACCCGGTACCGATGAAGCAGGTACGGATGAGGACTTGAACCAGTCTGGTAGGATAGAAGACGCGGGTTCCCCCACTCAACACCAATCCGAAGAAGGAGCGCGGCCAGAAGCCGCTCCTGAAAAACAACGGGGCGAGTAGTCCGGATCACGCAGCAGACGTTAGTTTT
Organism: uncultured Solibacteraceae bacterium; assembly: GCA_964390225.1. GTDB lineage: Bacteria > Acidobacteriota > Terriglobia > Bryobacterales > Bryobacteraceae > PSRJ01. The sequence continues at coordinate 805 of CAYMHP010000136.1, forward strand.
TGTTCCTATGAGAAAGATTCGCATCAATGAGCTGGCGCGGGAGCTGGAAGTGAAAGCGCATGAGATCCTCGATCGGCTTCCCGAGCTCGGCGTTACGGAAAAGAAGACGCACTCCAGCTCGATCGACGAAGATGTGGCGCTAAAGCTGCGCCGTCTTTACGGCCAGGACGTGCCGGAGCTCGAAACCTCGGAGACTGCCGCCGAAGATGCGGTGGAAGTGGAGGGGGAGCCGGTGCCTGAGGTGGAGGTAGAAAGCGTTGCTCCGGCGCCGCCGCCCGCCGCCGAGCCGCGCGCGCCGGAAGCGCCGCGCCCGATGTTAGAAGAGACCCGCCCGGCCGTGCCGCTGCGTCCCCCGATTGGTTCCGGCCGCCCGGTGCATCCGCCGATCTCTGCGACACCTGCCGCGTCCGTACCCGCTGTCCCGGCAGTGCCCGCTGCGCCTGCTCCGCCCGCCGCCGCGCCGCCGGCGGCGACAGCGCCGCCTTCGGGAGTGATCGCGCCCGGCCGTCCCGTGCCTCCGCCGGCCAAGCCCTTACCCGGTCCCGCGGCCGCGCCTCCGCGCCCCGGACAGATCCTTTCAGGCCCACGACAACCATTCCCGACAGCGCCTGCCGAGGCCGCCCGCCCCGGTGCTCCGGCGCAACCAAGGCCGGCACTGCCGCCGCGGCCGCGTCCCGGCGAGGCGCCTCGAACGGCGCCGCCCATGCCGCCGCCTCCCCCGTCGGCTCCTGGTCCCGTTTCGGGCGGCGCGCGCCCGTTAGCGGGGCAGCCTGCGGCCCGTCCCGTGGTGCCACCGCGACCCGACCTGGTTGAGAAATTGCGAGCGCCGCGCCCGGCGGTTCCCGGCGCCGCGGCGCCCGGTCCTCCGCGCCCTGGCGTTCCGAAACAGCCGAGCGCGCCCGTTCCAGGGCAGCCTATTTATCGCGGACCGATCCGGCCCGGACAGCCGCTGGTCACCCGCCCAGGCGTCCGGCCAGGGCTTCCGCCGAGACCAGGCGGTGGGCCGCGTCCACAGCACCCGACTTCCCGGGGCCGGCTGGAACCCGGACTGGCGCCGCCGCCAGTGGAACAGCCGCGCGGCCGCACCGGCCAGCGCCCTGCCCGCCCGCAACCCCGTGAACGCGTTGAGGAAGAGAAGATCCTGCGGCCGCAGCGGCGGCACGTAGACCAAGGTCCCCCTCCAATCAATCGCGAAATCACCATCTCCGAGGGCATCACGGTCAAGGAGCTCTCCGAGAAGCTGGACGTGAAGGCGGCCCTGGTAATGAAAAAGCTGATGGACCGCGGTATCTTCGCGACCATCAACCAAACCCTCGATTCCAAACTGGCGACGGACATTTCGCGCGAATTCGGCGCTTCCACCGCTACGGTCAGCTACGAAGAAGAGGCTATGCAGGCCGTCGAACTCGCCGAGGACGTCAAGGACGTTCAGAAGCGCGCTCCCGTGGTCACCATCATGGGACACGTCGACCATGGCAAGACTTCGTTGCTTGACGGAATCCGCGAAGCCAATGTCGCCGCGCGCGAAGCGGGCGGTATCACGCAGCACATCGGCGCTTATCAGGTGGAGCTCAATGGGCGGAAGATCGCCTTCATCGACACACCCGGCCACGAAGCGTTCACCCGTATGCGCGCCCGCGGCGCCAAGGTTACGGATGTAGTCGTGCTGGTGGTCGCGGCCGACGACGGGGTCATGCCGCAGACTATCGAGGCCATCGACCACGCGCGCGCCGCGAAGGTGCCCATCGTGGTGGCCATCAACAAGATCGACAAACCGGATGCCCAGCCGGAGCGCATCAAGCAACAACTCTCCGACCGCGGCCTGGTTCCGGAAGATTGGGGCGGCGACACCGTCATGGTGCCGGTTTCCGCCAAGACCCATAAGGGCCTGGATGAACTCCTGGAAATGATTCTGCTGGTTGCCGATCTGCAGGATCTGAAGGCCAATCCGAGCCGGCCGGCCATGGGCACGGTCATCGAAGCGCAGCTCGACCGCGGCCGCGGACCGGTCGCGACGGTGCTGGTCCGCAATGGAACGCTCCACGTGGGCGACTTCTTCATTTGCGGGGCGGTGTTCGGCAAGGTGCGCGCGATGCAAAACGATCGCGGCCTCCAGGTGCGGAAAGCGGAGCCCTCGATGCCGGTGGAAGTGCTCGGTCTGGATTCGCTGCCCGAAGTGGGAGACGATTTCCAGGTCGTTACCGACACCACGAAAGCCAAGCAGATCGTCAATTTCCGCGACCAGCGGGCGCGCGAAGCCGCCTTGGCCAAGTCCAGCCGCATCACGCTCGAACAACTGCATCAGCAGATGCAGGCGGGCGAGGTGAAGGAACTGCCGATCATCATCAAGACGGATGTGGGCGGCTCGGCCGAGGTGCTGACCGAGACCCTGCAGAAGCTCTCGAACGAGAAGATCAAGGTGCGGGTGCTGCGCGCGGCGGTGGGCGCCATCAACGAATCGGACGTGCTGCTGGCCTCCACCTCGAACGCTATTGTTATCGGGTTCAACGTGCGGCCGGAACGAAACGCGGCGGCGCTGGCCGAGCAGGAAAAAGTCGACATGCGCCTGCACACGATCATCTATAACGTCACGGATGAGATCAAGCGCGCCATGTCGGGCCTGCTGGAGCCGGTCTTCAAGGAAGTCTACAGAGGCCGCGCCGAGGTCCGGGACACATTCCGCATCACCAAGGTGGGCAGCGTGGCTGGCTGCATCGTTCAGGACGGCGTGATCACGCGCGATTCGGAGGTGCGGCTGCTGCGCGACAACGTGGTGGTGTACACGGGCAAGGTCGCCTCGCTCAGGCGTTTCAAAGACGATGTCAGCGAGGTGAAGAGCGGAATGGAGTGCGGCGTCACGCTGCAGAACTTCGCCGACGTTAAACAGGGAGACGTCATCGAAGCGTTTGTCACCGAGCGTGTCGCCACCGAAGTTTTCGCCTAGACTCTCATGGCGGTAGTCGGTGTGGTCACGCTGGAACTGCGGCTGGAGAACTCCCACTCGCTCAAAGACAAGCGGCACGTCGTGCAGAGCCTGAAGGATCGGCTGAGGCAGAAGTTCAACGTCGCGGTCGCCGAGATCGATTACCAGGACTTGTGGCAGCGAGCCGCGGTGGCGGCCGTGACCGTTTCCTCGGACCATGTTCACGCCGAGCGGGTGCTGCGCTCGGTGGAGGACGAGGCCGCCTCGCTGCTGGGCCCCGAACTAGCCGGCGCGAGCGTGGAATGGCTTACATGATCCGGCGCATCCAGGGTCCGCGTGGGCCGGCGGCGCCCTCCGGCAAGTGGTATGGATGAACGGCGCACATTGCGGGTCTCGGAGGCCGTCCGGGAGGAACTCTCTGAGATCATCGGCTTCGAAATGAAGGACCCGCGCCTGGTGGACGTGGATGTGACTGAGGTCCACGTGAGTCCCGATGGGCGCCACGCCCATATCAAGGTAGCCGCGCGCGGCGACGACCGGCGGCAAAGGGACGCCCTGGCGGCCCTGGACCATGCCCGGCATTTCTTGCGTCACGAACTGGGCGTGCGTTTGACCCTCCGGCATGTCCCGGAGCTGCACTTCGAGCAGGACCGCAACCCGGACGTCGAAAGCCGGATCGATTTCCTCCTGAAACGCGCGAAAAAATCTCGCGGCCGAACTGAAAATTAGCCCTAAAGTCAAACAAAATGTGATAGTTTTGTTTACGATCCCATGCGCGTCGCTCCCATGACCAGCCGCTTCCTGGACGCCTGCCGGCGCCGGCCCACGGACGTGAGACCGGTCTGGTTCATGCGCCAGGCGGGCCGGTACCTCAAACAATACCGGCAGGTCCGGGAACGGCACGGCATCCTGGAAATCTGCAAACGGCCGGACCTGGCCGCCACGGTCACCCTGCAACCGGTGGAACTGCTGGACGTGGATGCCGCGATCATCTTCGCCGACCTGCTGCTGCCGGTCGAGCCCATGGGACTGAAGTTGCGCTATGCCGCGGGCGAAGGGCCGATCATCGACAACCCGGTCCGTAGTTCAGACGACATCGACTCGCTTTCCACGGCGAATACGGACGAATTGGGCTACGTCGGGCAGGCGATTCAGACGGTGGTCCGCGCCTTGGCGGGAAAGGTGCCGGTGGTCGGCTTCGTAGGCGCGCCGTTCACCATGGCCAGCTACATGATCGAGGGCGGCGCCTCGCGTAACTTCATCCGCACCAAGAAAATGATGTACGCGGATGAGACACTCTGGCGGCGGCTGATGGGCAAGATCGTCGACGTGCTGGCGCCCTTTGCGCAACTGCAGGTTTCGGCCGGCGCGCGCGCCATCCAGGTGTTCGATAGCTGGGTCGGAGCGTTGGGCTCCGACGATTACGTACGCTTTGCCGCGCCCTACTCGCGCGCGTTGATCGAGCGGATTCGCTCGACCGGCGTTCCGGTGATTCATTTCGGCACCGGCGCTTCCGGCTTCTTCCGCGAACTGCATGCGGCCGGCGGCGACGTCATGGGAGTCGACTGGCGCATCAATATCGACCAGGCCTGGATGGACATCAGCTACCGCTCGGCGATCCAGGGCAATCTCGACCCGGTCGCGCTGTTCGCTCCGCAGCACGAGTTGCGCGCCAAGGTTCACGAATTGCTGAAGCGAACCGGGACGCGGCCGGGGCACATTTTCAACCTCGGCCATGGCATTCTGCCCGACACCCCCGTGGATAACGTCAAAGCCGTTGTCGAGATGGTCCGGGAATTCCATCCATGACGCCAGGCCCGCGCAGTCGGGCGGGCGTTCTGCTGCTCGCTCACGGAGCTCCGGAGCGCGTGGAAGATGTCGAGCGTTACCTGGAATACGTCCGCGGCGGCCGCCCCCGCTCCCCGCAAGTCGTCGATGAAGTCCGGCACCGCTATGCTGAAATCGGGGGAAGTTCTCCGTTACTGGCCTGGACGCGGCGGCAGGCCGAAGCGCTTTCGCAATTGATGCGCCTCCCGGTATTTTTCGGCATGCGCAACTGGCATCCGTTCATCGCTGAAATGATGGCGCAGGTACGCGACTCAGGGGTCGAGCGCCTGGCCGCCGTCTGCCTGGCGCCGCAGTATTCCGAGCTGAGCGTGGGCTTGTACATCCGGCGCACTGAGGAGGCCAAGAAAGAGCTGGGGGTGAGCGCGGAGATCTCGTGGGCCAAGAGCTTCCACGATGAGCCGCTGTTGATCGATGCCTTCGCCGAAAGACTCCGGCCAGCTCTGGAGCGGGCGCCACGGGCGCGCGTTTTGTTCACGGCGCACAGCCTGCCGGAGAAGGCCCTCGCCAACGGCGACCCGTATGACCGCGAGGCGCGCGCTACGGCAGCCGCGGTGGCCGCCAGCCTCTCGCTAGCCGATTGGGACTTTGCCTACCAGAGTCAGGGCATGACGGGCGATCGCTGGCTCGGCCCCACGGTCGAATCGCGGCTCGACAGCTATGCTGCCGAGGGCCTGCGCGAAGTCATTGTGGACCCGATCGGCTTCGTCTGCGACCATGTCGAGATCCTTTACGACATTGACATTCTCTTCCGCGGATACGCCGCTGAGCGCGGGATCTCGCTTTCGCGCCCCGAGTCCTTAAACGATTCCCCTACATTCACTGCCGCGCTGGCAGAGGTGGCCCGCCGATGCGTGGCATAGTGATCATCGGCGGCGGAATCTCCGGCCTTTCCACGGCATACTATCTGGCGAAACGAGGGGTCCCCTCCACGATCCTCGAATCGCGGCCGCGCCTGGGCGGAGTGATTCAAACCGAACACGTCGACGGTTGCACGGTAGAGGCCGGTCCGGATAGTTTCCTGTCGGCCAAACCGGCGGCGCTGGATCTGATTGGAGAGCTGGGACTCGCCGGCGAGGTGATCGGCTCCAACGATTACTCGCGCAAGACCTACATCTGGAAGCGCGGGCGGCTCGTGCCCTTACCGGAAGGGCTCATGATGATGGTGCCCACCAAAATCATGCCGCTGGTAACCACGCCGCTGTTGAGCTGGGGCACGAAGCTTCGCATGGGCCTGGAGCTGTTGCACGCACCCAAGCCGCACGGCGATGACGAATCGGTAGCCGAGTTCATCGAGGAACACTACGGAGCAGAGGCGGTCGACTACCTGGCCGAACCCCTGCTCTCGGGAATCTATGGCGGCAATCCCCGCGAGCTGAGCGTGACCAGCGTGCTGCCTCGCTTCGTCACGCTGGCGCAGCAATACGGCAGCCTGACGCGCGGAGTGCTGGCGGAGCGCGCCAAAGCGGCTCGCAATCACCACGCGGCTGCGCCCCTGTTCCGGACCTTGAAGGGCGGGCTGGGCCAGATGATTGCGGCATTGGAGAGTGCGATTCAGGGCCACATCGAAGTTCGCCGGGCGCGCGCGCAATGCGTAGAGCCAACCGAGGGCGGTTTCCGAATCCGGCTGGATGGCGATGCGATCGACGCCGCGCACCTCGTAGTTGCCTGCGAGGCATACAGTGGCGGGGTATTGTTGCGCAACGTGGACGCACGGCTGGCGGAGTTGCTGAGCGGCGTGGCGTACAGCTCGTCGATGACCGTGGCCCTCGGCTTCGACGCGAAATCCATCCCGCAACCTCCCGACGGGCACGGCTTCCTGGTGCCTAAGAAAGAGCGCCGCCGGTTGATGGCGTGCACCTGGGTGGGAGCGAAGTTTCCTTACCGGGTGCCCGAAGGCAAAATCGTGGCGCGCTGCTTCCTGGGCGGCATGGATGACCCTGGCGTGCTCGATGAGTCGGACGAGGCCGTCACCGCGACCGTACTGGGAGAACTGAGAGAGATCGCCGGCTTCCGCGCACAGCCGGAGTTCGCCCGCATTTTCCGTTGGCCGCGATCGATGGCGCAATACACGGTGGGGCACCCGCAGCGGTTAGCGGAAATCGAAGCGCGCCGCGCCGCGATTCCGAACCTGTCGCTGGTAGGCAATGCCTACGAGGGCATCGGTATTCCCGACTGCATCCGTCTGGGGAAGCGCGCGGCCGAGGCCTATCGTACGAACGGAACGTAGGCCGGCACCCTCCGCTGATACTGCTGAAAGTCCTTCCCGAAGCGCGAACCGAGAAGCTTGTCTTCACTGCGCACCCGGATCTCGGTTCCGGCGAGAAAAATCGTGAGCGCAACCAAGGTGCGCAGCCAGGACGCCAGGAACAGGGCAGTACACAAAAGCATCACCAGCAGAGACGCGTAGATGGGGTGCCGGACCAGGGCGTATGGGCCGGAGCGCACTAATTCGTGGTCGACGTACAATCCTGCGTGGAGCCGAAACTGTTTGCCCAAATGGCTAACGGCGCTCCAGCCCAGAATCGCTCCCACGGCGCCCAGCGCCAGTCCGCCAAGCAGGACTGGCACGCCGGTGCGGGGGGTCGCGGGCAGCGGAAACCACACGAATGCGAAGGCCAAAACCTCGAGCAACAGGCCGATCCGCGTAGGACCGGCCACGGTGATGGATTCGCGCCGCTGCACGTGCGGCGCGCGAAAAAGGAACGGATACCACCAGGCGGCCCACAGGGCGAGCAGTTCCAACCAGGCAAGAGAGCCAGGACTCACCCCTACAACATAAACCAAAAAACCAAGTGAATCCGTGCGAATGGCCGCGATGTAACAAGAGGGAACACGCAGCCACCTTAAAGCGGGTCCCACTCTCGCCCGATGGGTTTCATGGCGGCGCCCGACCAGGTTCGGGCCGTTGCCGTGCCCTTACTAAAGGCGGACCCGATCCCGCCGATAGACCTTGTGGGAGCGTGGCCTCAAGAGAGAGACGGGCGACGCGTGAGGCTGCCGGCTGCGATAGGGCGCCGGAAGAAAGGACCAAAGTGAAGGAAATACAATTCGGGCTCGCCGCGCTGTTATTTGCCGCTCCGGGGCTGGTGGACGCCCAGGTCGAAATCATCGGGCACCCGGTCCAGTTTCACGGATTTGTCTCGCAGGGGTTTGGCTACTCCAACCAAAACAACTACCTCACGATGCAAACCAGCAAGGGAAGCTTTGCGTTCACCGACGCCGGCTTCAATGCCTCCACCAAGATCGGCGACCGGTTTCGCATCGGCGCTCAGGTCTACATCCGCAACATAGGCGAGTTAGGCAGGTGGCACCCGCAGCTCGACTGGGCCGTGGCCGACTACCGGTTCAAGGACTGGCTGGGGATACGTGGAGGGGTGGTCAAAACCGTATTCGGATTGCACAGCGACACTCAGGACATGGAATTCCTCCACACGTTCGCTTTGCTGCCACAGTCGATCTATTCGATTGATCTTCGCGACGCTCTGATCCGCCACAAAGGCGGTGATGTGTATGGCGAAATTCCTTTGAAGCGCCTCGGAAGCCTTTCGTACACGGTCTATGCGGGCCAGCGGTCCGACGGCCGGTACGGCGGATATCCCTATCTGCTGCAGGAGAACGGTGGGCGGCTTACGACGTACGGCGGGCTGCAAGTGGGCCAAGATCTACGGTGGCAGACGCCAATTGAGGGATTGCTGGTCGGCGCCTCGCGTATGAGCCAGGACATCACGGGCAAAGGGACCTGGACGGGCGCGTTCCCAGGCATGGAGCCATTCAGCATGGCTTATGAGGAACATTCGGCAAGAGACTGGACGCACCAGTTTTATGGGCAGTACACGAAGGGCAACTGGCGCTTCGAAGCCGAATACCGAAAATACTGGCGGGACCAGATCATCTTCAACGAAATGTTTGAAATCACCACCGACGTGCGTGGATGGTACGCATCGGCAGCCTACCGAATATCGAAGCGGTTCGAATTAGGGACGTATTACTCCCGTTGGGGGATATCGTGGGTCAGTTCGATGCCTGAGCTGGTGCAGGCAGCGAGCCAGGATTCGCCGGACCGGCATCTGTACGACAAAGTCGTCGCCGCGCGCGTGGATTTGAACCGCCACTGGAACGTCAAGATCGAGGGCCACTTCATGGACGGGAATGGCGGGCTTTGGGCGTACCCGGCTGGGTTTTACGGTCGGGACAATCCACAAGGCCTCCAGCCCAGAACCAAGTTTCTGCTGATCCGGACTGGCTGGAACTTTTAGTTCGGCCGAGGAGCAAAAGGAGAAAGCACGATGAGAGTTTTGCTGAAAATGGCGGCGGGAACGGCCATCTGGATGGCGGCTGCTGGAGCTTGGGCAGCCGACATCCGGGTGATTGCCAATCCCGCGCTCACGGTCTCCGGGATCTCCGCGGACGATCTCAAATCGATTTTTCTGGCGACGAAAACCTCGCTGGGAATCAGCAGCCATGTGGAACCGGTCCTGCTGAAATCGGGCGCGACGCACGAGGCCTTCGTCCGGCAGTACATCGGTAAAACCGACGCCGCGCTCGAAACCTATTACCGAAGTCTGGTGTTCACGGGCAAGGGTTCGATGCCCAAGGCGCTCGCCAGCGAGGCAGAGGTGGTCAGCTATGTCGCCAATACTCGCGGCGCCATCGGGTACGTGAGCGCCGCGACCAACATCGGCGGCGTCAAAGTCTTAGACGTCAAATAGACCGCGACATGAAAGACCTGAACATCACGGCGAAAATCTGGCTGAGCATCGGCGTTTTCGTGCTGGGTTTTGTCTGCTCGACGGTGCTTGGACAGGTGCAGAGCGTTCAGACGGAGCGGGCGATCCGGGCGACGTCCGGGGCGATTTTTCCCGCGGCGCAACGCACGCAGGAGGCCGAAGCGGCATTTCAACGAATGGTCCAGGGATTTGGCGAAGCCGTCCTCACCCAGGACGCCGGAGGGTTCAACCGCGCTTGGGAAGACGGCCGCCACCTGGTCGAGTGTCTTCGGTTCGTGAGCACGATCCCGGGTTTAGGGGCCGATCGCGCCGAGGAGGCCAGACGGCTCAGCGTGTCGGCGGAACAATTGCTTACCGATGCACGCTCCGTCTATGGCTCGGTTCTGGCGGGCCCCCTGACTCTCTCAGCGCAGGCACAGGAGCAGATGCACTTGCTCGCCGCACGAACTGATGAGCTAAAGAGCGCGGTGACCAGGGCTAAAGAGCAGTTCTCGAGCGACCTGCGCCGGGAGCTGAGCGCAGTCTGCCTACGCTCGATGCAACAGCGATGGCTGGCATTGGCGGTCTTCGTGGTCACTCTGGGGCTGGCGGCCGTTATCGTGAATCTCACGATCCGGCACGCCATTACCGGTCCCGTACTGCGGGTCATCAAAGGCGTCCAGCAGGCGGCCAATGGGGCATCGGACGCATCCGAGCGGATGTCGCAATGCGGCCAGGCGGTGCGGCGCGACGCCGAGGAACAATCCGCCTGCATCCAGGAGACCTCTTCCTCGCTGGACGAGATCTCCGCCACTGCAGGCCAGAATGCCAGCCTTGCGGGCGAAGCGGACCGTCTGATGCAGGAGGCGCGCCAGACCGTGGTGCGCGCGACCGAGGCGATGGAGGGTCTGACCACCTCGATGGACCTGGTGTCGGAATCGAGCAATCAAGTGGCGGGTGTGCTGAAAAGCATCGACGAAATTGCGTTCCACACAAACATCCTGGCTCTGAACGCGGCTGTGGAAGCCGCGCGGGCAGGAGAGGCCGGGGCGGGCTTTAGCGTAGTCGCCGATGAAGTCCGGTCACTGGCCCAGCGCGCCGCAGAGGCCGCCCGCAGCAGCGCGGAGATTATCGAGCGCACCATCGCCGATGTTGCCCGGGGCGTGGAACTGGTCGGCCAGGCGTATACCTCGTTTCAACAAGTGTCCGAAAGAATCGCAAAGGGGAGCGAGATGGTGAGCCAGATCGCGATCAGTAGCCAGGAACAGGCTCGCGGCGTGAGCCACGTCAGCCAGGCCATCGCGCGTATAGAAATGGTCACCCAAAACAACGCCGCCAACGCGCATGAGACGGCCCAAGTAGCTTCCGCCATGGGGGACCAGGTGGAAGCCACACGCAAGCACCTCAACGAATTGATTGCGGTGGTCGGGCTGCATACCAAATGACCATGGGTTTCCGGCGTCATTCACGCCGAACTTGATGGTATCGTGAAGGTTCAACTTTCACGATGAAGCTACAAGGTATCTTCCCACCGATTACCACTCCGTTTGACCACAACGGCAACGTCTACGCCACCAAGGTTCAACACAACATTGACAAGTGGAACCGGACGACCCTTGCGGGATATGTGGTTTGCGGCTCGACCGGCGAAGACGTGTTCTTGGGCGCAGAAGAGAAACTCTCGCTTTGGGCACTGGTGGCCAAGCACTCGGCCCCGGAGAAGCTTCTGATTGTAGGCAGCGCGGCAGAAGGGGTGCGCGAGACGGTCTGCCTGACCAACCGAGCCGCCGAAATGGGTTACAAGGCGGCGCTCATCCGCACGCCGCACTATTACAAAAACCAGATGCTCCGGCCGGAATCGCAGACCGTGTTTTTCCGGGCCGTGGCCGACCAGGCGCGCATCCCGATCCTGCTCTATAACTGGCCGCAGATGATGACTGTCGATCTATCCGTGGAGACGGTAGCCGCGCTTTCCGAGCACCCGAATATCATCGGCATCAAAGACAGCTCGGGAAACATCGAAAAGATCTTGCGATACGTTACGGATGCACGAGAGGGATTTCAGGTGCTGACAGGTTCCGCTTCGACGCTATGGCCTTCCCTGCTGCTGGGTGCGAGCGGCGGGATCCTGGCCTACGCCAATGCCGCGCCCTACTCGGTGATCGCGATTTGGGAGGCGCACCGCACGCGCGAGGAAGAAGCCGCGCGCGATTGGCAGCGGCGCGTTGCGAAAGCCTCCGCGTCCCTGGCCAGGCATGGAATCCCCGGATTAAAGCACGCGATGGATCTGAACGGGTATTACGGCGGCCCGCCGAGGCTTCCCCTGTGCGTGCCCAGCCCCGAAGCGAAGCGCGAAATCGAAGAGGCCTTTAAGGACTTGAAGGGGTGATCCGCCGCAGCCTGCGCGCCACTTCTGTGCCCTCTTCAACTCGCAAGAGAAAAGCGGTTCCGAAGTAGACCATTCCATACGGCGCCAAAATCGCCACTGCCGCGACCCTCGGGTTCTGCACGCCGATTGCGAACTTCACTGCCCAGGCGGCCACGGCCGCTAGCCCTGCAGAAAGCCACAGTTTTCCTACCAGCGATGCCGGGACGCCGGTGGGTCCGATTCGCGCGTTGAGCGTGCGGCGTAGCAGCGTGAACTCGACCCAGCCCGCCAGGCCGGCCGAGGCCGTGAGTCCTGCCGCGCCCCAGCGCTGTTCGATCCCGAGCCACCCCGGGGCGTGAATCGCCGCAACGTACCCGAGCCCCGTCGTCAAGGCCACCCGAATCACAGCGTAGCGCAGAGGCGTTCGGGTATCGCGGAGCGCGTAGTACGTCGAGGAGTAGAGCCTCCCCATGGTCGAAGCCAGCAGCCCGACCGCCGAGCCCGCCAGGATGCCCCAGACATAGAGCGAATCGGCGTGCTGGAAGTGGCCCGATTGAAACAAGGCCGCTGTCACGATATCGCCCAGCGCCAGAAAAGCCATCGCCGAAGGCACCACGAAAAACGCGATCCGCCGCAGCCCGGCGTTCAGCCGCTGGCGAAGAACCCCGGCGACTTGCTGCTGATCGCCAAGCGCGCTGGACATGGCGGGCAACTCGGCGGCCGAAATCGACATGCCGAACAGGCTTACCGGCAGCGTGTACAGCAACTGCGCGTTGCTCAGGCCAGCAACGGCCCCGGTCGGGAGCAGGCTGGCCAGCAGCGCGTCCACATAGGCGCTGATCTGCACCACCCCGCGGCTGACGAACACCGGGCCGAAATTGCGCAGCACTTCCCGGACGTGCGCCGACCCCGCCGCGAGCCGCGGCTTCAACCGGCGCGCCAGCCGCATGACTACCGGCAATTGCACGCCGAACTGCAGCGCGCTGCCGACGACCGATCCCCAGGCCAGCGTGACTGCGAGCGATTCCTGCGACCTCTGTCCGAACGCGACCAGCGTGGCGATCATCGCCAGGTTCCAGATCACCGGCGCCGTGTACGAGAGAAAAAACTTGCGGTGGCTGTTGAGAATCCCGAGGCACCAGGCGGAGAGCACCAGCAACCCGGCCCCGAGAAACAGAATCCGCACCAGGCGGATCGTCAGTTCGCGTTTCGCTCCGTGGAATCCGGGCGCAATCGCATCGATCAGGTAGGGTGTGGCGAGCACGCCGAGCAACACCAGCAGCGACGTAGTGAACGCCAGAATCGTCCCCACCGCGCCCGCGACTTTGCCGGCCTGCTCCTCGTCGCGCTCGGCCAGCAGCCGCGCATAGACTGGGATAAAAGATGCGGAAAGGACACCTTCGCCAAACAGGTTCTGCAGAAAATTCGGGATGCGGAACGCTGCGTTGAACGCGTCAGCGGCGTCGGAAAGGCCGAAGTAGTGGTTGAAAACGCTTTGCCGGACGAGTCCAACCAACCGGCTGAGCAGGATTCCCGCCGCGACCAGGAACGCATGCCGGCCGGTGCGCTCCACTAACGCAGTTTCTCCAACACGGCCGCGGTCACGTCTTCCGTGCTGCTTTTGCCGCCGAGATCGGGCGTGCGCACCTTGCCTTCTGCCAGCACGCCGGCCACGGCGGCATTCACGGCGGCAGCCGCTTCGCCCATCTCGAGATGGTCGAGCATCATGGCCGCCGATAACATTGTGGCCAATGGGTTCACGATTCCCTTCCCCGCGATGTCCGGAGCTGAGCCGTGCACCGGCTCGAACATCGAGGGGAACCGGCGCTCGGGGTCGAGGTTGGCGCTGGCCGCGAGTCCCATGCTGCCGATGATCGCCGCCGCGAGATCGCTGAGGATATCGCAGAACAGGTTAGACCCCACCACCACATCGAAACTCTGGGGGCGCCGGACGAAGTTCATTGCGGCGGCATCCACAAGGAGCGATTCCGTCTCGACGTCCGGGAAACTCGCCGCCACTTCCTGGAACGTGCGGTCCCACAGCACCATGCTGTATCCTTGCGCGTT
>CAYMHP010000137.1:0-12757 GCA_964390225.1 uncultured Solibacteraceae bacterium
GCAGCGGCTGAAGTCCGTCGACGAGATCAAGCGGGCGCTGGAAATGTCGGAGGTCATCCCGTTCCAATACCTGATCCAGCACATAGGTGTCAGCGGCGAGGAATTCGACATGCGTAAATTCGACGCAGCCTTCAGCGCGCTCGAAGAGCTGAGTTTATTCGCGCGGCAGCGTGGTGTCGAGATTCTGCTGGAGAACATTCCCAACGAACTTTCCAGCGCGGAACGCCTCCTGCAATTTATCGAGCTGACTCACATTGGTCTGAATTTCGTGTTCGATACGGGGCACGCCAACCTCAACGAAGGCGTCGAGACGGCATTCGACTTGATGAAAGAGCGCATCCGCTCGACGCACATTCACGATAACAACGGCAAGGACGACATCCACCTGTTCCCGTTCCTCTCCGAAGGCGGGACCATCAACTGGCGGCGCACTATGCAACTGCTGCGCAGCCGTCCAATGCAGTATCCGCTGCTGCTCGAGTTGAAGGAACGCCCGGAGGTTTCCAACCCCCTGGAATGCGTGAAGCAAATCTTCGACCGCCTCGAAGAGCAGGAACCCGAGCAGTGATTCTTCCCGGCAGCTACGTACGCGATCTGCTGCGGGGCGCTCCGGGCACTCCCGTAACGGCGCGCGGCTGGGTAAAGACGCGGCGCGACGGCAAGAATGTCCACTTCGTTCAGTTGAACGATGGCTCTTCTCCCACCGACCTGCAGATCGTCATCGACGAAGGCGTGGCTCCGCCGCAAGTGATCGCCAGTATCACGACGGGAGCATCGCTCAGCGTGGAGGGCGAACTGGTGGCTTCTCCGGGAAAGGGCCAGGCGGTCGAGGTGAAGGCCCGGAGTGTCGTCGTGCACGGCGCGGCTAATCCCGAGGAATACCCACTCCAGAAGAAAAAGCACAACCTGGAAACGCTGCGTCCGCTAGGTCACCTTCGCGCGCGGAGCAACACCTTCGGCGCGGTCTTTCGGGTGCGCAACGCGCTCGCCCGCGCGATCCACAAATTTTTCCAGGACCGCGGGTTCATCTACATCCACGCGCCCATCATTTCCTCATCCGATGCCGAAGGGGCAGGCGCGATGTTCCAGGTGACGGCGCTCGATCTCGAGCACGTGGGCCGAAGCGGCAAGCCGCCCGAGTTCGAGCAGGATTTCTTCGGCCGCCCCACGTTCCTCACCGTGAGTGGCCAACTCGAAGCCGAAATCCTGGCGCTGGCATTTGCCAACGTCTACACGTTCGGCCCCACCTTCCGCGCGGAGAACTCGAACACCCCGCGCCACCTGGCCGAGTTCTACATGGTGGAGCCGGAGATGGCGTTCTGCGACCTCAAAGACGACCAGGATGTGGCCGAGTCCTTTCTCAAGAGCCTGGTCGAGCAGGTCCTTGCCGATTGCCGCCCGGATCTCGAATTCCTGAGCAAGTGGTACGAGCCCGACCTGTTCCACAATCTCGAAGGCATCCTCGCCGGCAGCTTCGAACGGATGACCTATACCGAAGCCATCGCACTGCTGCAGAAGGCCGGCCGCAACTGGGAATTCCCTACCGACTGGGGCTCCGACCTGCAGAGCGAGCACGAGCGCTACCTCACCGAGGAGCTTTTCAAAAAGCCGGTGATTGTCCGGGACTATCCTCGCCAAATCAAGGCTTTCTACATGCGAAGCAACGACGATGGCAAAACCGTCGCAGCCATGGACGTGCTGGTGCCGCGCATCGGCGAGATCATCGGTGGCAGCCAGCGCGAGGAACGCCACGACTTGCTGCAGCAGCGCATCCGCGATCACGCCGCCATGGGCATGCGCGAAGAGGCCTACTGGTGGTACCTGGAACTCCGCCGGTTCGGCGGCGTGGAGCACGCCGGTTTCGGGATGGGCTTCGAGCGAATGATGATGTACCTCACCGGGATGAAGAACATCCGCGATGTCATCCCCTTCCCCCGGACGCCCGGCAACGCCGACTTCTGACAGATGCCGCACTCGCATATCGCCATCATCGGCGCGCCACTCGACCTGGGACAAGGCCGCCGCGGTGTCGACATGGGTCCATCGGCGATGCGTGTCGCGAATCTGAATGCCCGCCTCGCCACGCTCGGCTATGACGTAGAGGACCTCGGTAATGTGGAAGTCGCGCAAGCCGAAACGGCGCCCGAGGGCAACACCCAGGCCAAGTACCTGCCGCAAATCGCCTCCACTTGCAAACGGCTCGCTCTGATGGTGGATAAAGCCCTCACGCGCGAGCGGGTGCCTGTGGCTTTGGGCGGAGATCATTCCATCGCGATTGGAACCGTGGCCGGGGTGTCGCAGCACTTCAGCTTGCGCGAGGACAGCCAGAAGATCGGTTTGATCTGGCTGGACGCGCACGCAGACATGAACACACCGGAGACGAGCCCCAGCGGCAACGTGCACGGCATGCCACTAGCGTGCGTTCTGGGGCTCGGTCCGCGAGAGCTGACCCACCTTATGGGATATGCGCCTAAGGTCGCGCCCCGCAACGCGGTCGTCATCGGGCTCCGCGATGTGGATGAACTCGAAAAGCCGCACGTGCGCGACTCGGGCATTCGCGCGTTTACGATGCGCGACATCGACGAGCGCGGGCTGCGGGCAGTCATGGAGGAGGCCCTCCGCATTGCATCCGACGGCACCGCGGGATTCCACCTCTCGGTGGATATGGATTTCGTCGACCCGCAGGACGCCCCCGGCGTCGGCACTCCGGTGCGCGGGGGCGCCACATACCGCGAGGCGCATTTGGCAATGGAAATGATCTGCGATTCGGGCAAGATGCTCTCCATGGAGATCGTGGAGGTGAACCCGGTTATCGACGAGGTGAACCGCACCGCGGACCTCGCGGTGGAACTGGTGATGTCGGCGCTCGGAAAACGAATCCTATGAAATTACGGGTAGCGGTCCTTTACGGCGGCCGCAGCGGAGAGCACGAAATCTCGATACGCTCCGCCAAGGCGATCCTGGCGGCGATGGACCCCGCCAAATACGAGCAGATCGAATACTTCATCGACAAAGAGGGAAAGTGGAGCCCGGGGCCGATTCTTCCCGAGCCCGGCGCGCAGCCCGATATCGACGTGGTCTTCCCCGTCCTGCACGGCACGTTCGGCGAAGACGGCACGATTCAGGGACTGCTCGAACTCGCCGGTTTGCCGTACGTGGGCGCCGGCGTGCTGGCCTCGTCCGTTTCGATGGACAAGGAGATGATGAAACGTGTCTGCATCTCACGGATGTTGCCGGTGGTAGACTACGTTGCTGTCACGCGGGAAAACCCGGAGCTCGATGGTATCTGCGATCGTCTGCCGTTTCCTTTGTTCGTCAAGCCGGCGAACCTTGGCTCGTCCGTGGGCATCTCGAAGGCGCGCAACCGCGAGCAGCTCGAAGCCGCAGTACAGCTGGCGGCCGAGTACGACCGCAAGATCATCATCGAACGCGGCATCGAGGGCCGCGAGCTGGAATGCGCGGTTCTCGGCAACGAGGCCCCCGTGGCTTCCCTGCCCTGCGAGATCCTGCCCTCGCGCGATTTCTACGACTACGAAGACAAGTACCTGCTGAACAGCGCCAAGACCAAGGTTCCGGCCGAGCTGTCTCACGAGAAAACCGAGGAACTCCGCGCGCTCGCCGTCGGCTGTTATCGCGCGGTCGAGTGCGAAGGCATGGGCCGTGTCGACTTTTTGCTCGAGGCCGCCACCGATCGCCTGTACATCAACGAGATCAACACCATCCCGGGATTCACCTCCATCAGCATGTACCCCAAGATGTGGGAGCACAGCGGCATCGGTTTCCCGGCGCTGATCGATCAGCTCATTGAGCTGGCGATTGCCCGCGACCGGCGCAAAAAAGCCACGAAGTTCACGCGGTGACGCCCCCGGGCTTCAGCCGCTCCGCGCGATAAAATGAATCAATAAGGGATGGCCAGCCTCCCCAAAACCCGCACAGTCAGTTATGAAGAGTGGCTTAGGATGCCCATTGTCGAAGAGGGCCGCGAAGAGGTCGTCAATGGCGAAATCCGGATTATGCCTCCTAACAAAGCACGTCATGTCCGAGTAGTGTCGCGCCTGATGGCATCTCTTCAACGCCAGCTGGACCAAGCCCAATTTGAGGTGTTCGCGGGTAGTTTCGGGCTGGTGATTCGGAAGCAACCGCTCACTTGCCGCGAGCCGGACGTGGCAGTCTTTGAAAAAGCAGGTCTTGTCGAGATCGAGGGCTACTTCCATTCCGCCCCTCAACTCGCGATCGAAGTCCTCTCCCCCTCCGAAACACGCCGCATGACTGACGACAAGCTCCGCGATTACGAGAGCATCGGCGTTGCGGAAGTCTGGCTGGTCAGCCCGGAAGCCGCTACGGTGGAGGTGCTGTACCTCGAGGATGGAAAGCTGCGCCGCTCGGCGATTCTCGCCGAAGGCACGCTGAGACCAAAACACTTCCCCTCCGTCCAAGTGGATATCGCCGGAATCTGGCCCGATTGATGTTGCGCCTCACGGCATCTCTGCTGCTCGTCTCGACGGCGGCGCTTTGCGCCGGCGGCGATGATCTCGATGCCGGGATGAAGAGCATTATCGATGCGTACGTGGCCGTGCAGCAGAACAATGCGGATCCGGTCGCATCCGACCAGGCGTTCTACCAGGGCGCGATTCCCGGCCTGCTGCGCAAGCTCGATCCGCATTCCGTCTTTTTCGATCCTGGCCAGTTTGAGCAACTGCAGAAGCTGGAGACCTCCACACAAAAAGGTTTCGGCACAGTCGTATCGCTGCTACCCGGCCGCGTCATCGTGCTGCAGACGCTTCCCGGAACGCCCTCTGCCAAGGCGGGACTCGCGCCCGGCGATGAGATCCTCGGAATTAACGGCTACCAGATCAGCCGGCTCGATCTCGAACAGCTCACGCAACTGCTGTCCCAAGCCCGTCAGATGCAGGCGCAGCTCGAAGTGAAGCGCCCTGGCTCCGCCAAGATGATGCATTTCGTAATGACGCCCGAAGAGCTGCAGCAGCCCAGCGTCGAACGCGCCTTCTTCGTCGCTGCAGGTGTCGGCTACATTCGGGTGGCCAGCTTTGAAGAAAGTACTTCCGAGCAGATCAAGCAGGGGATCGAGAAACTCGGCGGCAATCGCTTGAGCGGCCTGGTGCTCGACTTGCGGAACAATCCCGGCGGCCTGGTGACCGCTGCGATTCAAACCGCCTCGATGTTCCTGAATCCGGATCAGAGCATCGTCACCGTGCGCGGCCGCAAAGTGGCGGAGCACACCGAAACCGTTCCCTCGACCGCGCAGCCCTACAAATTCAAGCTGGCCATCCTGATCAACGAGAAGACCGCCAGTGCTTCCGAAATCGTGACGGGCGCGATGCAGGACCATGACCGGGCCACCGTGCTCGGCGTTCCGAGCTTCGGCAAGGGGCTCGTGCAGACTGTCTATCCGCTGAGCGAGAACACGGGGTTGGCGCTGACCACGGCCCTCTATTACACACCCAGTGGCCGGTCCATTCAGAAGCCGCTCGATGCCGCGCAATTCGAGCTCGCCGCCACCACCGCGCACCCGAACGGCTCGAAGGAATTCCACACCGACAAGGGCCGGCTGGTGCTCGGAGGCGGCGGCATCCAGCCGGATATCGTGGTGTATCCCCCAGCGATGAATCGGCTCCGGACCGTGCTCGAAGCCACCGGCTCGTTCACCAACTTCGCCACCGAATATCTTTCCAAGCACAAAGTGACCGACGATTTCGAAGTGACGCCGCAACTCGTCGATGAATTCCAGGTCTGGCTTTCGGAGCGAAGTATCCAACCCGGCGTCAGCGAATGGTCCGCCGAGCGCGAGTTTGTCGAGAACCGTCTGAAAACCGAGATCTTTAACCAGGCATTGGGGGTCGAGAAGGGCGACCAGGTGGAAGCTCAGCGCGACCCGGTGATTCTCAAAGCGATTGAAGCGCTGGGCGGGTAAAGCCGTTCGAATTCGCCACGTCTAGCACGGCAATCCGCGCCGTCCCTGCAACCTAGCTGTCATAATGAAACCGGAGGCGTAATCTTGTCCACGTTGATCTCACCGGCTTCCATCTCCATAGACGACGAAAAAAACCCGTGGCTCGCCGCAGCCGCGCGCTTTGACGAGGCCGCCAGCCGCCTCAATCTCGATGACGGCATGTGCAAGGTCTTGAAAGCTCCGGCGAAGGAGATCACCGTTCACATCCCGGTGCAGCTCGACGACGGGCGCCTGGAAGTGTTCACGGGATATCGCGTGCAGCACTCCATCGCCCGGGGTCCGGCCAAAGGCGGCATCCGGTTTGCGCCCGATGTGACGCTCGACGAAGTGCGCGCTCTCGCCTCCTGGATGACGTGGAAATGCGCGGTCGTGAACATCCCGTTCGGCGGCGGCAAAGGCGGAGTCATCTGCGACCCCAACGTGCTTTCCGATGCGGAACTGGAGAAACTGACGCGCCGGTACGCCGCTGAAATCATCGATTTCATCGGGCCGGAGCGGGACGTCCCCGCGCCCGACGTCAACACGAACGAGAAGATCATGGCGTGGATCATGGACACCTATTCCATGCACGCGCGCCACACTGTCACGGCTGTCGTCACCGGCAAGCCGCTCGCGCTCGGCGGCTCGCGCGGGCGGCCGGAAGCGACGGGACGCGGCTGCATGATCGTCACTCTCAAGGCGCTGGAGCGCTTCGGCTTGACGCCGGAGACCTGCCGCGTCGTCATTCAAGGCTTCGGCAACGTGGGCGGTATGGCGGCTCGCCTCATGACTGCCAAAGGGTTCAAGATCATCTGCATCATCGAGTACGATGGCGCCGTTTACAATCCTGGCGGGCTCGATATCGCCGCGCTCCAGAAGCACCGCAAGGAAACCGGCTCGATCACCGGATTTCCTGGCGGCGAGGATATCGACCGGCAGGAAGCCATGTTCCTGGAATGCGATGTGCTTCTCCCCGCCGCCACGGAAAACGTGATTACGTCTTCAAACGCCGACAAACTGCGCTGCAAGATTCTCTGCGAGGGCGCCAACGGCCCCACAACTCCCCTGGCCGACGAGATCCTGGCTGAGAAGAAAGTCTTCGTCATTCCGGATATTCTGGCGAACGCCGGCGGCGTCACCGTTTCCTACTTCGAATGGGTGCAGGACCGGCAGGGCTTCTTCTGGAACGAGCAACTCGTCAACCAGCGTCTCGAGGAGATCATGGTCGAGAGCTTCGACGCGGTGGTGCACTACGCCGACACGCACGGCGCCAACAACCGCACGGCTGCCTATATGCTAGCCCTCGATCGCGTCGCTTTTGCGATCAAGCTGCGAGGCATCTACGCGTAAACGGAAACGCGCCCCGAAGTCCGCGCGGGTCGCCCCACACCCGCGCCTCCGGCCACGGAACAATGTCGTCTGATGCCTCCACGCCGCTCATGCGGCAGTACAACAGCATCAAGCAACAAGTCCCAAACGCGCTCCTGCTGTTCCGCCTCGGCGATTTCTACGAGTTGTTCTTCGAAGATGCCGTGGTTGCGGCCCGCGAGCTGGAAATCACGCTGACGGCCCGCAACAAAGAAAAAGGAATGGCGATCCCCATGTGCGGCGTGCCTTACCACGCTGCCGAGGGATACATCGCACGCCTCATTCAGAAGGGATACCGCGTCGCGATCTGCGATCAGATGGAAGACCCGCGCTTTGCCAAGAAGCTGGTGAAGCGTGAAATCACGCGGATCGTCACGCCCGGCACGGCCATGGACGCGAGCCTCGTAGGGCCGCGGCAGAACAACTACCTTGCGGCCGTGGCGCGCGCCGGCGCGCGCTCCGCCGTCGCGCACGTGGATATCTCCACCGGCGAATTCCGCGTCACGGAGTTGGAACCCGCCGAAGTTGCCGGGGCGCTCGAGCACCTCGGCGCGCGCGAAGTGCTCTTCCCGGCCGACCTGCCTCTGCTTAGCGGGGAGGAGCGCGCCGGCCCGCACTTTGTTCGCACGGAGCTCGAAGAGTGGATCTTCAGCCACGACTACGCGGACCGCACGCTGCGCGACCACTTCAAGCTGCTGTCGCTCGATGGGTGCGGTCTCGCCAATCGGTTCGCCGCGGTCGGGGCGGCGGGCGCCATCCTGCACTACTTGCGCGACACGCAGCGGGCCGCGCTCGATCACCTTGACCGGCCCACGTTCTACGATCGTGCCGATTTCATGGTGCTCGACGCAGTCACCGTGCGCAATCTCGAGCTCATTGAGCCGCTTTTCGCGGCGGATCTCGGCGGCCCACAGACTGCCGCCACCATGCTCGCGGTGCTCGATCAGACCCAAACCGGGATGGGTGGGCGGTTGTTGCGGCAGCGGCTGCTCCGCCCGTCGATGGACCGTGCGGAGGTCGAACAGCGCCTCGATGCGGTCGGCGAACTGGCGCAGCAGACCATTTTGCGGGCCGAGCTGCGCAAGCAGCTCGCGGGCATTCTCGATATCGAACGGCTGCTGGCCAAGGTCACGCTCGGCTCGGCCGGGCCCCGTGAAGTGCTGGCTCTGGGGCGCTCGCTCGAAAAAATTCCCGAGCTCAAGCGCTGCTTCGACACGCAGCAGGCCGCGCGGCTGCGAGCATTACACGATCGCCTCGATGAGCTGCCGGATGTAACCAAGCGAATTTTGGAAGCGATCTCGGATGAGCCGCCGCTCAACATCGCCGACGGCAACACCATCCGCGCGGGCTTTCACCCGGAGCTCGACGAATTGCGCGACCTCAGCGCCAACGGCCGCCAGTACATCGCCCAGATCGAAGCGCGCGAGCGCCAGCGCACCGGCATTCAATCGTTAAAGGTGAGGTTCAACAACGTCTTCGGGTATTACATCGAGATCACGAAGGCGAACCTGCACCTGGCGCCCTCCGATTACGAGCGCAAGCAAACCTTGGCCGGCGCGGAGCGGTTCACTACGCCGGAGTTGAAGGATTACGAGCGGAAGGTACTCGACGCCGACGAAAAGATCCTGACGCTCGAAAAAGAGCTGTTTGCCCAGGTGCGCGCGGCCACAGCGGCCGAAGCCCAGTGCATCCGTGCCTCGGCCGGCGCGATCGCGGAACTCGATGTCACTGCCACGCTGGCGCAGGTGGCGGCGGAGAACCGGTATCAGCGTCCCGTTTTTTCCGAAGACGGCGAAATGCGGATCATGGCCGGGCGGCATCCCGTGATCGAGAAGCTGGCCGAACAGGAAGCCGGCCGGTTCATACCGAATGATCTGTTCCTGAACGACACAACCGACCTGATCGCCATCATCACGGGGCCGAATATGGGCGGCAAGTCCACGTATCTGAGGCAAGCCGCGCTCATCGCCATCCTGGCGCAGATGGGCTCGTTCGTGCCCGCCGAATCGGCACATCTGCCGCTGATCGATCGCATCTTCACGCGCATCGGCGCTTCCGATAATCTCTCGCGCGGCCGCTCTACATTCATGCTCGAGATGACCGAAACCGCCGTCATTCTGAATACCGCGACCCGGCGCAGCTTCATCGTGCTGGACGAAATCGGGCGCGGCACAGCCACTTACGACGGCCTCGCGCTCGCCTGGGCAGTGGTCGAGCACATCCACACCACCACGCGCGCCAAGACGCTGTTCGCCACGCACTATCACGAACTCACCGAGCTTGCCGAGCAACTCGAAGGAGTGCGGAATCTGAAGGTCTCCGTCAAAGAAGCCGGAGACCACATCATCTTTCTGCGCCGCGTGGAGCCGGGCCGCGCCGATCGCAGCTACGGGATCGAGGTGGCGCGGCTCGCCGGCCTGCCCCTGAACGTGATCGAACGAGCCCGCGAAGTGCTGAAGCTGCACGAGCGCACCGAGCATGAAGTGACCGGCGAGCTTGCTTCATCGGAAGCCGGCGCGAGTGCCGCCCCCATGCAGATCCAGCTCTTCGAGCCGGTCGGCTACAGCCTCGCGGAACGAATCCGCGCGTTGAACATCGACGAGCTGCGCCCGATTGAAGCGCTGCAGCTTCTCAGCGAACTACAGCAGGAGCTGAAACGCTCGTGAGGGTGGCCGGAGTGATGAGCGGCACGTCACTCGACGGCATTGACGTGGCGATCTGCGAGATCAGGGGCCGGCGCGTCGAGACCATTGGCTTCCGGTCTGAAGCTTATTCCGAGGCCATCCGTGCGGCGCTACTCGGGCCCTTGGATGCGGCGCGAATTTCTCAGCTCAACTTTGAATTGGGCGAATTGTACGCGCGCGCGGTTCTGGCCGCCCTGCGCCGGTTCGGTCCGGTCGAACTCATCGGCTGCCACGGCCAGACCATCTATCACCAGGGCCGGGCGCATACGCTGCAGATCGGTGAGGCCGCCGTCATTGCGGAGCGCACCGGTGTCCCCGTGGTCTCGAATTTCCGCTCGCGCGATATCGCCGCGGGAGGCGAAGGGGCGCCGCTCGTGCCTTATGTCGATTACCTGCTCTTCCGGCATCGGAAGCGTACGCGCGTCGCGTTGAATATCGGCGGCATTGCCAACATTACCGTCATTCCCGCCGGCGCTCGCCCCGCACAAGTGATCGCGTTCGATACCGGGCCGGGCAACATGGTGGTCGACGCGCTCACGCGCGAATACACGCGCGGGAAACAGCCCTACGATCGCGGCGGAAAGATCGCGGCCTCCGGGCGAATCAATCGCCGGCTTCTGGACGACTTGCTCGGCGACCCCTACTTCCGGCGCAAGCCGCCCAAAAGCACGGGCC
Source organism: uncultured Solibacteraceae bacterium (assembly GCA_964390225.1). GTDB lineage: Bacteria > Acidobacteriota > Terriglobia > Bryobacterales > Bryobacteraceae > PSRJ01. The sequence goes on from CAYMHP010000137.1 coordinate 10,678, forward strand.
GCGAACAATACGGCGCCGAATTTGTGTCGCGGGTAAAGAAATTCAAATCTGATTTTCCCGATTTAATCGCGACCGCCACGGCCCTGACGGCGGCCACCATCGCGGGTGGAATCCGCCAGGCAGGCGTCCGGGAGGCCGATTTGATTGTCTCCGGCGGAGGCGTCCACAACACCGAGCTAATGTCGGAGATTTCAGCGTTTCTGCCAGGCGTTACTGTCGGGAATTCCGCCAATTATGGCATCTCGCCCGATGCGAAGGAAGCGATCGCATTCGCCGTGCTGGCTTACCAGACCTGGAGGCGGCAGCCGTCCAACCTGCCTTCGGCCACAGGCGCGCATAGGCCCGTGCTGCTAGGCGATATCACCTATTGATAAAGTGACTTGGATCAGCGGAAGCTCGGTTGCGCCTCAGCGGCCGGGCCGTCGTCGGCCACCGGCTTGCCCATACGCATCTCGTCCCAGTTGTAGGCCAGTTCTTTGCCACAATCCAGGCAGGTTACGTACATGCCAAACCGCGCCGTACCAGGAGCCTGAACTCCTGCTCTCTTTCTAGCGGGAGTGAGCGGGAACGTGGTGCGCCGGTGTGAACATCCGAAAACCGTATTCAGAACGAACTGAAGCATAGTCGGGCTCCCTTCAGACTGTTTGATACAAAATATCCCACTAAAGTTTCAGTCCGTCTAGGTACCAAAGTTACTAGGACTGTACTGGTGGAAACACTTTATAGCGGGAGGAATTCGGCCTCGTTTTAGGGCATAAATATCACTGAATTAGTAACTTGGCTGCGATGGATTGCGCAATCAGGCGGCCGTGAAAGCGGCCGTTTTCGATGAATATTTCGTTCGTATGCATACCCGCGACAATTACCCCGGCTAGGTAAATCCCCTGTCTCTCGCTTTCCAGGGTGTCCGGCGCGGTGCGCGGCCGCAAGCTTTCCGGCTCGAGGGTTATCCCTGTTGAATTCAGGAATTTGAGGTCCGGCTGGTAGCCGATGAGTGCAAAAACGAAGTCATTCTTGATGGAAATTTCACCAGTTGGTGTCGCGATTCGGACATAGTCGATCCCGATCTCGCTCACATGCGAATGAAAATATGCCGGAATCTCTCCGTTTTTGATGCGGTTTTCGATATTTGGCTTGATCCAATACTTCACCGAATCCGAGATTTTCCCACCGCGATGGATGAGCGTGACGCGCGCACCGGTCCACCAAAGTTCGAGCGCGGCGATGGCGGCCGAGTTCTTGGCGCCGATCACCACAACGTCATGGTTGTAGTAGGGATGCGGCTCCTTGTAGTAATGCAACACCTTAGGCAGATCTTCGCCGGGCACGTTCAGCATGTTGGGTACATCGTAGTAACCTGTAGCCAGCACGATCTTTCGGGCCTGGTACACGTGCTGGCAGCCGCGCCGGTCGGTCGTGAAGACCTGGAAAGCCATGTCTTCCCCGCCGATCCGTTCGACACGTTCGTATTGCCGAACGTCGAGATGAAAATGCTCCGCCACTCTCCGGTAGTATTTCAGCGCCTCCGTCCGGTTGGGTTTGTCGTTTAGACTCGTCATCGGGATATTACCGATTTCGAGCAGCTCCGGCGTAGTGAAAAACGTCATGTGGGTGGGGTAGTGATAAATGGAATTGACCACGCAACCCTTTTCCACCAGGACCGTCTTTACCCCGCGATTCTGCAGTTCGATTCCACAAGCCAGCCCCGTGGGCCCGGCGCCTACCACTAGCGCGTCAACCGATTCGGTCACAACTTGCTCTCTACGTCGCGGTAAACGGCTTCGAGCGCGCCGGGCAGCGCAGCCGGGTCCTTGCCGCCGCCTTCGGCCATATCCGGGCGACCGCCACCTTTTCCTCCCGCAGCCTGCGCGACGCTACCCACCAACTTTCCCGCATGCACCTTGCCGGTGAGGTCCTTCGTCACCGCGGAGACAATCGACACATTGGAGTCTTCCGCCGAAGCCAGCACCACCACGCCGGTCTTCCACTTGTTGCGCAGCGAGTCTGCCAGCGCGCGCATTTGCTGCCGGTCCATGCCATCCACCTGCACGGCGACGACTTTGACATCTTTGATGGTGCG
>CAYMHP010000137.1:12767-14706 GCA_964390225.1 uncultured Solibacteraceae bacterium
TTCTCATGGCTCCCGTAGCAGTATTGTAAATGCGCCAGGTCAGTCCGTACTTACGCGCCAACGTTTGATCGGCACGCGCTTTTGCTGGCTCATCGGTCAGGATGCGCGCCTGCGCCTCGATGGAACCGACTGCCGATTGCGCCAGCCGGCCTTTCAACTGCTCCAATTCCCGCTTTAGCGACCTCTCGGTGGCGATCAGCTTTTCCACATGATCGATCAACTCGGGTTCCGAGGCTTTAACGATTTCCGCGACGCGGCGCAAGGCATCGGTCGATTCTTGAAACTGGCGCAAAGCCGCTTCGCCGGTGATTGCTTCGATGCGCCGCACGCCCGCCGAGATACTCCCCTCGTAGATGATTTTGCAGACGCCGATATCGCCGGTACGGTGAACGTGTGTACCGCCGCACAGCTCGCGGCTGAAGTCCGGTACGGTTACCACCCGAACCTGCTCGCCATACTTCTCGCCGAACAGGGCCATGGCGCCGGTAGAGATCGCCTGATCGAGCGGCATCACGTTCGTCTCGACCGACGTGTTGCGCAAGATCTGCTCATTCATCAGGCGTTCGACCTCCTCGATCTCGGCGCGGTCCATCGCGGCGTAGTGGGTGAAATCGAACCGCAGGCGGCCGGGTTCCACCACGCTGCCGGCCTGTTTGACGTGTTTGCCCAGCACCTGCCGCAGTGATGCGTGGAGGAGATGCGTGGCCGTGTGGTTGCGGCGAGTGGAGTCTCGCGGGCGCTCGGCCACGCGCGCGGACAGCACATCTCCCGTGCGGATGGGCGCGTGCGCGACGATGCGGTGGACTGTCAGGCCAGGAACGCCGGCGAAGGCCGTCAGCACGTCCGCCACTTTGTCTTCGGAGGCCGAATACAGTTCGCCGCGGTCGCCGACCTGGCCTCCGGCCTCGGCATAGAACGGAGTTTGATCGAAAACCAGCTCCGCCGTTTCACCCGCGGAGACCTCATCGACCAATTCGCGATTCACCAGCAGTCCGATGACGCGCGAGGTGGCTTGGAGCTCGTTGTATCCGAGAAACTTCGTGCGTCCCTGTTCCAGCAGTTTCTGATAGGCGGGGACGACAGCGCCCTTTTCGGCGCCCTTCCAACTGGCCCGCGCGCGTTCCCGCTGCTGGGCCATTTCACGGTCGAAGCCGTCGCGGTCAATGGCAAGGTCATGTTCGCGCGCCATATCCTCCTGCTCGTCGAGCGCCAGGCCGTAGGTATCGTAGAGCTTGAAGGAGACCGCGCCCGGAATGAGATAGCCGTCGAGCGACTGGATGGCTTCATTAAAGACTTTCTCGGCCACCAGGAATGTCGTAGCGTAGCGGTGCTCTTCGTCCTTGACGACGCGGGCCACGCGCTGGACGCTCTCGAGCATTTCGGGATACGCGGGGCTCATCAGGTCGGCCACAAAGCCCGTCAGCTTGTATAGGAACGGCTCTTCCACGCCCACCAGGCGAGCGTTCCGCATGGCGCGGCGCATGATCTTGCGCAGAACGTACCCGCGCCCGTCGTTCGAGGGCAGCACGCCATCGTGAATCAGAAACGCCGCCGCGCGCGAGTGATCGGCGGCGATGCGCAACGCGGTATCGACCCGCGCGTCCGAGCCAGGAGTGACGCCGAACAGGTCCGCGGCCTTCTCGTTGATCGGGTAGATCAGGTCCGTATCGTAATTGGAAATCTTGCCCTGCAGCACTGCGGCGATGCGCTCGAGGCCCATACCGGTATCGATGGAGGGCCGGGGCAGAGGCGTGAGTACGCCGTTGGAATCGCGGTCGTACTGCATGAAGACGAGATTCCAGATCTCGACGAAGCGTCCGCCGGCATCGCTGGGGAATTCTTCCTGCTCGCGGCCCGGTTCGGCGGCCTCGACGCCCAGGTCGTAATGAATCTCCGAGCACGGCCCGCACGGGCCGGTTTCGCCCATCTGACAGAAATT
>CAYMHP010000138.1:0-14616 GCA_964390225.1 uncultured Solibacteraceae bacterium
CGCAGACCGGCCCGAACCCGCGCGGCCGCTCGGACGGATTATTGGCTGTGCATCGCGCGATCAACTCGCGAACGCATTCCGGCGCGCCCGCCTGCGTCAGCGGCTCGAGGCGCAGCGGCTCGTTCAAAATACTGTAGAAGATCCGCTCCACGGTGTCGGCCTCGATCGGCTTCACCCCGGTCAACAACTCGAATAGCAGGATGCCGAATGCATACACATCCACCTGCTCGGTGATGTTCTGCCCGGTCACCTGCTCTGGCGCCATGTAGTACGGAGTGCCCAGCACGTAACCGGCGCGCGTCATGGCCAAACCTTCGGTCTTGGCGATTCCGAAATCCATCAGCTTCACCACGCCGCTGGTCGTGAGGTGCACGTTCTCCGGCTTGATGTCGCGGTGGATGATCTTCTGCGCGTGAATATATTCGAGGGCGCGCGCGATCTGCAGCGCAATGCGAAGCTTCTCGTTCAGGCCAGTGAGGCGTCCGCCCTTGATGGCGTGGCGCAGGTTCTCGCCGCGCAGAAACTCCATCACCATGAAGGGCCGGTGCTGGTCGTCCTCGCCGAAATCGTAAATGCCGAGGATATTGTCGTGCGAGATATTGCCGGCCATGCGTGCCTCGGCCAGAAACCGCGCTTTCGCATCCGCGTCCGCGCAACCCGCCTCGGTCAGGATCTTCACCGCCACCGTACGGCCGATCACCGTGTCCCGCGCGCGGTATACGTGCGACATCCCGCCGCCGAGGAATTCTTCCAGCTCGTATTTTCCGATCCGCCCCGGAAGTTCCATTTATGGTTTCGCCACCTGCGAGACGCAGCTCAAACTCGAAAAATAACCGCGGTCAAATACCGGCGGCGCGGCCGCCATATCCAGGCGTACGGTGACCGGCTGCCCGAGCGGATTGAGCACCGGGCGCCCGGCTTTGCCGCTGCGCAGCGTCACTTCGACCACGTTGCCCTCATGCTTGTCGGCGTCGCCCACGAACTGGAACACGGCCCACAAGCCCTCGTAGCTTGGGTACGTGAACGGCGGCCCGCCTTTGAACGTGACATTCAGGCTCAAGCCGTGCGACGCCCCCGGCCACACCAGTTGCTTGGCCGTGGCGTTGGTTGCAGTGAACTCGGCATTTTGGCCATCGATCGTCAGCTTGATGTCCTGAATTTCTGGCGACATCACCGGCTTCACGGTGTACTTGAGCTGCGGATCGGCCGTCCCGCCCGCATACGCCGCATCCGAAAATGCCGCGGAGTGGTTCAGAAATTGAATAAATGCCGGGTTGATCTGCAGCCCGCCCGCCGGATTGGCCACGAACTGCGACCCCTGCCGCGTGACCGCCTTCTGTAGGCTGGCTTCATAAAACTGCCAGATCGCCCCTTCCTTTGGTTTGAAAACGGAATTGAGGTCTTGCACCGTCGCCATCGCGCCGGCCTTCGGATTGAACGGGTATTTGGTCAGCACGGGATTAATTTGCGCGCATAGCGCTTTTCCCTTGCCGTTCAGTTCCTCGGGTCCGAGCGATCGCAGCAGTCCTTCCACGTTGGTGATGGGATCTTCCAGCAGCTTTTGCGTGTTCGCCTCGATGTGCGCCTCGGCATCGAGCCGGAAGGCCTGCGCCATCTGACGCGTATTCACCTTCGCCTGCGTGGCGTTCTGCAGCGTCTGAGCGGCTGCCGCGTCGCTCACAGTTCCCGGCTGGTTGGCGATCCCTTCGAGGGATGTCTGCAGCGTCACCAGCGCATTCATGTAGTTCTGGTTCGATGGCGCCACCAGACGGTCGGTGCTTTGCGGAGGCACCACGGTCTGCACCGGTTGAAAGATGTTGGCCACCATCGGGTCATCCACGGCCGTGTTCTGCGAGGCTAGCGAAAACAGCGCCAGCAACGGAGACTGGTTGCCCGAAATCAGCATCAGCTTGTCGGCCGCGTCTTTCAGGCTCGCGTAGCGCACCACCGAAGCTAATTTGATATACGTGCGCCACTCTCTAGCGAAATCGGCGTTGTACCGGTTGCGCAGATCCTGCTCCAGTTTGCCGCGATCGATGTTGGCGGTCGCCTGGTCGCCCAATACCCATTGCTCGCCGCTGAAGTAGCGGTCCGCGTGGCGAATGGCGTCTTTCATGAAATTCCAGCCGCCTTTGGAAAACGCGCCGGGTACCTCGTGAGTCTCCACCACCACCGCGGCCGAGCCGGGGAACTGCCGGTTGAAGTTAATCGGCGGATTACTCTTTCCGGCCTCCGCCAGCATGAACGCATACACGCGCTCGGCCCCGGCGAACTGCTCCAGATACCGGCGCGCTTTTTCTACCGCCAGCCCGTCGTTTTCGCTGGAATACGGATTTTCCTGCTTCAGTTCCTCGGAGTAGAAGTCTAACTGCCGCTGCGCAAGCTGCTGCCGCTCCGGGTCGATCGTCCGGTTGTTGCTCCACCACTTCATCAGCGCGGGTGAAAGGAACAATTTCGTGCTCTTATCATGGTGCGAGGTGGTGATCAGATAAGCCTTCAGGGTGTCGTAGGTGGGGCCGTAATCGGGCCCAGGCGTCGCCGGAAGGCCGCGCAACGATTCCAGCATCGCGGTCTGCGTCTGGCCGAAGAGCAGTTGCCGGAAGCGATCGAAATACAGCCGCCGCACGGGCCGATACAGTTCATCGCCGGCGTACAACCCCCAGCGGTAACTCAACGGCGCTCCCTCGCGCTCGTAGGTCGTGATCCTTTGCAGAACCTGCCGCAGTGTGTCCAGCCGCCGCAGCGCATCGACGGATGCGAGATTCGAGCCTGTCGATTCGGCCGACGAAATCCCCCGCGCCGCCTCGCGCGCCTCGGCCTCCAGCGCCCGGTCGTTGAAGAACGACACTGTAAACCCGATCGCCAGGATCAGGCAGACGGCGGCTGCCGCGGTCAACAGCACGCGGCGCGCGAAGCTGGTCTTCGTGCTTGCCCCGCTGGCGCCCATGGCCGCGTGGTCGGCCAGCAGCACATCGTTGAACAAATGTGACAGAAACATCCACTGCGGCACCTTGCGCGATGTGGCCACTGGCGCGGCAGCAGGCTGCGGCGCAGCCTGCCCTCCCGTGTGGAAAATGCCGGTTGCGCCGGATGCTGTCCCAAACCCCGCCTGCTGTTGGGGAGCTGCGGCGCGCGCCGGCGCCGCTTCCTGGATGATGACAGGCCGCACTCCCGTGAAGTAAAACCCACGTAAAAACGGGCCGACGGTCAACTGGCTGGGCCGGCAGAGATCCACCAGAAACTGCACCGCGGCTGGCCGGATCTTGCGAAACTCCCGCGGAAACTCGTACGCTGCCGGCAGCTTCGTGGGATCCGTTTCGCGAGCCAGAAATTCCGGCCGGCCATCCGCTAATGACCGAAACAGCCATTCGAAGTTCCCCGCCAGCCGCGCCGTCTCTTCTTCCCCGTACACTCCCTCACTGCGTCTGCCGAGCATCGGCAGCGTTACCCCGAGCACCTGGGTGGCCTCTTCATGGCTCAGGTTGCGCACGTATTCGGTGAAAAACGGCAGCCGGTCGAGTTTGGTGAACAGCACATATACGGGAAGGCTGATGCCCATCGCCTGCGAGATCTCGCCCAGCCGGGCCCGCAGGTTTCGGGCCGCAGTCACAGCGAACTCCTGGGCGCCGGGCTTGGTGAAGTTCTCGCAATCGAAGAAGACCACCGCGGCGCGTGCCGCCTGCCCGCCCTTGCTTATCACCGAACCGCGCGGTTGCAGTTTCCGCACCAGCCGCTGCCACTTTGGGGCATCGCTCGTCAGCTTCCCGCCCGCTTCCAGGAATACGGTGCGGCGCGAAAACCACAGATTGGCGGTGCGCGTCGGCACCACGTTGTTGTCCTGGTAGACCTGGCCGGCCAGCAACTCGGGCTCCAGGCCCGAGTGCAAAACGACGCTCGTCTTGCTGGCTCCTGAGTCGCCGATCAGCACGAACACCGGCAAATTCGCGATCCGTGCGCCATGCTCGAGTTTGCCCGCCGCGAGCCGGTTCTCCGCTTCCCGCACCAGCAGATCGATTTCGTCTCCACCCGGGGCCGTGGGTTCTTCGGCCGTCCCCACCGCCGCTCGCTTTTTGCGTTTCTGAATAAAATAGAGGATTACCAGCGCGATGAGTGCGACAATCGCAATTGCAATGACGATGTAGATCGTCTGCATCCGCCCTCCTAACTCCTTGGCTGCGCCGCCAGGGTTTGGAGATCCGCCGCCCCCGAGTTCAAGCCCAGCTTGTAGCCAGCAAACAGAAGCAACATCAGGATGGCGCAAGCAGCCGCGATCCACGTCAGCCGCCGCAACCAGGGATCTTGCCGCGCACCCACCTTCTCCTGCGGTGGCATCCAGGCGGGTGACAGATGTCCGAATCGTCCCCGTACACGGCGGATCTTCTCGGCAGTCATGTCCATGACCTGCTTCAACTCCCCGCGGTTTCCGGCGCTATAACGGCCGCCAAAACCCAGCAGCAGGCACAGGTAGTAAATCTCCAGCAGGTCCGCCAGGTCAAGCGAATCGTTGCGGCCGAGGAGCTGTTGCAGGTATTGAAAGAACACTTCCCCGGCCATGTGCGTGCCGAAAAGTTCTTCCTGCAGCGGCTTCCTGAGCCAATCCGCGAAAATCGGGTTCTGCGAATTGAGCACCGATTCATCCAGAAAAGCCACAGCCGCGAAGGTCGCATACCGGACGTCCTCGGCCGGGTAGCCCGCGGCGATCGCCTGGTTGGCAGCGGTCTTCAGAGCCTCGCGCGTGTGGTGACGGAACGCGTTCGCATCCGTAACTCCCTGACGGTTGCCGCGCAGGCGTTCAATGGCCGTCAGCACCTCCTGAAAAATCAGCGCGAGATTCTCGGCACGGCGCGTGTTCGCTAAAGGAGACATTGCTTAGCTTTCCAGAACAACCAGGATTTCCACTTCTGGATGGGGGATTTCGCCGGGCACGTACACCCCCACTTTCCGCGTTTGAACCATGTGATCCCAGCAGGGGCCGCCCTTGCTGATCCCGAAATACTGTGTTTCCACCTGCGCTGCAATCGCCGGCGGCGGAACCGGCAAATGCGTTAAGGCGAGGCCCGGCAGCGCCCGCTTCACCAGTTCCCGCACGAACGGCGGGCTGCAGACTTTCACCAAGTGCGGCGCTTTCTTCATCAGGTCCGCCTCGCCCAGGGGGGCGCGCACCGCAAGCACCCAACGCGAGCGGCCAAGGCAGCGGGAATCGGCGATCTCCCCGTCGTAGTAGTAATCTCCCGTGGCCTTTAGGGATATCGAGATGCAGTTCGTCGGAACGATGGTTTCCAGGTGCGCGCGGATGTGCCGGTCGAGCCGCTCGAAACAGTCGCTGAGATTGTCGTGCTGATACAGCGGCAAGTCGCGCGGATGCGAGTCGAGAGCAAACGTGCACAGCGCTCCGCCCAGGCGCGATAATTCGCGAAACAGCTCCTCGGGATGGCCGCGCTTGGCTGTGAGCAAGTGCCGTAGCGGGGCGACTCCCGAGTTGACGGCGTGCAGCAGCCAGAAATTAGCGATGTCGCGCGACGAGAATTCCGCCCGCGCGCTGCCCGCGCCTTTGCTGATGGTGGCGCTCTTTTCGTCCAGGATTTCGATGAGTCGCTGCACCATCACCATGAGTCGCTGACTGGCGCTGATCTGCAGCAGCGGTGGAACGTAGTTCGGGTCATAGGCGAAGTGCCCCGAGCCATCGCGTACCACCCGCGCGAGCGGCAGCGTCAGCATGCCCTGTGCCGGCTCCGTGTCCAGCAGCAGCCGGAGGTTCTTGCGGCCCAGCCGCACCGGACGTTCTCCGTCGCCGGTGTTTTCGTCATGCAGCACCCGAGCCTCGGCAACATAGCGGGTTTCGCCCTGCGTCCCGGTCCCGTTTTCGCCGAGTGAGCAGTTGACTCCATTGGGCTTGCGCTGCGGAATCGCCAGCAGCACGGTCAGCCCGTCCGCCGTCGGCGGAAACAATTCAGCAACGGCGCGCGGCTCCGGCAGGGCGTCGCTCTCCGGCATGTTGAACGGCAAACCGTCGGGAAAAATGCCGCGCGCGTGCAACAGCGAAACCGTTCCATTGTACAGAGCCTCAGCGTCGAGTTCGACGCCGGCCAGGCCGTACGCCGCAAACCACAAGGAGGACGTCGCGAACTGGATGGAGTCCTCAAAATAACGGCTTTGTACCTGGAAATGATGGGGTCCGAGGTACATTCCCTCCGACCACACCACTCGCGAAAGCAGCTTCATATGCCCGTGCGGATTTACTGTAGCATAGGGCATCGTTAACACACCTACTTCCAGTTGGCAGCGCGGTACCATGAGGAGGGACAGGCGGCAGGCCCATGGACTTCTACCAAAAGTACGAACTGCTCGAGCCTCTTCCCGGTGAGGGCCCGCGGAGTTTTCGCGCGAAGCAGATCAGCAGCGGCCGCGATATTAACGTCCATCTGCTGGTCGGGGGGCATACGCCGGCTAATGAAGCGTTGCTCGCGCGGATTCGAGCCCTTCCCACCCCTTCCATCGGCAAGGTGCTGGAAGTGGGAGACAACGACGGCACCGCATACGTGGTCATCGATGCTCCGCCGTTCCAGCATCTGAACGAATGGCTCGATCAGCAGGAGCGCGCCACCGCCGCGGCCGATGCGCTGAAGTTCAGCCGCGTGGGGATGTGGAAGGTTCCGCCTCCCGCCCAGCCGCCGGCGACCCCCGTGCAACCCCCGCAGCCGTCCGGTGAATTTGCGCGTTTTTTCGAGGCGGACGTGACCAGTGGAACACCGGTCCGGGCGTCGCATCCGGCGCCCCCGGTCGAGGGTCCTCCCCCCGGCGAGTTCACGAAGTTGTTTCAGGCAACGCCGCCGCCAAGCGAGCAGCAAGCGGCCGCAAAGCCGCCTGCGCCCCTGCCGGTACCGCCCACAACGCCGCCGCCGTCCGCGGCCGAACCTTCGCGGATCACAGACGCTACGCCCGGCGAATTCACGCGACTGTTCCAGACGGCCGAGCCGCCTTTGTCCTCTACCCAGCTTCCGAAAACGCCGCAACCGCCCAGGGTCACCACTCCAGTGCCGGAGCCGCCGAGGGGATCTCCTCCCCAACCTGAACCGGCAGCGCCGGCAGATTCGCCCGCCGGCGAATTCACGCGGCTGTTTCAGGCCGCCCCGCCGTCACAGACGGTGGTTCCGCCGCCACAGTCTCCCAAGCCGCCGGTCGCGCCCTCGCCTTCGCCTGCTCCCGAGGCACCTCGTGCTTCCCAGCCGGCCGCATCACCGGTTGAGTCGGCTCCCGGCGAGTTCACCCGAATGTTCAACTCCCCGCTTCCGGCGACGCCCACATCACAGGACTGGGGACCCGCGGCCCCGAAACCGGCAGAGCCCGGCGAATTCACGCGCATGTTTCAGGCGCCCGTGCCACCGCCGCCACAGAAGGAGCAGCCGCAAGGCGGAGAGTTCACACAGTTCTTCAAGAGCCCGCCGCCCGGCCAGCAGCCGCAGGCCTTCGGAACTCCGCCGGCTTTTCCGCCCCCGGGTCAGCAGCCGCCGCAATTCGGGGGACCGGCCTTTCCGGCTCCGCCATCGGCGCCCTCCGGCCAGCCGGGCGAGTATACGCGCATGTTCGGCACGCCGGGAGCAACCGCACCTCCGTCGATGCCCCCTTCCCCCGGCCCGCCGGCTCCCGGCGCAGGCGCGACGCAGGCATTTTCTATCCCAACGCAGCCCTCCAGCGCGCCGCCCGCTCCCCCGGGACCCAGTGAGTATACGCGCCTGATCTCGAGGCCGGCCGGCCTCAGCGGAGGGGCACCCCCGGCCGCTCCTGCCGCTCCCCCCGGCATGCAACAGCCGCCCATGGGCCAACCCGGTTTTCCGCAGATGCAGGCGCCAAACTATCCGGGTGTGCCCTACCCAGGGCAGTTCGTGCAGATGCCTTCCGTGCAGCCACCGCAAATGCAGATGCCTGGCGTGCAAGCACCCGGGATGCAAATGCCGGGAATGCAAATGCCGCAGGCGCCGCAGATGCAGACACCCGAGATGCAGCCCGCGAAGACGCCGCCGAACATGATCCTGATCGCGATTGTCGGCGTCCTCGCGTTCATTCTCGGCGCGGTACTAATCCTTCTGTTGGTAAAGCGCTAGATCGATCAGGGCAGCAGAATGATGAGTTCCAGCTGCGGGTTGGGCAGGTCGATAGGGACATAAGCCGCCAGGTTGCGCGCCCGCGGGATCGCCTCCCATGCGGGCCCGCTCTGGCTCAGGCTGAAGTACTGGTAATTCATCTTGATCGGAATCGCGCTCGGCGGCGAGGCCACATGGGTAAGCGGCACGCCGGGCAGCGCGTTGCGGACCAGGTGTTCGATGTGACTGGCCGAGCATACCTTCACCAGTTGCGGCGACTTGCCTACAATCTCCGCCTGCGGCACCTCGGCGCTAATCGCCAAGTACATCTTCGTGTTCTGCAGATACTTATCGTTGTCAATCGAAGTGGCGTAGATGGAAGGCTGCACCAGCTTGAGCGGCAAGGAAACCATGTTGCTCTTGACCACGGTTTCCAGCAGCGCGCGCAGCTTTTCATCCAACTCCGTGAAGCAGGCGCTTAGGTCGTCGTGATCGTAGGTGGGGAGATCGCGGGGGTGAATCGTCGTGGAGAACGTGGTCAACCCGCCGGCGAGCGATAACATTGCCGCGAATAGCGCCTCCGGATGCCCACCGCGAGTCTCGAAGATGTGCCGGAACGTCGGGTAGGCGGAATTGACGGTGTAGAGCAGCCAGAAACTGGCGATATCGGCCACCGTGAAATCGGCCAGGCTCTGGTTCTTCTGGCGGCGCATTCCCGCGATGGCGCTGGAGCGCGACGTCAGGATCTCGACGAGCCGGCGGGCAATCGATACCAGGTAATCGCTGGCGTTCAAGTCGACCAGCGGCGGGACGAACTTCGGGTCGAGTTGAAAGGTCAACGCCTCGGTGCGCCGGACGCGCGCCACCCGAAGCGCCGAGTAGCCCTCGCGCGATTCCCCTTCCGCCAGCAACCGCAGGTTCTTGTGAGCAATCTGCACGGGCTTCTCCGCAAGCCCAGTGTTTTCGTCGCGAAACAGTTCGATCTCCGCGCGGTAGCGTGCGCCGCCTTCGCGTGCCGAACTCGCCACGTTCAGTCCCCGGTCGCGGTACTGAGGCACGGCGAGGTAAAGGTCCAAAACATTTTCGTCGGGGCCAAAGCACTCGGCCAGCGGTTTCAAAGCGGGGGCGGCATCGGCCGCCGGGATATCGAACAGGAGCCCGTCCGGAAGAATGCCGGAAGCACTGGAAATCGCGAAATTGCCCGCCGCCAGCGCCTCCTGGCTGATCTGCAGCGAGCGGAAGCCCCAGGGCCGGAACGAAAGGGTTTCCAGGTGAAACTGCAACATGTCTTCCAGGAACCGGTCCTGCAGCTGCAGGTGTTGCGGGCTTAGAAACGTGCCCTTGGTCCAGATGTCCGGTTGCAGTCGTTTGATTTGCACTCTCAGTATCAGAACTCGCGCGACAGAGCCAAGTTTCGTACCCGATGGTATTCTCGGCCTATGGCTTTTCCGACTACGGAATCTCATCCCCTGCATCGGGTTTTGCCGAAACTGGGAACCGAAGCCGAGTTCGCCGCGCTCCGCGACGTTCTGCGCGCGTGCGATTTCACCGCGGAGCGCGTTTCCGAGCGCCTCGGGATTCCGAACATCACCGAGTACAAAAATATCCGGCAGGGCCGCCTGACCGTTCATTCCGCCGAACTGCCGTTGGACGCTCTCATTCTTCTGTTCATGGATGGCGAATATGTTGACCGGGGGACGATCGGGCGATTACTTCCCGCTGGTGCATTGGCGGCAATGGAGGCGCTAGGCCTGATTCTGTTCGACCATGACCGCCCTGACCTCGGTTATGGAGCCGTAACGCTCTTCCCCACACAAGGTCTGTGGATGGCGAGCGACCGCGCCTCCTCGCCCGAGAATAAGCCATTCCCCCTGGCGACCGATGCCGTCTATCCCGCTGTGATGGAGAACACGACGGTTTTCATGAAAACTCTGCCGCAGACCCCTTGTGATGCATTTCTCGACATCGGTACGGGCACCGGGATCGCGGCCCTCGCGGCTTCGCGTTGTGCCCGGCACGCGTGGGCAACCGACATCGCGTCACGCTCGGTGCGTTTCGCCGAGTTCAACCGGCGCCTGAATGGCATCAATAATGTAGCAGTCGTTGAGGGAGACCTCTACCACCCCGTAGAAGGGCTGACCTTTGACCGCATCGTGAGCCATCCTCCCTATGTGCCCGCGCGGCAAACGACTCTAATTTTTCGCGATGGTGGCGAGGACGGCGAACAGATCGCGCGCGGCATCGTCGAGGGCCTGCCTCGTTTCCTACGACCGGATGGCCGGTTCTACATGCTGCTGACCGCAGCCGATTGTGAGGGCGAGCCCTTCGAAGACCGCCTCCGGCGGTGGCTGGGCGAGGCCCAGAGCGAATTCGACCTGGTTCTGGTGTCATACACGCTCACGCCTCCCCGCGATCTCACGGCCAATTCGCTCGCGAAGCGGAATGCGCCGATCGAAGATGTGATGTACCGGCTGGACTTGTGGGAGAGCCGCAAGGTGCAGTTCCTTTTCTATGGCAGCGTCCTGATTCGCCGCCACACGCGCTCGGGGCCGCCCCTGACGACGCGCGTTCAGAAGGGCGAGGGATTTAGTCCGGAGTGCGCGGAATGGCTACTCGATTGGCAGCAGGCCACCCATGACTCCGCAGCATTCCCCCAGATTCTGGATTCGCGCCCAGTACTCTCTCGGCGTGCCGGATTGGGCGTCTTCCACAACGTCCAGGAGGGGCGGTTCGTTCCTCAAGTCTTCTCGATGCGCTGCAGCGGGCCCTTCGATTCCGAATGCATCGTAGAACCCTGGCTGGCAAAGGTAATCTCGCAGTGCAACGGCCAAAGAAGCTGGGGCGAACTTTTGCAACAGGCGAAGGCTGCGGGATCACTCGACCCGGCGACCTCGACCGAAGAATTCGTGCAACTCCTCGAACCGCTGGTTGCGAACGGGTTGCTGATGCTTCCGGAGCGGCCGGTTTCGGCCGGTTAATGCCAGCGGGCCGCCCAGGCTGAACGGAAACCTGCTTCACGCGACGAGCAGCCCGAAGCGGGCGAGTTTGGCGAGGTTCGCCTCTACCTGGCAAACGATAGCTTGCTCGGTCACTTTCTCAGGCGCATCGACAACCTTTCGGATCTCGCGGGCGAGCGAGGCGATGTCATGCGTTCCATCCAGGAGCGCGACGAGGCGGCGCTCCATTTGGCCAGTCGCGTCGACGGTCGTGTGGCGCGGAGTGGTGATGTACTCGCCACGTTCGGCCTGCAAGCGCGCCAGTTCGGTGACTCGCGGAAACGTGCCGGGTTTGGCGACACAACGCGGCGGCCGGGAGCGCAGTTCGACGACACCGGCAGCGTAAGTGGCAAGCAGAATTTCGGCCAGACCGTCGGGATCGGGCGGCTCGCTCGTGAGCTTCGCGGCGGCGGCGACGAGGTCGTCAAACCACACGGCCTCGGGCCACGCGTCGCATAAGAACGCCATTGCTGCCTTTGCCAAAGGGTGCGCGGTCTTGACCGCCGATCCACGGACCCCGCGGAATTCCTCCGGCACTCCAGGTGTTAAATCGGGACGGCTGGACAGCGGTTCGGCAGGCGATGCCGCGCAGAGGCGGCGCACATGGTCGGGAAGCGGTTCGGCAGGAACCGGATGTTCCGCATGGCAGAGCAAGGTCTGGCGGAATTTCCGGCATTTCAGGAAATCCAGGTACTGCTCTCGTAAAATCCGGTCGCCCGCCCAGAACTGCTCCATCTCCGACAGGACTGCAGCGGGATGCTTGGCCGGCTGCAGGTCGCTAAAGACGGCTTCAGACAAGAACTGCAGACCATATTGGGATGCCTGCGAGATGAATTCATGAAAGTAAAGCGCATAGTAGTCTTCCGAGAGTTCGTCGTGACAAAGCACGCTGGGCCCCTGATCGATGAGCACCTGCGCCTCCTGGCGGAGACAAACGCGATCGGCTCCCGAACCCGACTGCGCCTCGATATACATTTTGAGAAAATCGCGAGCGCGCTCGCTGCGGGCGTGCGGATCGTCCAAATCGCGGACGTGGAACAGCAGCATGTCCCGGAACATTTCCCGAATGCGGCTTCCGGGTAGCGCGTTATAGCTGATGTAGGCAATACCCTGCCGAGCGAGATTCGCCTTTGTTACGGCCAGGACCTGGCGGCGGACCGGCTCCGCGACCCAGGAATACAACCCATGCGCGATGATGTAGTCGAATTTTCCGAGGTCAGGCCCGGCTTCCATAACGTCCATCTGCTCCAGCCGGATGTTGGAAAGGCCGAGGCGCGCGAGGGTTTCCTGCCCTCTGGAGATCATCTGGCGGGCGGTGTCGATGCCCAAGAACTCACTCTCCCGAAACTCGAAGGCCATTGGGATGAGGTTGCCGCCGTCGGCGCAACCAAGCTCGAGCACGCGGCATCGGTCGATGGGTATAGGCTCGAGGCCGAACAGAATTCCCAGTGTCGCGAGGCGGTCCGGGTGGCTCTGGCTGAACGGCAGACCGCGGTAGAGTACCTGGTCGTAGGCAGAGGGCATGTCTCCCTGAGTGTAGCTCCCCAACTCCACATTTCCAGCAGGTTGCGAGAGGCAATCTGGATCGCGGTGGACGCTTCAGGCTAGTACGTTAACTGAGGGTAGTACCCAATCTCGATGGAAACGGTTTCAGCGCATCCAGCGCGACGTATAATCCCATCGAGGGCTGGTTAATTTAGGGTCTATCTGTTAACCTGATCTGGCCTGTACGCCGCCGCACTGGCGGAACCGGCAATAGGGGAAGCACTTTATGGCGAGACAAAGCACACAACATAAATTAGATCGCGTCCGTGCTCCGCGCGTACAAATCACTTACGACGTCGAGGTGGGTGGCGCGATTGAAATGAAGGAACTGCCATTTGTGATGGGAGTTCTGGGCGATTTTACGGGCCAGCCGACCGAACCGCTGGCGCGATTGAAGGACCGGAAGTTCGTGGAAGTGAATCCGGACAATTTCGATACGGTTCTCGAAAATATGAAACCGCACCTCGCCTTCTCAGTGGAAAACAAGTTGAGCGAGGACCCGGATGCTCCGAAGCTGAAAGTGGATCTGAACTTCAAGAGCATGGATGACTTTTCTCCCGAGAACGTCGCTCGTCAAGTGAAGCCGTTGCGCGAACTGCTGGAACTGCGCGACCGCCTCGCGGACCTGCGCGGCAGCATGCAGGGCAACGACAAGTTGGAAGAGGTGCTGCGCGACGCAGTCACTGATAAAGACAAACTGGCGAAACTGCGCACCGAACTCGGCGTGAAGGAGGGATCCAATGAGTGATGCTCAAAAGGCGACGGCGGCGCAGCCGGCCGAGCAAACTTTAGAGCAGGGGCAGAGCCTGCTCGACCAGATCGTAGACCAGGGCCGGATCGCGCGCGACCCTGCGGCCCGGGAACGCGGCAAGAACCTGGTGAAGGAGTTCGTGGCGCAGGTGCTGGAAGGCGCGATCACGATCGCCAAGGACGCCGAGGTGATGATCAACGCGCGCATCGCGCAGATCGATCACCTGGTTTCGATCCAGCTCAACGAAGTGCTGCATCACCCCGATTTCCAGAAGCTGGAAGGGAGTTGGCGCGGGTTGAAGTACCTGCTGGACCAGAGCGAGACCAGCGACAAGCTCAAGATCAAGATCCTGAACGCCAACAAGCGCGAGTTGCTGCGTGATTTACAGCGCGCGCCGGAATTCGACCAGAGCGCGCTCTTCAAGAAGGTATATGAAGAGGAGTTCGGCATCTTTGGCGGAGCGCCTTTTGCGGCGCTCGTCGGCGATTACGAATTCGGGCGCGGGCCAGAGGACATCGAACTGCTGGAGAAGGTCGCCCAGGTAGCCTCGGCGGCGCACGCGCCGTTTCTGACGGCAGCTGCTCCGGAGATGCTGAACCTGGAGAGTTTCACGCAGATCGACGCGCCGCGCGATATGGCGAAGATTTTCGACAGCAGCGAATACGCCAAGTGGAAGAGCTTCCGCCAGAGCGAGGATTCCCGCTACGTCGGCCTTTGCCTGCCTCACGTGCTGATGCGGCTGCCGTACGGGAAGAACGGCGTACAAGTGGACGCGTTCAACTACGAGGAAGCCGTCGACGGCACCGACCACTCCAAGTACCTGTGGGGCAACGCGGCTTATGCGCTGGGAGCGCGGCTGACTCAGGCTTTCGCGATGTACGGCTGGTGCGCCGCGATCCGCGGCGTGGAAGGCGGCGGACTTGTGGAAGGCCTGCCGACACACACGTTTACCACCGACTCCGGCGACGTGGCGCTGAAGTGCCCGACGGAAGCTCCCATCACCGACCGTCGTGAAAAAGAACTGGCCGACCAGGGCTTTGTACCGCTGGTGCACTGCAAGGGAACCGATTACGCGGCATTCTTCAGTGTCCAGTCGGCGCAAAAGCCGAAGGTGTACGATCTGGAATCCGCCAACGCCAACGCACGTCTTTCGGCGCAACTGCCTTACATCCTGGCGATGTCGCGGTTCGCGCACTACCTGAAAGCCATGATGAGCGACAATATCTGCAGCTTCATGTCCCGC
>CAYMHP010000139.1:0-14570 GCA_964390225.1 uncultured Solibacteraceae bacterium
CGGCAAGATCACACTCATCACTGGCGCCGGCAATAACATCGTGGAGTTGGCCGGCGACGGCGGGAGTCTGCTGGTGGATTGCGGTGATGCCTCGCACGCGCAGGATGTTCTCAACCTCGCTGGAGGCGTGAAAACCGTCATCAACACGCACTGGCACCTGGAGTCGACCGGCGCCAATGACGCGATGGCCAAGGCCGGCGCGAAGCTTGTGTCTAGTGTCGACACGAAACTGTGGATGACTCAGGAGATTGTTCACGACTGGGAAAAAAAGAAATTTCCGCCGCGCGCTAAGGAAGCTCTACCGAGTGAGACCTTCTACACCACCGGAAAAACCACCTTCGCAGGCGAGCCGGTCGAATTCGGCGTCTTGCCGTTTGCGCATACCAGCGGCGACATCTACGTCTACTTCCCGCAATCGAACGTGCTGGCCGCAGGCGACGCGGTGCAACCGGGCCGGCTCCCGCTGCTCGACTGGCGCTGCAATGGCTGGATCGGCGGCATGCAGGATGCCCACCGCACGCTGCTGAAGTTGGTTAACGATTCCACGAAGATCGTCCCGGGCAGCGGGCCGGTGATGACCAAGGCCGACCTGCAGGCGAGCCTCGATACCGTGACCAAGATGCGCGAGCACCTGGTGATGCTCATGAAGATGGGCATGGGTCCCAAGGACATGATCGAGGCGAAAGCCATGAAGGACTTCGAAGGCTTGGCCGGCGACCCTGATATCTTTCTGTACACCGCCTATCGCGGCCTTTGGGCGCATGCCCGCGAACTGGGCGGCATTGTCTAGCGGCTCCGTAACCATTCGACTCCGGCTGCCGCCACCTATATAATGTGGAGCAGTTGTTGATAATGAGGAACTTATTCCTTGCCGTGCTGGCTGCGGGTGTTTTATGCGCAGCGCCGCAACCGGCTGAAAAATCGGCGCTCGCGGGGTCCAAGCCAGGGGTCGACCCGAATCAGGCACTCATCAACCGCTACTGCACTACCTGCCACAATCAAAAACTCCGGACCGCGAAACTGGCGCTCGATGTGCTCGATCTAACGCATCCCGAAAAGGATGCGCTGACTTGGGAGCGGGCCATTCGCAAGCTGCGCGGAGGCATGATGCCGCCGCCGGGAGCCCTCCGCCCTCCTCTGGAAGCGGTGAATGCGCTTGCCAGCTACCTCGAAAACTCGCTCGATAAGGCCGCCGCAGCGAACCTCAACCCGGGCAGCGTGCGGATTCACCGGCTGAATCGCGCCGAGTATGCGAACGCGATGCGCGATCTGTTCGGCATCGACGTGGACGCGGCCGCCCTTCTTCCCACGGATGACATCAGCGCCGGGTTCGATAACATCGCCGACGTTTTGAAGGTATCGCCATCGTTTCTGGATCAATACATCATGGCGGCGCGGGCTGTGGCCAGGCAAGCGATTGGAACGCCGCTGAGCGCGAAAGACACCAAGACGACATTTCGGGAGGTGGATCCGGACGTGCCCCTTCCCCCTGGCGCACATGGCGGGATCAGCGGGAAATTTCTGGCGCACTATGAGGGCGATTATGAGTTGCGCGCGACGGGCAATTTCGCGGTTTTCACCATCGACGGAGTGGCCGCCGATACGAAAGGCCGCACGCATCTGAAAGCGGGGCTTCACACCATCATGGCCGCGATGCCGGGACGCAGCCTGACCGAGAGTGAAGGCGAATTGTTTGGATTCATTCCAGGCGCGGCCGGGACTGGGTACGCCAGCACAGGGACTGTACCGGGAGGTTCGCTGCCGGTAAACGGCGGCGCAACCAACCGGGTGCGTGGGCCCGCTACATTCGTGACCGTCGCCGGTCCGTTCAACCCGACCGGCGATCCGATGGACACGGTCAGCCGGACCCGCATTTTCGTCTGCCGGGCGCCCGATCCGAAGGAAGAGACGGCGTGCGCCTCGCGCATCCTGTCGAACCTGGCGCGCAAGGCATTCCGCCGTCCGGTGACTTCGAACGACCTGGCGCCGCTGATGCACTTTTACAACGAGGGCCGAAAGGCTGGCACGTTCGAAACCGGCATCGAGAATGCGATGGTAGCGATGCTGGCGAGCGCCAAATTCCTGTATCGAGTGGAGCCGCCGCCCTCCGGGGCCAGCCCGGGCAGCATCTATCGACTCGATGACACAGAACTGGCGTCGCGGCTGTCATTCTTCCTCTGGAGCAGTATCCCCGACGATGAACTGCTCGCCGCGGCCGAGCAAGGCAAACTACGCGATCCCGACGTGCTGGACCACCAGGTCCGGCGCATGCTGGCCGACCAGCGGGCGAAAACGTTGACCACCAACTTCGCGTTCGAATGGCTGAAGGTGCGCGATATGGACGCGATGGAGCCCGACCCGTACGTGTATCCGTCGTTCAACCGTGACTTGCGAGTGGCGCTGAAGCGCGAGATCGAGCTGTTCATCGATAGCATCTTCCGCGAGGACCATAGCGTCGTCGACCTTCTCAACGCGAATTACACCTTTGTGAACGAGCGGCTGGCCGCGCACTACGGTCTTCCAAACGTGCG
Organism: uncultured Solibacteraceae bacterium; assembly: GCA_964390225.1. Classification (GTDB taxonomy): domain Bacteria; phylum Acidobacteriota; class Terriglobia; order Bryobacterales; family Bryobacteraceae; genus PSRJ01. The sequence goes on from CAYMHP010000139.1 coordinate 2,532, forward strand.
GGGTGACGAATTCCGCCGGGTCACGCTTACCGATCCGAGCCGTTTCGGGCTGCTGGGCAAGGGCGCGGTGTTGATGGTGACGGCCTATCCGAACCGCACCTCGCCCGTCCTCCGCGGATCGTACATTCTGGAAAACATTTTGGGCACTCCACCTTCTCCGCCTCCGCCGAACGTTCCGCCGTTCAAGGAGAACAAGGAAGGCGAAAAGGCTAAGACGGTTCGCGAAATCATGGAAGAACATCGCGCGAATCCGACATGCAACGCGTGCCACGGCGTCATGGATCCGCTCGGTTTTTCGCTCGAGAATTTTGACACCATCGGCAGTTACCGAACCATGGACCGATTCACCCGCACCAAGATCGATACTGGCGGAAAGCTGGTCGATGGAACGCTGGTGAACGGCCCGAACGACCTGCGCGCCGCTCTGTTGAAGCGCCACGACCAGTTCGTCCAGACTTTGACGGAAAAACTGCTGAGCTATGCGCTGGGGCGCGGGATTCAGTATTACGACATGCCCAACGTGCGGAAGATTGTCAAGGATTCTGCGCGCGACAACTACCGCTTCTCAACGATCGTGAAGGGCATGGTGATGACGCCGGAGTTCCAGTCGAGCACCGTGGAATCCGTGAAGGCGCAATCATCGGGCGCCAAGGAAGTCGCCTCCAGATAGAACGTGTAGCGCCGGCGGTCACCGCCGTTTTTTGGCCGAAGTAGTGAAGGAGTCATCGAAATGTTTGTGACCAAGAAGCACTTGACGCGCCGCACCGTGCTGCGGGGGGCGGGCGCTGCTCTCGCCCTGCCTCTGCTCGATGCCATGATTCCGGCGCGCACTGCTCTGGCGGATACGGCGGCGAAGGCGACGCCTCACCTGGGGTTCATTTACTTCCCGCATGGCGCGGTACAGGACAAGTGGACGCCGAACGGTGTCGGCAAAATCGAGTCGTTTAACGAGATCCTCAAGCCGCTCGACGCGTACAAATCGATGACGACGGTTTTCAGCAACATCGAAAACCAGGCGCCCGTGGGACCGGTGCACGCGTTATCGCCGGGTACGTGGCTCAACTGCGTTCATCCCGCGATCAGCCAGGACCCGCACGCGGGAACCACCGCCGACCAGATCGCGGCGCAACATATCGGGCAGGATACGCCGCTGCCTTCGCTCGAAGTAGCGACCGAGAACCACGGCGGCGGCGGCTTCTGCGATCGCGACTACGGCTGCTCCTACGCGGCGACGATTTCATTCCGCACGCCCACCACGCCTCTGCCGATGGAAACCGATCCACGAAAGTTGTTTATGCGATTGTTCGGCCAGGGCGATAATGCCGCCGAGCGCGCACGGTTGTCGCATCAGTATGCGTCGCTGCTCGATATGGTGGGCGAGGAAGCCAAAGAGCTGCAGCGCGTCGTCGGGCCGTCCGACAAGGCCATGCTCTCCGATTATCTGGAGAGCGTCCGTGAGATCGAACGCCGCATTCAGAAAATGGAAGCCCGCGATCTGTCCAAGGTCAATATACCCGACGCTCCAAAGGAAGGGACGGCTCCGTTCAACCAGCGCATCGATCTGATGTTCGACCTGGTCGCCCTGGCATTGCAGGCCAACATGACGCGCGTGTTCAGTTTCATGATGGCGGCGGAAGTCAGCGGGCAGACCTATACCTTCATTGGCGTGCCCGACGCGTTTCACCCGCTTTCGCATCACAACAATGAGCAGGCAAAGATGGACCGCCTGGCGAAAGTGCAGGCCTATCATACGCAGGTCTTCGCGAAATTCCTGGACAAGCTCGCCAAAATGCCGGATGGCGACGGCACGATGCTGGAGCATTCGCTGATCCTTTACGGCAGCAACATGGCCAACAGCAACGCGCACAACCACTACCCGCTGCCGACCTCGATCGTAGGCGGTTGGAAGACGGTGAAGGGCGGCCAGCACATCGTGCCGCCCGAGCACACGCCGCTCGCCAACGTGCTGGTGACACTGCTCGACCGCGCCGGCATACCGCAGGACAAGCTCGGCGACAGCACGGGAAAATTGCTGGAGGTCTAGGGTGCTCACTTATGTGAACCGTGTGGGGCAGGCTTTCAGCCTGACCGCGGTCCTGCTGGCGGCGGTCCCGATAATGGCAGCTGAGATCTCCGGTCCGGGCGCTCCGTTGGCGAACGCCATCAAAACCGGTCAGCGCTCGGCGGCGATCGAGATGATCGCCCGGAAATCGTCGGATGTGAACGCCGCCGAAGCGGATGGTTCGACGCCGCTTATCTGGGCCGCGCATGCGAACGACGCCGACCTGGTCGTGCGCCTCTTGAAGGCCGGCGCGAAGCCGAACGTAAAGAACGTGCTGGGCTCGACACCGCTGGCGGAAGCCGCATTGAACGCAAACACCGATGCGATCAAGGCGCTGCTCGATGCAGGGGCCGATCCGAACGCTGCCGGGCCGGACGGCGAGACGCCCCTCATGCTGATGGCGCGGTCAGCCAACGTGGACGCGACGAAGCTGCTGTTGGGCAAGGGCGCCAATCCCAACGTAAGAGAAAAGCAACGGGGCCAGACGGCGCTCATGTGGGCAGCGGCTAACAGCCAAGGCCCAATTATGCGCGAACTGCTGGCGCACGGCGCGGAGGTAGATGCGACCTCCGACACCGACCTGATGACACCGCTGGTCAGTTCCGAGCCGCGCGCCCAGCCTCGTCCTCCCGGGGGAATCACCGCCATGCTGTTTTCGGTGCGTGAGGGCTGCATGGACTGTGTCAAGGCGCTGGTCGAGAAGGGCGCCGACGTCAATCTGGCAGATCCCGAAGGCGTGACGCCGCTAATATCGGCGATCTTCAACGCGCACTTCGATGTGGCGAAATACCTGATTGAGCAAGGAGCGCGAGTAAACCAGTGGGATTGGTGGGGCCGCACGCCGCTGTACCTCGCGGTGGACTACAACACGCTGCCGCACGGCGGGCGCCCGGACCAACCGTCCCTCGATGAAACCCTGCCGATCGACATCGTTCGCCTCCTGCTGGAGAAGGGAGCCAATCCGAATATTCAATTGAAACTGCTGCCGCCGTATCGGGCGACGGGGAATGATCGCGGGCTCGATACCATGCTGACGATCGGCACGACGCCGCTGCTGCGTGCCGCCAAGGCACAGGACGCGCCCGCCATCAAGCTTCTGGTTGAGCACGGCGCAGTGGTCGATCTGGCGAACACTCAGGGCTGGACTCCTACCGTCGCCGCCGCGGGCGGCGGATCGGTGGACGCCGACACACGAGGCTACTACTACACATCCGATATTCAGGAGCGCGCCATCGCTTCGCTGGATCTCCTGCTTTCACACGGGGGCGCCATCAACGGAAAGGCGGGCCGTTTCCAGCAGACGCCTCTGGAGAGCGCCGCGTTCTGGGGCTGGAACAAAGTGGTTGAGTATCTGCTCGCGAAGGGTGCTGAGATCAATCTCCCGGACGGGCGAGGCTACACGGCGGTCGATTACGCGATGGGCCGCGCCGCCGGCAATAGCCGCGGGGGACAACGGAAAGATGTCCACCAGGACACTGCCGACCTTCTAGTGGCTAAAGGCGGCCATCCCGGCACCCCGATTCCCGAGACCGGTGGACGCGGCGGGCCCCGGCGGGGGCAATAGTAATCGCCATCGGATGTATACTCAGCCATACTGATGATTCCGAGTAACTGATAGAACCGGAGGTGGTATGAAACGAACGATGTTTGCCTTATCGGCGGTACTTTGGGCCATTCTCGTCGCAGGAATACCGGCCTGGGCACACCACGCGTTTGTCGCTGCATACGACATGAAAGATCCGGTGACGGTTCACGGGGTGATCACGAAGGTGCTGCTGCAGAACCCGCATTCGTGGTTCATGCTCGACGTGAAGGATGGTAACGGCAAAGTGGAACAGTGGGAGTTCGAGGCGGGGACGCCGAGCGGAATGCTGCGAAACGGCTACAAACCGAGGTCGGTGAAGCCCGGGACCGAGGTTACGATCAAGGGCTTCCGGGCCAGGGACACCTCCCAAAAAAAGGGATTGATGCGAGAACTCATTACGGCCGATGGGAAGACCTTCAGTACCTTCGGACCCGAGGAGACCCGGTGAGCGGCTTTCTGGCCGCGCTTTGAGCGGAAGGTGGCGGGAATGATGAAGCGCTCGATGATGGTAACTGCGATTGCAGGCACGCTCGCATGGTCTGTGGCGTCACCGCCGCGGGCTGCTGCACAGGCAAAGGCCGAAACGGCGGCTCCCGCGAGTACGGCTTCAACGCGTGTGCCGCGGACGGCCGATGGTCATCCGGATTTGTCCGGCGTCTGGTGGCGCGGCGAAGATATCGGAGGGCGAACCGGAGCGGCGCTCGGCGGCCGGGGAGGAGCGCGGGGCGGCCAAGGGCAGCCCACATCTTTCTCCAGCTTGTACAACCCCGCGGCTGTCGCTAAGGCCAAAACATTGCGCGACAAGGACGATCCGGCTCTCAGTTGTGTTCCCACTGCGTTCGGCACTTTGGGCGTGAGCCTCTTCGATGTGGGAGCCGTGGGCCAGATCATCCAGACGCCGAAGTTCGTCGTGATGCTCACCGAGACGTATCACAACTTTCAACTCATTCCCACCGACGGGAGACCGCATCGTGAGGACGAGCCTCCGTCGTACCGCGGAGACGCCGTCGCCCGTTGGGACGGCGACACGCTGGTGGTCGACAAAACAAACTTTTCCGACGCCAATTGGATTTCGGCCGAAGGCAGAGTGTCGTTCCATTCCGACGCGCTGCATATTGTGGAGCGCTATCGCCGGGTTGACGCGAACACTCTCGAGATCGAAGCGACGCTCGAGGATCCGAAAGTGTTGACCAAGCCATGGGTCGTTCCCAAGCAGACCCTCCAATTGGCGCCATTCGACCAGATCCTGCAACTGGACTGCTCGGTGAGCGACGCGAAGTCGCTGATTGAGGCCGCCCAAAAGGACCCTGCAAAGTAAGCGCCTCTGAACAGCGGACCTGCCGGTGCGCTACTTGCCAAATTCAAACGCGGTCGCCGCTGGGGTGGAAACGGCTACGCCCGTTCCGGACGACTGCACGTCGCCGCTGACCGCGTAGAACCGGTTGCCGATCACGGCTCCGGCTACGCCATGGCGCGGTGTTGCCATGGGAGGAAGCGTCGTCCAGGTGTTGGTTGCCGGATCGTAAGCTTCGAAGACGCGGAAAGCCGTTTGCACTACCGGATCCTGCCACTCGCCGCCCGCAACATAGATCTTGCCGTTATATACAGCGGAGGCGACGGCACTGCGGGCTGTCGGCATGCGAGCGCCCGGCGCTTCCCAGATGTCGTTTGCGGGATTGTAGACCTCGACCAGCGAGATGTCCGAGGCGATTGAGATGAACGCCGCGCCGACGCGGCCTCCGATCACATAAATCTTTCCGTTCACGGTGCCCACACCCATGTGGTTCCGCGGAGTCGGCATGGCTGCTCGTTGGCGCCACGTGTTGGCTTTCGGGTCGTACTCTTCGACGGTTCCAACTACGTTCTGCCGGGTGGTGAAGTTGATGAAGTTTTCTTTTGCGCCCGGCGCGGTGGTAGCGCCGCCAATCACGTATATCTTGCCGTTAGCCTCCGCTGCGACAGCAGCTCCGCGCTTGGTCGGCATGGGCGCTAAAGCCTTCCAGGAATCCTTTGCCGGGTCGTATTCCCAGGTGTTGTTGATGGGAACCCACGCCGCTGGGCCGGACTCCGGGTAGACAAAACCGCCGAAGGCGTATATCTTGCCGTCGTGCTCGCAGAACGCCACGTGATGCGAAGGCAGCGCCATTGGCTTCTTCTTGGTCCATTGATTCGAGCCCGGGTCGTATTCGTAAACCAAGCCGGCGGGGTGCCACAAGGGAATGAGGCCCGCGAAGATGTACAACTTCCCGTTCGCGGCTTCGCCCATGACCTCTTCTTTCGGGTCGGGAAATGGCGCCAAGTCGACCCACTTGCCTTGCGCGTGGGCGAAGGGGATCCCGAGACTCAGAGTCAATGCGAAGCCGGCGGCAAAGCGGCCGGGGCTCCTGAACGAAACGAACATAAATTGCTCCTCATTCGCGTGGGCCGGACGCTTCCACCACAGACTTTTCCGGATTAATCAGGAACGTCCAGATGAAAGCACCGGCCAGCATTACACAGGAAGTGATAAAAAATGGCACCATCCACGAACCGCGTCCGAAGTAGTAGCCAAAGACCAGCGGGGTCACGGAAGCGGCGAGCGCGCCCGCCATATTCATGACCCCCGTTACGGTACCGCTGAACTGACCGCCCACGTCCATGGGAACCGCCCAGGCGGGTCCAATCACGAACTCCAAAAAGAAGAACGATACGGCGAGGCAGAGGACCGACGTCCAGGCGCTCCCAGTAACGGCCGCCGGTATTAGAAAAATGCCTGAGAGGAGGAATCCCGGAGCCGCCACGACACTGCGCGACAAACGAGCTTTGCCTGTCCGTTTGAAAATCAAGTCCGATAAGGACCCCCCGACGAGATCGCCTGCCATTCCCGCAAACAGAGGTAGCGAGCCCATCAGTCCGAGAGTTTGCAGGCTCAGGTGGCGATATTCCCTGAGATAAGTCGGATACCACGTCAGGTAGAAATTCGTTCCGAAGAAGAAGCAACAGTAACCCAGCGCGATGGACCACATGTTCGGCGAGCCGAGAATGCGTTTCCACGGCGCCGATTGTCGCGCTGAGGGCAGCGATCTGATCGCGCCCGCGGCAGTTACACCTCGAATCTGCGCCAGTTCCGCCTCGTTTACACCGCGATGATCTTCGGGGCGATTGCGGTAGTTGATCGCAAACACAATGGACCACACCAGCCCGAGCGATCCAAATATGTAGAAAATGGCCCGCCACCCGAATGTCAAAAGAATGCTTCCGGCCACCAGCGGCGTTACCGCGACGGCAAACCGGCTGAAGAAGTGCGTCGTGCCCTGAATCCGGCCGCGCTCCGATCGCGGGAACCACAGCTGCATCCCGCGACTGGCCACGGGAAATGCGCCGGCTTCTCCAAGGCCTAAAAGAAACCGCGCCGCAAACAACGAACCCAGGCCCAGTGCCGCGCCCGTCAACATTGCGGCCACCGACCACCAGGACATGATTGCGGTAAGCACTTTCTTCGGACCGAACCGGTCACCCAGCCAACCGGCGGGAATTTGCCCCAGCGCATACGACCAGGTAAACGCACTCAGCACGAAGGCCATACTCGTCTTGCTGAGTCCGAACGCCTTCGCGATCTCCGGCTGAGCCACAGAAATATTGCTGCGGTCCATGTAACAGATCAGGTACATCAGGCTGATCAGAAACAGGACGAACCAGCGGGTCTTTGTGGGCTTAGCCGCGCCTGCCGGCGGCGGGGCGAGTTGTTGCGAAGTAACCGTTCGAGGTGTGCCGAACACTTTGCCGCCCAGAGAGGCTAGACCAGCGAGGGAACCTCGGCCGAATGCTCTTTGACCACGACATCCACCGGTTGCCCGGTCTCCGCGGAGAGATCGGCCGCCTGGTAAACCTGCATCACCATTCGAGCGTGCTCCGGAGTCACGATCGGGTGACGGCCCAGAACCACACACTCCAGGAAATGAACGGTCTCTGCCGCCATCGGGCCGGCATATACGTGTCCTACGCTCTCACCGGGCATGGAGGAAATCGGGAACTGAATTCCCTTCTGCATGTGGGTAACGTAAACATCGCGATGCGTATCGTCCACCATGACCGCTCCCTCCGTTCCGACCATCTCGATCCAGGTGCTCGAGAAATTCGGATATGCCGGCGGAAGCACCCAGCCCGCTCCAATCGTGAACGCCGTCCCGTCGTCCATCGTCACGACGATCCACACACAGTCGGGGACGTTATATTGCGCACCCATAATCTTGCGAACTTCCTGCGCATAGACGCGAATGGGTTTGCGGGGCGCAAGACACCACAAAACGAAATCGATGTCGTGCGTGGCTTCCATCGCCGCCGGGGAAAGTTTAACCCGTCCTCCGATTTTCTTGCCGAGATTGCGGGTGATGTGACGGCTCACGAGCGCACTGATGGGCTGGCCGATGGTTCCGTCGTCAATCGAACGTTTCACGTATGCGAACTTCGGGTTGAACCGCTGCGAGTATCCGATTGTGAACAGCAGGTTCTTGGAACGCGCGAGCGCGATCAGTTCGTCCGCTTCGCCAAGTTCCAGCGCGATCGGCTTCTCCAGGAAGACGTGCTTCCCCGCCTGCAGGCTTTCCTTGGAGATCGGGTAGTGCGTCGGTTCCGGGGTCGTCGAGATCATGACGGCATCGATCGATTGGTTGTCGAGCAGTACGCGGTAATCTGTGGTTGCGGTCACGGGTCGAGTGGAATCGGCGACCTCTTTCAAGCGTGCTTCCTTGATCTCGGCAATGTGCAGTTCGTTGACAAAAGGGCTCTTGGCGCAAGTCTCCGCGCGAATGCCTCCGCACCAACCGGTTCCGATAACAGCAACATTGATGGTTCGCATGGACTCTCTAGTTTACAGATGTTCTGGCTTGGGAGATCGCGCCCGGCCGGCCGCCCGAAGTCTTTAGGCTCGTGTAAACCGCCTCGACGAACATATCGGTGGTCCATGGTCCCGAAGTAGCGCCGAAACGGTCGTCATAATCCGCGGTAACTCTGGCCGCCTTCACCTGTTCGACTGTCGCGCCCTTCTGAATGAGCGCCTGGACGCGATCACGGACGATGGCGAGCATGTCTCGGTATTCGGCGACCTCCCACTCGTCACACAGCCGGCCGTGGCCGGGAATAATGAGCGTCCCACCTTCTTCATCGTGCTGATAGACCGTCCGATCGAGAATATGGTTGAGTGCATCGATTTCGCCTTGCAGGGTGCCTCCGCTCTTCACATCGATGAAGGGATAAGAAGTGGTTCCAAAGATATCACCCGTGACAATCACGTCGGAGCGGCGGAAATGCACGATGGAATCGCCATCGGTAACGGCGTTCGGCTCATGAAAGATCTCGACCGCTTCCCCGTTGTGAAACTTTCTTCGACGGGCTTTGAAGAAGGTGTCCGTGGGCCACCCTTCGGAGGCCATACTTTTGGCCGTCTCCAGGCGGACCTGTACGTTCTGTTGAGAAATGATCGTAGCGCCCTGCCCGGCATCCGCAAACTGGCCGGAGAAGAATGAGCCAACCACGCTCGGGTCGTACCCGGAAGCCCGCAACCTCACGTTCCCGCCGGTGCGATCGGGGCGAAAGCCGGTATTGATGATGAACTGAATCGGCTTTTCGCTCAGTTTGCGGATCGCCGCAATTACTTTGTCGGCGAGTTCGCCGGCACCCGTGTCGACCACCAGCGGGCCCTGGTCGCCCACCTGGACCGCAATATTTCCGCCGTCGCCGACCAGCATGTACACGTTGCCCTGAACCGGCAAGACATGGATCTCGCCATCGTGTGGGTTAGGGTCGAGTGCGCGGCTGGCGTGTGGAGGTCCCGGAACCGGCATGAGTTCGGCTTTGGCCGTCGTTTCCAGCGCCGCCGGGTCTTTGAGTTTCGCTTTGAACTCCGGATACATGGTTGCGGGCCCGCCGAGGTCGCCTAGCAACGGGATCTGGTATTTGTCGGAAAACTCGCGCAGATACGGATGCTGCCCCCACGCATAGCTGTCGACGTGGTCCTCCGGCCGGTCCAGGATCTGTTCACCGTCATCGCAAGCGTAGAGCCAGGCATCCGGCTCCTTCACATGGCGCACCAGCGAATACGTCCGGCTGAACGGCTCAGCCAGATACACGGGATCGTTCACCACGGACAGATACGTAATGCGATCCCCGTGCCGGATAAAATGCTCCACCACGGTTGCCTCATCGCTTTGTGGTATGCCGTTGGCGCGGATCCAGCCGCGCTTGAGGTGCGTGGTGTACACGGTCAGGACATTACCTTCGAATTTGCCTGTCGAGAAGCCAGCCCAAGTGTGCTGTGCGTACGCAGGGGGATGCGGACGATCATCCATCCAAATGGTTCGCAGACCTTCGCTGATCTGCCAGTACATCTTGATTGCGGTCAACCGTTGCGTATGCGGGTCTCTTTCTTCCCAGAAACGCAGGTTTCCCGGCTGGTTGTAAGTATAGGGAGGAACGTAACCCATGCATTGGTGTTGACGTCCCTGGACGCGGGCCGCGCTCCATGCGAGGGCGTACAGGCGGGAGGCCTCATTCATCGGAATTCCACCATACTCCACGAGGGATCCTGATGCAGTGATCAACCCGGAATCCTGAGCGGGATTGGGGAACCACGATCCGGAAAGATCGACACCCGCCGGCTGCCCGGTGCGGCCGGAGAAATCGAGCGGAGCGACTTGTTGCGCGAAAATCGGCCCAGGCAGTGAGAGAGCCAAGAGCAGAATGGAATGGTATAAGTTCAGTTTCATCTCAGTCTCCTGTCGCTATCGGGCCGAGCACGGCGTCGGGTTCCAGCCCGCCGCGTCTGCTTGTTTCCGGTAGTGCACCGTGGTGAGCAAGGGTTGGGCCAGATAAGCCGGGTCTTCGACGGCGGTCGAGACGACCAGGTAAGAGGCGCCATTCTGTTCATTTACCCGGTCGAAATATTCAGTCAGGGTGGCTTTCGCGCTATATGGCACGCCGTTCTTCCGCAGGTATCCGGGCTTCAGGTTAGTGGTCACCACTTTGAGCGAACCGACCGGGGGGCCGGCGGGGCCGCGACCTCCCTGAGGCACGATGTCCCAGGAGGCCTTGGATACGCCCTGCCAATCCCCACCCGAATTCGGAGCGGCGCCAAAGCTGAAAAGCCGGGTTTGCTGTCCTGTATCCGTCTCGACTTTCAGGGTCTGATCGTCTTGCCAGGTGATATGAAGACGTCCAGGAACATGCATGATGTTGGGCGCGCCATAGCTCCGGCATTGTTCTCCGGCTGCTTCGTCCTTCGCCGGATCCCATGCGTCGGCGAGCTTACGTCCGTCGGGATTGAGAGAAACGCCGGTGTAGTCGCCCTTGATCGGCGTCACCATGCGAAACCGCCAATCCTCGCTCACCACGGAGACCCAGTAACCCGTAACATCGACCAGGGCTGCCGCCTTCGGCGTCCGCGGGGGCTCCGGCGCTCCGCCGCGCCCTCCTCGCCCTTGCGCGTTCGCCTGATTACCGGCGGCCAGCAGCAGGATAACTGAACAAAGAGACAGGTATGTGCGCGAAACCATTGGCAGAGTATATACCAGGCCGGACTTCATGCTCGTGTTTCTGTGACCAAGTGCTCCCAAAACCGCGTGCGGACTTGGTTCAACGTCCTTGGCGTCAGGCGCACTTTCGTAAACTTTCGTTAAAGCGTGTGGGATAAGGGCTCCGCCTTCTCGAGACGAGGGAACTCGCCCGCGCAAGGCAGAGCCTTACGCCCACCTACATAGCTTAGATGCTCTTCCTGCGAGCGATATTTACGTCGGTGCATGCCGACATCACGTCCAAAAACTTCTGGTAATTTGCTTGACCGACGACGAACGGATTCGGGTCGCCCTTCTTGCGAGCTTTCAGCCTGTCCAGCTTCGCCTGGATCGGGTCCATTAAAGGATGGTTTTGCAGTTCCACCTCGACTTTGGCTTTCCTGGTTTCGTCTTTGAAGTGCGCGACCGATTTGGAATAGGTCTGCAGGCCTTCATCCGAGATAATTCCCGGAAGCAGAATGGTTCCGCCGAAAAGCGCGGCCATGTAGGTTTTGCCGTTATCCTTCACGGGAAATATGAATCCCATAGAGCCGGGCGTGTGCCCGGGGATGGCGACCGGTGTCAAGCGGAAATCGCCCAGCACGATCGGCTGTCCCTCGACGATTACCTGGTCGTGTTTGGGTAGCACGGGCGGCGTTCCCTTCTGTGCTCCTCCGCGGTTCGCCGGAGGATGCTCCATCAGATCCCAATCGGCGGCGGAGATGTAGACCTTCGAGCCGTAGTGCTCCTGCATATAAGGCGAGCCGCCGAAGTGGTCGGCGTGGCCGTGTCCCATTACGATGACTTTGACATTGGCAGGGTCGAGGCCTAATTTCTGAAAGCCGGGAAGAAGCTGGGTTTGCACC
>CAYMHP010000140.1:0-2935 GCA_964390225.1 uncultured Solibacteraceae bacterium
GCAACAACATTTTTCAGGGCGGCTTCCTCGGACTGGACAACATCGGAGTGCTGAACCGCAGCGAACTACCCATTGGCGGCAGCATCGAGCAATCGGACGCCACCAGTTGGATGGCCATGTACTGCCTGAACATGATGACCATTGCGCTGGAGCTTGCCCGGGAAGATGCCGCATACCAGGACGTCGCTTCGAAGTTCTTCGAGCACTTCGTCTATATTTCGCGCGCGATGAACAATATCGGCAATCAGGGGATCGAGCTCTGGAACCGCGCCGACTCGTTCTACTACGACGTGCTGCGGATGCCGGACGGAACGTCGTACCCGTTGCGAGTCCGCTCGCTGGTCGGCTTGATCCCGCTGCTGGCGGTCGAAACGCTGGAATCGGAGTTGGTCGACAGTCTGCCCGGGTTCAAGCGCCGCATGCAATGGTTCATCGACAACCTGCCGGAGTTCAGTTGCTACATTGAAACGCTGACCACCCCGACCAACGTGCGGCGGTTCCTGGCGCTGGTGAGCCGCGACCGGCTGCGCCATATTCTGACGGTGATGCTGGACGAAGCGGAATTTCTTTCGCCCTATGGGCTGCGCTCCGTTTCGCGCCATCACGAAGCCCATCCGTGCACTGTGCGGCTCGACGGACACGATTACCGCGTGGATTACGAGCCGGGCGAATCCCGCACGGGCCTGTTCGGGGGGAATTCCAACTGGCGCGGTCCCGTGTGGTTTCCGTTGAACTTCCTTTTGATCGAGGCGCTGCAGAAGTTCCATCACTTCCTGGGCGACAGTTTTCGCATCGAATGTCCGGCTGGCTCCGGGCGGCAGATGAACCTGTGGGAAGTCAGCATCGAGTTGGAGCGCCGTCTGACGCGCATCTTTCTGCGCAACGAGAAAGGCGTGCGTCCGGTTTACGGAGACGCGAAGAAATTCCAGTGCGACCCGCATTGGCGCGACCTGCTTCTGTTTTTCGAATATTTCCATGGAGACAACGGCAGCGGGCTGGGCGCCAATCACCAGACCGGCTGGACCGGGTTGGTGGCCAAGTTGATTCAGCAAAGTTATGGTGCAATTGACTGAGGGAGATGGAATGCCGACTCTGAAAGGGAGCAAGACCCACGAGAACCTGAAGGCCGCTCTCGCGACGGAGGCCGTCGCCAACCGCCGGTATTTGCACTTCGCGCACGAGGCCGATGCGGATGGATACCCGGAAGTGGCTGGCCTGTTTCGCGACACTGCCGAAGCGGAAACCGCCCATGCGATGGGCCACCTCGAGTATTTGAAAGATGCCGGCGACCCGGTTACCGGTCTGCCCATGGGAGACACGGCATCCAATCTCAAGGCGGCGATCGTTGGAGAGAGCGACGAAGCTGCCGACTTCTATCCCGCCATGGCGAAAACCGCTCGCGAAGAGGGCTTCACTGAAATCGCCGAGTGGTTCCAGACGCTTGCCGAGGCGGAACGGAACCACTCGAACCGGTTCACCAATGCGGCCAAACGGGTGAGTGCCGCCGGGCAGTAAACCCCCACCGCTTCAGTCCCGTCCCGTAAGGGCGGGGGTCGCCTTTGTAACGATGGGCGCCTGTTCGTGCTGCGAGTACCCCCGGCCTGACGGCCAGGGCTGAAAGATCAGCGTCGCGATCCGCTTCAGCCCCGTCCCGTAAGGGCGGGGGTCGCCTTTGCAACGATGCGCGCCTGTTCGTGCTACGAGTACCCCCGGCCCGACGGCCAGGGCTGAAAGATCGCGCGGACTAAATACCCGGAGAGCTCAATACCAGCGGCTCATAATTACTTTTTGTTCCGTGTAGAACTGGACCGCATCTTTGCCGTGTGCGTGGAGGTCGCCGAAGAAGGAGTTCTTCCAACCAGCGAAGGGGAAAAAGGCCATGGGCGCGGCGACTCCCACGTTCACCCCAACCATGCCGGCTTCGACACGCGAGGAGTACTCGCGCGCGGCCTTCCCGCTGCTCGTGAAGATCGACGTGGCATTCCCGAACGGCGATCGGTTCACCAGCTCGATGGCGTTCTCCAACGTGTCCACGCGGATCACCGAAAGCACCGGGCCGAAGATCTCCTCCCGCGCGATGGTCATTTCGGGAGTGACGTTGTCGAAGATGGTAGGGCCGAGGAAGAACCCGCCATCGCTGCTGCGCCGTTCACGGCCATCGCAGAGCGGCGTCGCGCCCTCGGCAACACCGCTTTCGATATACCCGGCAACGCGGCTGCAGTGGTCGGAGGTCACCAGAGGCCCCATTTCCACGGCGGGCTTCGCGCCATCGCCTACCACCAGAGACTTAGTGCGCTTGACGAGAAGTTCCAGCAGCGGAACGGCGGCCTCGCCCACCGGCACCAGGACGCTGCCCGCCAGACAGCGCTCGCCCGCCGCGCCAAACGCGGACCCGATGATAGCTTCCACCGTTTTCGGCATATCGGCATCGGGCATTACGACCAGATGATTTTTCGCGCCCCCCAAGGCCTGCACTCGTTTGCCCTGCGCCGCGGCGGTGGTGTAGATGTACTTCGCCACCGGCGTCGAGCCGACAAACGAGACGCCTTTCACGAGGGGGTGGTGGAGCAACCCATCGACGGCCATCTTCCCGCCGTGGACCAAGTTCAACAGGCCCGGAGGCAGTCCCGCATCGTGCAGCATCTCAACGGCGCGGTTCGCAGTGAGCGGAACTTTTTCCGACGGCTTGAGCACGAAGGCATTCCCGCAGGCGATGGCGAACGGATACATCCAGGCCGGCACCATCGCGGGAAAGTTGAACGGGGTAATACCGGCACATACGCCGATAGGCTGGCGGATGGTCTTGCAGTCGATCTCGCGCGCCACATCGTTGAGCGAATCGCCCATCATCAGGCTCGGCATCCCGCAGGCAACTTCGACCATCTGGATGGCGCGCCGCACCTCCGCCCGCGCATCGTCCAGCGTCTTGCCGTTC
>CAYMHP010000140.1:2945-14548 GCA_964390225.1 uncultured Solibacteraceae bacterium
CGGCGCGGCCGGCTTCGCCGATTCCCTCCGGAAGCGTCTTGCCGTTCTCGCGCGTAAGAACGCCAGCGAGTTCTTCCGCGTGCCGCTCGAGGCGCTCTTTATATCGGTAGAGCACCTGCACCCGGTCGACGACCGGTACGTCGCGCCATTTGAGAAACGCCTCATGGGCGCCGCGGACTGCGCGGTCGATATCGGCTTCGGATGCGAAGGGCACCTCTGCGATCACCTTGCCGGTGGCCGGGTTCGTCACCGGGTGCAACTCGCGTCCGGCGGGCTTCTCCCAGACTCCGTCGATGAAATAGAAAACAGTGCCTACGGCCGACTCGGCGGCAATCATGATTCTCCTCCGTGCGCAGTGCGCAAAGTTCTATCGTACTGCCGCCGTCGCCGCGGCCGCGAGGCTGTGATCCATGAGACTGAGGAACTGATCCACATCGGCACGGCTCACGTTCATGGGCGGCGAGACGCGCAGAACATTCCCATACAGCCCGCCCTTGCCGATTAGCAGGCGGTTTTCGCGCGCGGCTTCCATCACCATCGCAGTCTCCTGGGGCGCCGGTTCCTTAGTCTTGCGATCGCGCACCAGTTCGAGTCCTTGCAGCAGGCCCATCCCCCGGACCTCGCCAATTAGTTCGTGCTTGTTCTGGAGTTCCTCCAGACCGCTGCGCAGGTACGCTCCCGTTTCAGCGCAGTTCGCCAGCAGATTCTCTTCCTCGATGAAGTCGAGCACCGCGTGCGCGGCGGTCGCCGCAACCGGATTGCCGCCGAAAGTGGAAATGGTCAGACCTTTCACCGCATCCGCGATCTTGGGCTTCGCCACCGTCAGGCCGATGGGCATCCCGTTACCCAGACCCTTGGCGCTGGTGATCACATCGGGAACTACGCCATACTGTTCGATCCCGAACCACTTTCCGCCGGTTCTGCCCCACCCCGTCTGCACCTCATCGCTGATGAAAATGCCACCGTGGTTCCGCACGATGCCCTCGACTATCTGAAAATATTCCTTGGGCGGCGTCACCACGCCCCCGATGCCCTGAATCGGCTCGGCGATGAATCCCGCGATCTGCCCGCTCGTGGTGGTCCGGATCAGCTCCTCCGTGTCTTGCGCGCACCTCAGCTCGCAGGAAGGGTAACTCTGACCAAAGGGACACCGGTAGCAGTAGGCGTTGTGCGCGTGCACGATGCCGGGCACGGGCGTGCCCAGCCGCCACGATCCCTGCCCGGACAGCGTCATGGCCAGCCCGCTACGCCCGTGATACGAGTGGCGCAGCGCGATGATTTCCGTGTTTCCGGTGTAACAGCGCGCCGCCAGGATGGCGGTTTCGTTCGCCTCGGTGCCGCTATTGGTGAAGAAGGATTTGGTCAGCTGACCACCGGGAGTGAGCGAAGCGATCTTGGCTGCTAACGCAGTCTGCGGCTCATTCACGAACACCGTCGAAACATGCTGGAGCGTATCCAACTGCCGGTGCACCCTGGCATTGACCGTGTCATTGCAGTGGCCGACGCTCACCGTGACGATGCCGCCGAAGAAATCCAGGTATTGATTGCCGTCGGCATCCCAGACGTATTGGCCTTTCGCCCGTGCGATCACCAGCGGCTGCCGGTAATAATGAAATACCGCGGGAAAGAGAAACTCCTTCTGCGCGAGAATGATCTCGTCTTTGTTCATAACCTACTATGGTGCCTCAAATGCGTGTGCGGCTGAACCCCGAGTAGCGCCGGCGATCTCGTCGCCGCCCTCGATGCCCATCAGAACTGGAAGCGCGCCACGATCATGCCGTTTCGCGGCGCGCTGAACGCGCTGCCGGTACTGATATAGCCGAAGCCTCCGCTCGTTTTCCCGGTTTTCGAATCGACCACCTGGCTCTGCGTTGCGCTAGTGGCTGTTGGGTTGTTCATCTCCGCGCGGTTGAAGACATTCGTAAACTCCGCACGGATATTCAGACTGGCCTTCTCCTTAAACCGGAAAGTGCGTCCGACGGCCAGGTTCTCCGTCGGACGGCGCTGGTAGCGATAGTCGCCGTAGTACGCCGCGGCGGTCCCGTACTGTCCGACCGGCGGATTGACCCACGCGTTCGGATTCAGCACGAACACGCGGCTCGGGTCGAAGCAGTGGCAATTCAGATCCTGCGTGAATAGAGGCACTCCGGGCTTCCGGTCCATAAACGTGTTCTGGAAAAGATAGGAACTCAGGTTCGTGCTCGCCTGTGGAGACTGAATGGGGAGTCCGCTGCGGTATTGTAGCAGCGTGCTGATGGTCCAATCGCGCACCAGCCAGGATACGGCCTTGTTCCCGCCGAGACCCGGCAGCATGTAGGAAAGCGCCAGATAACTCGTGAACGGTTGATCGAATTGGGAGATGTACTTGTTCGTGGGCCGGTTGAAGACATTGTTTACAACGCCGCCGCCCGCGCCCTCCGACTCGGCGCCGATCGTCAGCGACTTCTGCCACACGAAGCTGTAGCTGAAGTCGAGCCCATGCGAGAAGCGCTTGTTCACCTTCACCTGCAGCGAGTCGTACCACGTGTCACCTAGGGGCGCGTACATTCCGATGATATTGCCGAACATAGGGTAGGGCCGCAGCGACTGCGCCACGGTGTTGTTGAGGCCGAAGCCCGGATAAGGCGGCGTGCTGAACCCGCGGGCGATCGCCGTAGGCGAGTTCAGCGTGGAGCGCAGCAGCGTCTGGTCGGCCGGATTGTTGATATCCAGGCCGTGTGCGGCCAGCATCTGAGGAGTCAGGGCGTTGTAGGCGACCAGGTTGTTGGCCGTCCACCAGGCGCCCCGGTTCCCCACAAAGGAGGCTTCCACCACCAGGTTCGTGAAAATCTCGCGCTGCAATCCGATGCTCCACTGGAGCTGTCGCGGCGGACGGCCCGCGTTGGGATCGATTAACGCGACCGGCGCGCCGCCGGGAGGATTCGTCGTGTTCGACAACGCCACCTGGCCCGGAATGTTCGGATACTGGCCGGGGTCGAAGTTGGGCCACGGCTTGGGAACGATGGGCACACCGTTCTGCAGGTACATCGCGGGAACGAAATTGCCAGGCGAGACGAACTGGTTATTGCTGACAATGGTCAGATTGTCATACGCCGCCGTTTTGGCATAGACCACGCCAAACCCGGCGCGCAACACGCTTTTCGGAGTGATCTGGTACGCCACGCCCAGCCGTGGCCCGATCGCATACGGATAGTTGTGGGCGAACTGGCATTGGCAGCGGCCCGGCCCGTTGCCTTCGAAGATGGTCGCGCCCGGCAGATTGCCCGCGCTGGGGTTCGGCGTGGTGGGCGAAAAGCTCGGCATACGGCCCGCGCCCTCGCGCAAATAGTTGAAATAATCCCATCGCAGACCGTAATCGAGGGTCAGCTTCCGCGTCACCTTCCAACTGTCCTGGATGAACAGCGCGAAGGTATTCTGGTCAAGATGCTGATCGGTGGGAGCGCCCACGTTGCCGCTATCTACCGCCCCCAGCAGGAAGCTGGCGTATGGGAACCCGGGTGTGCCGCCGCTGAGTGTGGTATTCGGCGCCAGGTATGGCAGCGAGGTTTCACCGGGGCTGAAAGTGAACTGCCCTTCCGCCGGAAAGTCCTGCTGGTAAATGTAATTTCCGACCAGGAACTCGCCCCCGAGTTTGAACGTGTGGTTGCCGCGGATCCAGGTGAGGCTGGCATTGCCAGTGGGCCGGAAGGAAAAAATTCCGCCGCCCGCCGGGTTGTTGAGCGAACCGCCGGAAGTGCCGGGGCCGAGGGTCACCACCCCGCCGGTTCCCGTGCAGAGAAACGGCAGCGTGATTCCTTGCGGGATTCCCGTACACAATCCCGTGATATTCGGAAAACGGAGCGTTTTATAGACTCCTTTCAAGCCGATCGAGGCCGGGTCGAAGCTGTCTTTGTCCGGTGTGTAGTCGTACGGCCCGTGCTGGTTGATGTACCCGGCGCCCACATGCAAGAGCACAGTGGGCGTGACGGTGTAGTCGTAATTCAGCCGAATCGTATGCACCGTGTCGTAGTTGCCGCGGCCGTTCGTGATCACAGCCGGCAGCCCGTCGCCCTGCAAAACCTGCGAGTACGGCGAATAGGTATTGGTGCGCCACCACAGCGCTGAGAACTTCTGCTTGGGGCCGATCAACTGATCGAACTTGGTGGACTCGATATCCGTGTGGCGGATGGCGGCATAGGCCGGCAGGTAATTGTTCACGAGTGCATTGGCGTTCGGCCCTTTGGGAAGCGGGATCAAGTTCTGAATCTTCAGCGCCACGGCGTCCTGCCGGTATGAGGGCACAAGATTTCCCGGGAACGGATCGCGAACGATCTGACCGGTGGGCGCTGCATGATCGGTAGACGCATCGTAAACCGTGCCTTCCAGGATGGGGCGGTTCAAAGGATCGGTCCCGAGTTGCCTCCCGGTTAGTGCTCGCGAGAAATCGCCAGCGCGGTACTGCAGTGTCGGAACCGTGACCGGAATATTGTTCACGATAGCGGTCTCGCGGAACTGCTCAAAATTGAAGAAGAAGAAGCTTCGATCGCGGCCGTTGTATACCTTGGGGACCCAGACGGGACCGCCGGCTGTAAACCCGTAATCGTTGCGGCGAGCCCGCGGCTTGGTGTTGGAAAATGGCGTTGTCGCGTTCAACGCCTCGTTCACGAAGTAGTCGTATCCGCTCCCGTGATACTGGTTGGTGCCCGACTTCATGGTCGCGATCATCACCGCGCCGCCGGCCTGTCCGAACTCAGCCGAATAATTACTGGTTTGGATAGCGAACTCCTGGATCGCGTCGACGCTCGGCTGGTTCTGCGCGGCGAGCCCGGTGGAGGTCAGGTTCGTAGACTCCTGTCCCTCGACACGTAGCGACTCGGTATTCGACGGCGTGCCGTTGATACGAACGTTCAGATCGCCGGCCCAGATCCCGCCTGGAACCAGATTGGTTACGGCGTAGGGGCTGCGGATCCCGCTATTGCCGGCGCCGCCGGCGGAGCCAATGCCCAAAACAGGCAGCGCGTCGAGATTGGCGCCGGTCACATTATGGCTCAGCTCGCCGCTCTCGGTCTTCAACAGCGGAGCTTCGGCCTGAACCGTCACAGATTCGGTCGCGTTGCCCACCTCGAGAGCGATGTCGATTCGATACGTCTGCCGCGCCTGGACGTCGAGTCCCTGCCGAACATATTTCTTGAAACCGGGCACCGTGACCGACAACTGGTACCGTCCCACGGGCAACTCGTTAATGCCATAGTTCCCGGTGGCGGTACTCGCGGCCTGATACTCGATGCCGGTATCCTGATTGACCGCCGAGATCGCGGCATTCGCGACAACAGCCCCCGCCGGATCGGAGATGGTCCCCGTGATTGTGCTGCGATCGCTCTGGGCGAACGCGGATCCCAAGACTAGCAATACACAACTGACCAGCCGCAGTGGACGCATGCGAGCCCTTCTTTCGTTTGAGATGTAAACCCCGACGAACAGCTGAGTGTTGGGGAGTATATTGAATTCGCGGCGGGTTCGTCAACCGCCTGGCAGTCCCGGTGCGACCCACAGAGCACTCCCGCCAGCCAACCCAATATAATCAGGGAGATGCCAAAAAACAGTTTCGGCGCGGCGGCGAAGCTGCGCGTGGGTAACAACGAATACGAGTACTTTCGCCTTGCGCGTCTGGAGGAGCAGGGAATCGGCAACGTTTCCCGGCTGCCGTTTTCCACCAAGATTTTGCTGGAAAATCTGCTCCGGTACGAGGATGGCGCCCGGGTCACGGCCAGCGACATCGAATACGTCTCGCGCTGCGCCGGCGCCGC
This sequence comes from uncultured Solibacteraceae bacterium, assembly GCA_964390225.1. GTDB lineage: Bacteria > Acidobacteriota > Terriglobia > Bryobacterales > Bryobacteraceae > PSRJ01. The sequence goes on from CAYMHP010000140.1 coordinate 8,732, forward strand.
CGATGCGAAAGAAATCAATTTCATGCCGGCGCGCGTGCTGCTGCAGGACTTCACCGGGGTTCCCGCGGTGGTCGATCTGGCCGCCATGCGCGACGCGCTGGGCGCGATGGGCGCCGACCCCAAACGCGCCAATCCGCTATTGCCCGCCGACCTCGTGATCGATCACTCCGTGCAGGTGGATCAGTTCGGGTCACCCGATGCGTTTCAGTTGAACGCTCTGCTCGAGTTCCAGCGCAACAAGGAGCGGTACGTGCTGCTCCGGTGGGGCCAGACGGCGTTTCAGAATTTTCGCGTGGTCCCTCCCGACACCGGCATCGTGCACCAGGTGAACCTCGAATACCTGGCATCCGTGGTCTTCCGTGCCAACGGACAGGCCTATCCGGATTCGGTAGTGGGCACCGATTCCCATACCACGATGGTCAATGGCTTGGGCGTGCTCGGATGGGGAGTGGGCGGAATTGAGGCTGAGGCGTGCATGCTGGGGCAGCCGATCTCGATGCTGCTGCCACCGGTGATCGGGTTCAAGCTCCACGGCAAACTCCGCGAAGGCACGACGGCAACCGACCTCGTCCTCACGATCACCCAGATGTTGCGGAAAAAAGGCGTGGTCGGGAAATTCGTCGAGTTCTACGGGACGGGTCTGAGCGCTCTCGCGCTGGCGGACCGCGCGACGGTCGCCAACATGGCGCCGGAATATGGAGCCACCATGGGCTTCTTCCCGGTGGATCAGGAAACTCTCGAATATCTGAAATTCAGCAACCGCGACGCGGAGCTGATTGCGCTCGTCGAGGCTTATACCAGGGAGCAGGGCCTGTTTCGGACCGATACCACTCCCGATCCGCTTTACAGCGACACGCTCGAACTCGATCTCGCTGCGGTGACGCCTTCCATGGCGGGGCCGAAACGGCCGCAGGACCGGGTGGAACTCCCGGAGGTGAAGAAGAACTTTGAAGCGGCATTCAGCGGCCCCAAGAAGAGCGCCGTCGCCCAGTTGAACGGCACGACGGCGACGCTGGAAAACGGCGCGGTGGTGATCGCTGCGATCACCAGTTGCACGAACACGTCCAATCCCTCGGTCATGCTCGCGGCGGGGCTGCTCGCAAAAAAAGCAGTGGAGCGCGGGCTGAAAGCGAAGCCCTGGGTCAAGACCAGCCTCGCACCCGGCTCCAAAGTCGTGATCGACTATTACAAAGAGGCAGGCCTCCTGCCGTACCTCGAGGCTCTCAACTTTCACCTCGTAGGATTCGGCTGCACGACCTGCATCGGGAACAGCGGTCCGCTTCCCGAGCCGGTCACGCAGGCCGTGCAAAAGGAAAACCTGGTCGTAGCGGCGGTCCTGAGCGGCAATCGCAATTTTGAGGGGCGTATTAACCCGCTGGTGAAGGCGAACTACCTGGCCTCGCCACCGCTGGTGGTTGCCTATGCGCTCGCCGGGCGGATTGACGTCGATCTTGTGAACGATCCTCTCGGCGAAGATGCCGGAGGCAAGCCCGTTTATTTACGTGACATCTGGCCCTCCAACGAGGAAGTGCAGACGACCGTCCGCGCGGCCGTGAAGCGCGAGATGTTCGCACACGAATACGCGCGCGCCTTCGACGGCGACGAAAACTGGCGAGGCATGCCGGTGCCCACCGGCGAAACCTACCACTGGGATGAGCACTCGACGTACATCAAGAAGCCGCCCTACTTCGATCGCATGGTGGACCCGGCAACCTCGGTGACCGATTTCAGCTCCATGCGTGTTCTGGCACTGCTTGGAGATTCAGTAACGACGGATCACATCTCGCCCGCAGGTTCGATTCCCAAGGACAGTCCCGCGGGAAAATATCTGATCGCCCAGGGTGTAGAACCGAAGGATTTCAATTCCTACGGCGCGCGCCGCGGGAACCACGAGGTAATGGTACGCGGCACTCTGGCGAATATTCGCCTGCGCAACCAGCTCGCGCCGGGAACCGAAGGCGGCGTAACCGTCCATCTCCCCGATGGCCGGCAGATGTTCATCTACGACGCTTCCGTACAGTATCAGAACGAGGGCGTGCCACTGCTGATCATCGCCGGCAAAGAGTACGGATCGGGCTCTTCGCGCGACTGGGCGGCTAAGGGGGTTGCACTGCTCGGAGTGAAGGCCGTCATCGCCGAGAGCTTCGAGCGCATCCATCGCTCCAACCTCGTGGGCATGGGCGTGCTTCCGTTGCAGTTCCAAGCCGGAGAGAATGCCGCCGGTTGGAAGCTGAGCGGCAAAGAGACATTCCACATCACCGGCGTGCGCGCGGCTCTAGCACCGGGAGCGAAGCGGCAGGCCACCGTTCGCGCGGTCTCGCCCGATGGCGCGCAGAAAACCTTCACCGTCGACGTGAGGGTGGATACTCCGCAGGAAGTGGAATACTACCGCTACGGCGGGATTCTGCCGTATGTGCTGCGGCAGGTCGCGACGGCAACGGCAAACGCGTAGACGAGCGGGCAGGCTCAATGCCTGCCCCACGCTATTCCTTCGCCGGTTCTTTCGGAGCGATCTTTTTCGCTGGAGGCGCTGCTTTCCTTGGCGCGGCAGCCGGCTCGGGGCCGATTCGCTTGATGGTTACGCTGATGAGTCGAACCGGCGTCCGCGGCTTATCGTTCGCGTCGCGCGGAACGCGGCCGATCTTCCCAACCAGGTCCTGACCCTCCACGACTTGTCCGAACACCGTGTAGCCTCCGTCCAGAGAGGGATACGGTACTTCCGTGATGAAGAACTGACACCCGCCGGTGTTCGGCTGGCCGATGTTCGCCATCCCCAGCCGGCCGGGGCGGTCGAACTTCAGAGTGGGGACGATTTCGTCTTTGATGTGGAAGCCGCAGTCGTGGGCGCCGGTGGCGGTCGGATCGCCGGTCTGGATCATGAAATTCGGAATCACGCGATGGAAGGTGATGTTGTTGTAAAGAGGCTTGGCCACCATGGCTCCGGTCTTCGGATCCTTCCAGGGCTTGGTGCCGCGTGCGAGCGCCACAAAATTGCGTACGGTGGCGGGGGTCTCCTGCTCGAACAGCCTGGCGGTGATGGTTCCCATGGAGGTATTGAAAACCGCGTACAGGCCCGGTTCCAGGGTAGGCGTCGGAGCGGACCCCGCCGGCGGTTGCGCCGCTCCTGGGTTGGCGGGCGCCTGCGCAAACGCGCAAGCCGCGAGCATCGTGATAAAAGCAAACCGTTTCATCTGTTCTCCGCTGAACAGACTATTCTATCCCGATTCGCACAAAGGCCTACTTCTTTGTATGCAGCTCCGCCTGAAGCTGCCGGTACGCGGCCTCGTCGTAGTTCGTCTTCAAACGTTCGCGCGCCTCGAACTTCGGATCTCCCGGCCGCGGCCCCTCCTGTTTGAGCGCGCGGCCCAAAAGCGCCGTAGCCTCGGCATCGTTTGCGTTCCGCTGCACGGACGCCCGGAAACTGCCAACCGCGTCTGAGAACTTTCCCATCCTCCAATACGTGTAGCCAAGGTTGAAGTGGTAGTCGGGATCGGAGCTGTCGCCCTCGAGCGCCTTTTGGAAGTTGCCGATGGCCGACGCCGGATTGTTGAGCCGCGCCTGCGCGGCGGCCAGGTTGTTATAGACTTCGTTCAGCGGAACCGAGGCGGCCACCAACTGGAACGCCTGCTCGGCGCCGCTGAAATCGCCGTTGTGGTAGCGGCATAGCCCCAGGAAAAACTGCGCCTCCAGGTAGTGCGGATCAGAGCGTGTCACGCGAGCCAGCCAATTCGCCGCGTCCTGGTAATCCTTGTTCATCCACGAGGTTTTGCCTAATTGAAAGCACGGCTGCGAGTAGTGGTCGTCCAGGCGTGCTGCCTGGGTGAAGAAGCGGTGCCGCTGCTCCGGATTTTGCGAGAGCAACCCGCGAATGTAGCTTTCGACGGCGTCGAGCCGCACCGCCGGACGCGCCCGCATGTACTCCTGCTCGCCCGGCACGGAGTTAGGGGTCAGAAACTGCAACGATTGCCAGCTCAGGTGCGATTGCAGCACGGCGAGGTCCTCCAGGGCTCCGAGTTCGGTGAATTCGGGTCCTTGGTGGAGCCGTTTCAGGTCGAGGATCCGCGCCGTCATGCGGAGCGACCCCTTCGACTGGTTCTTGTCTCTCTCACTCGGGAGGAGTTCGTACGCCCCGTAGATCACCTCCGCAGCGTCGAGCGCCTGGCCGATTTTGATCATGGTGGCCCGCGTGAGTTCGGCCCCAGGGCGGACCGAGCGGCGGCGAAATGCCTCCAGCCGGTCATCCCGATCGAGAACGAGGAGTCCTTCCGAGACCAACGCGTCGTGCACGGACTCCGCTATGCTCTCGCCGATCCAATCCAGGTCGGGCGAGTTGCTGTGATTTGCGAAAGGGAGCACCAGGACAGTTTGCGCGTGGAGCGCGCCGCAAATGACGCCCAGGATAGCCAGGAGACGGTACATTTCTTTCAGTGTAGCGTTTACCCCCGGCGTAACCGCCGGAGGTTCGTTGGCGGACGGGGGCTGAAGTCAGTTTTTTCAGCCGCGTCCCGTAAAGGCGCGGGTCGCATTTTTCACGGGCCCTAACCGCCGGGCTGAAAATCCCTGCTCTGAATAAGAAAATCGGGCGGGCCACAAGAGTGACCCGCCCGATCGCAATTCGGAGCTTAGAACGTGTACAGCAGCGTGCCCGGAGCGGCTTCGGCCGGGCCGCCTGCAGTAACGGCGGCTTCGCCTTCCGCGCTCAACTGGCGGTAGTAGATGCCGGTGTCGCCGAGATAGACTTCCAACTCGGCCGGCCGCGGCAGCGTGCCCTGGATCAGCGCTTCCGAGAGCGGATCCTCGATGTACTTCTGCAACGCGCGCCGCAACGGGCGTGCCCCGTAGCTGCGGTCGCCGCAGGTCTTCTCGAGGATGTACTTGGAAGCATCGGGCGTCAGCCGGATCTTCACCTGTTTCGCCACCAGGTTCGCATTCACCTGGTTCACCAGCAGATCGATGATCTTGATCAGGTCATCGTCCGTGAGCGAGCTGAACAGGATGACTTCGTCGAGGCGGTTCAGGAATTCGGGATTGAACGCCTTCTTCACCTCGCCCCGCACCATGTCCTCGATTTTGCTGGGGATGCCTTCGCCCGCGGGAGCGGAGAAGCCCAGGTGCCCGCGCTTCTCGAGAAACCGCGCGCCCAGGTTCGAGGTCATGATGATGATGGTGTTCTTGAAGTCGACCTGGTTGCCGAGACCGTCGGTCAGCTGGCCGTCTTCAAACACCTGCAACAGGATGTTGTAAATATCCGGGTGCGCCTTTTCGATTTCGTCCAGCAGGATGATCGAGTAGGGGTTGCGCTTGACGCGCTCGGTCAACTGACCGCCCTCTTCGTATCCCACGTATCCCGGAGGCGAACCGATCAGCTTGGAAACCGAGTGCTTCTCCATGTACTCGGACATGTCGAATCGCACCAGGCTCTTTTCGCTGCCGAACAGGAACCCGGCGAGGGCGCGGGCGACTTCGGTCTTGCCGACGCCGGTGGGGCCCAGGAACAGGAACGATCCCGCCGGGCGGCTGCTCGATTTCAACCCGGCGCGCGAGCGGCGGATCGCGCGGGCCAGCGCGGAGATGGCTTTCTCCTGGCTGATGACGCGCTTGTGCAGCTCTTCTTCGATGCGCAGCAGCTTGGTGATCTCTTCCTCCTTGATGGAGGTCATGGGAACACCGGTCCAACGAGCCACCACTTCCTCGATGTCATCCTTGGTAACACACCCGGTGGAGGAGTCGTCGAGGTTGTACTTCTCGCGGAGCTGGCGCATGTTTTCGCGCTCTTTGCGTTCTTCGTCGGAATAGAAGCGCGCCTTCTCAAATTCA
>CAYMHP010000141.1:0-7329 GCA_964390225.1 uncultured Solibacteraceae bacterium
CTCCGCCAACGGGGGATATCGCTGGTTTCTTGCTCGTGGTGTGCCTCTACGAGATGAGCACGGAAAAATTGTTCGATGGTATGGAATTCTTACGGACATTGAAGATCGCAAGCGCGCCGAAGAAACGCTTCACGAGGCGGAAACCCGCTTCCGGACCTATATCGATCACGCAACGGATGCCTTCTTTGTCCTCGACTTTGAGGGAGGCACGATTCTCGATGTGAACCGCCGGGCCTGTGAGAGCCTGGGTTACTCGCGCGAGGAACTGATCGGTAAGAGGGTATATGAATTTGATGCAGCACTGGATCCGCAGTGGGTCGATCGAAATATCCGCCCGCGAATCGATGCCGGCGAGAGTGTGACTTTCGAGACCCGTCATCGCAGAAAAGATGGAAGTGTGTTTCCCGTCGAGATTCGCGCCCGCGGCCTCCGAATCGGGGGGCGTGTCTTTAATTTGAGCCTGGCGCTGGATATCACGGAACGCAAGCGCTCCGAAGAAGAGCACGAGAGGCTGCGCCAACTCGAGGCAGATCTGGCGCACATCAACCGGGTGAGCATGATGGGAGAACTGGCCACCTCGGTCGCACACGAAGTCAACCAGCCGCTCACCGGCATCGTCAGCAACGGCAGCGCTTGCTTGCGTTTTCTGGCGGGCGATGCGCCCGATCTGGAGGAAGCGCGGGAAGCGGTCCGCGACATCGTTCGTGACGGGAAGCGAGCCGGTGAGGTGATCGCCCGCATTCGGGCGCTGACAAAAAGGGCTGCCTCTCCCAGAGAAAAACTAGACCTGAATGAAACCGTCCGGGAAATTCTCGCGATCGCGGGGGACGAGGTGAGGAAAAATAGCGTGGTCATCCGAACGCAGTTTGCGGATGACCTTTTCCCTGTTCACGGCGATCGGGTGCAGTTGCAGCAAGTGCTGCTCAACCTGGTCATGAATGCAATGGAAGCGATGAGCAGCGTCGGTGAGAGGCCGCGCCAGCTGGTGATCAGCACGCAGAACATTGACCAGGACCAGGTGCACGTAACGGTGGAGGACTCGGGGATCGGTCTGGACCCGAATACGATGAGGCGTATCTTCGACCCCTTTTTCACGACGAAAGCCAGTGGCATGGGCATGGGACTCTCGATCAGCCGTTCCATCGTTGAGAACCACGGCGGCCGCCTGTGGGCCACGCCCAATAAGGGCCCAGGCACGAGCTTCCACTTTACGCTTCCGCGAGACCAGCGAGACGTAACGGTGCGAGTCGCGGCAGTCTGACGGAGCCCCCTCGCCCCGGCCGTTTGCCGGTGCCCTGGGCCGCCCGTTAGTCGCCCGCCGGCACGCGGATCGCGTCCACAAGCCGCTGTGGTTGTGATTCCGTCCGGCGCCGGCCAACAAAAACGAACGCAACCAGCACCAGCGCGCCGATAGAGTTTCATCGCCAGTTCTTGATCTTCAATTGAGCCGCGAGGACCCAAATGCGATTGCGACGGTCACACAATCGATTAACGAACGTCGTGCCAGGATGACCACGGCACCCGCAATCGGCCGACCGCCGCGGCGTTAACTCCCCTAACAAACGCCTTCACCCTTGGGTTCCGTACCAGGATTCACGACATTCCTTGGCACGATTGTTGGCTTCTATTGTTTCCCTAGTTCTAGGATAAAGAGGGGTATATATCTGTTGAGTCCTAAGAAATAACGTATAATACAATCTGAAACAACCGTAATCCCCGCGTTCTGGGGACGTGGATTGGCAGAGTTCGGCGCCTTCGCGGGAGGCCCGGGCCAATGGCGTCGAGTTTTGCTACGGAGGTGAAGGCAAATGAGCCAGGTCCTGGGCATGAAGGTCCGGAGGGACGCTTCAGATGAATGAAATCACCGAAAATCTGAGGCTGCTGATTCGCGCTGGAAGCCATAATTGTGCCTTGCACGTCTCCGATGTAGTGGAAACGATGCGTCCGCTTCCTATTGAGCCGCTGAGCGGTGCGCCTGCGGGCATATGCGGTTTATGTCTCATTCGCGGAGCCCCAGTTCCAGTCGTCCATCTGGCGGAGTTGCTCGGCGACGATACTCCCGGTTCGTGGACACGATTTGTTTCCGTTCGGGCCGGCCATCGAACGGTGGCTCTGGCAGTTGACGCCGTACTGGGCATCTCAGACGTGCCTGCGTTGAGGCTCAGGGCGATGCCCCCGCTTCTCCAGAGTGCTCGGCCCGAAAGTATCGAGGCTATCGGATCACTGGATGCCGAGCTGTTCCTGGTACTGAAATCCGCAAGCTTAGTGCCGGCGGACGAAACGCTTTCCAGCATAGGTGAGGAATGCTGAACATCACAGGGCGCGCCGACGTCGAAAGATTCCGCGGCATCATCGCTGCGCGCTTGGGGCTGCAGTTCGACGAGGACAAGCTCGACATCGTGGCGGATGTGCTGCGGAGTCGGCTGCGGGAGAGGGGCAAAATAAGCCCCAGCCTATATTTCAGCAGTCTGGAATCAGGTCACCCAGAGCGTCAAGAACTCCGAGCGCTGGCGTCACAGCTCACGATTGCCGAGACCTATTTTTTTCGCGGCGCCGATCACTTCCGCGCTTTCAGTGAGGCAGCGTTTCCGGAACGAATGCGCGTAGTTAGGGCGCACTTGCCTCTGCGGATCCTGTCAGCAGGTTGCGCTTCCGGAGATGAAGCGTATTCCCTCGCGATCGAGCTGCGCGAGCAATTTCCTCAGCTCTCGCCGGGCAAGGTCGCCATTACGGGAATCGATATCAACCCGGTGGTTCTCACCAAAGCCAGACAGGCTGAATACAGCGAGTGGTCGCTGCGCGGAACCGATGCGGAGCTGCGGCAACGGTATTTTCGCGCCAACAGCCATGGCTATTCCCTGGATGATCGCATCCGAGCGCTGGTCCGCTTTGAAGAGGGCAACGTGGCGGTGGACGACGGTTCGACCTGGGGCCGCGAGAAATACGACGTCGTATTCTGCCGCAACGTCATCATGTATCTGGTTCCGGAGGCTGCCCGCGCCGCGGTGGCGCGATTGACCGAAGCGCTGGCTCCGGGAGGCTTCCTCTTTCTGGGCCACGCCGAAACGCTGCGTGGCATCTCGCAGGATTTTCACCTTCGGCATACCCACGACGCCTTCTATTATCAGAAGCGTGATGATGCCACCCTGGCGCCAGCAGCACACATTAATCTACAACCAATGCCGGCGATCGCCGATATTGACGTTTCCTGGGTCGAAGCCGTCCGCCGCGCGTCCGAGCGCATTGAGAGTCTCTCGGGCGATGCAAGGAGGCATGCCGCGCTTACGAATTCCGGCGGAGCGGCAATCGCCGGGGCTCCCGTGCCCTCTCCACGCGGCGTGGCCGCCCAACTCGGCTCTGCCGTGGATCTTCTCCGGCGTGAGAAATTCGGCCCGGCGTTGGATGCACTCAGCGACATGCCTCCCGACCTGGCGGCCGGCCGGGACGCGCAGCTGCTGCGTGCGGTTTTTTTGACGAACTCCGGCCATATCGGTATCGCGGAAGCCGTGTGCCGGCAGCTCCTGGCCTCCGATGAGCTCAACGCCAGCGCGCACTACGTGACCGCGCTGTGCCGCGAACACGCTCAGGACATACGAGGAGCGATGGAGCACGACTGTACCGCTCTCTATATCGACCCGCTGTTTTCCATGCCCCATTTGCATCTGGGGCTTCTGCACAAGCGTGCAGGGAATTTGGATAGCGCCTGCCGCGAACTCGAGCAGGCGGACGCGCTTCTGCTGCGCGAAGACGCTTCCCGCATTCTACTACTGGGAGGTGGATTCAGCCGCGAAGCGCTCATCGAATTCTGCCGGGCCCAACTTCGAGCCTGTGGAGGTGGTTCGTGAGCGCGGATATAGGGTATTCGAGCCCCAAGCAGGGCTCGTCGCGCCTGGAACAGTTGCGCACTGCATTCGATCAGGCCTTCGCTTCCGCCCCCGGCACTGAAGCCGAACCGCTCGTCTCCCTGATCGCGATTCGCCTGGCCGGACAGCCGGCGGTGATCCCCGCGGAACACATCCTCGGACTCGCCAAAGTCAAGCGCATTATTCCGCTCCCCAGTTCCATTCCCGAACTCATCGGCATCGCAGGAATACGTGGCGCGCTGATCCCGGTGTTCGATTTGGCCAGGCTCGTGGGACTGGGATCACCGGCATCCCAGCCAATTTGGCTCGTGCTGGCGAATCGCGAATCCCCGATTGGATTAGCTTTTGATGAATTCGAAGGACGGCTGGAGGTTCCGCCAGCGGCAGTTTGTTCGGAAGAAAGATCTGGCGGATCGAAGAACTTGGCGTTGCTGGCGCGAGTGAAATCGTCGGTTCGGGTTGTAACTGATGTCCCGGGCGTCGTCGAAGCCATTCGCAAGAGCGCCCGGCTGGAGAGAGCAGGAAGGACCAATCGAACATGACTTATCGATGGACGTTTCAAAAAAAGGTCACCGCCGGTTTTGCGGCGCTGGTTTGCCTGGCCGTGGTCACCGCCGCCGTGGGAGTCTATGCTCTGCGCGCCGCGGTTGCCAGCAAGGACCGTGTGATTGCGCTGAATGCCGAGAACCTGATCAGCGCGGCGAGGATGCACGCGGCTGTCATGGCTCAACGCGCGGCCTTCCGAGGGTATCTTCTCGCCGCTGAAGATCGCTTCCTGGAGGAGAGAAATGGGGCCGTGCGGGAGTTTGCGGACATCGCTCGCGACCTGGAAAAGCGCGTTTATACCGAGGAAGGAAGACGGCTGCTCACGACGATCCGACTGGCCGACGCGGATCTCGTGGCGACCCAGGAGCAAGTGACTCAAATCCGGCGTGCTAAGGGTGGGCTGGCGGCAGCGATCGCCGCGTTCGAGAAGGAACTGATACCCAGGAGTGACGCGCTGGCGGGACATATCAACGCCTTCGTCGAGCGTGAACAGCACCTTCTCCAGCAAGGAGTAGCGGATTCGACGGCCCAAGCTTCGCTGGCCTCCACCACGGTGATGGGCCTGGCGGTCGTGGCGGTGCTGTTTGCCATCGCCATCGCGTTCTTCCTCTCTCGCGGGCTTTCCCGCCAGATCGGTTCCGCGGTTCAACACGTGCAAAATTCCTCGGCCGAATTGCAGTCGACCGCCAACCAGCAGGCGTCCGGCGCGCGCGAGGCGGCTACCGCGATGAACGAAGTAACCACGACCATGGGCGAGCTTCTGGTAACCTCCCGGCAGATTTCCGAGAGCGCGCAGCGCGTCGCGCACATCGCGCAGGAAACCGCAGCCGCCGCGCACACCGGCGACGAGGTCGTGGCAAAGATGCAGGAATCGATCCAGGCGATTAAGCGCCAGGTCGACGTGATTGTCGGCCACATGCTCGATCTCGGGAAGAAATCCCAGCAGATTGGCGGCGTTCTGGACATCATCAACGAGTTGGCGGAGCAGACCAATATTCTTTCCATCAACGCGACCATCGAAGCCGCGGGCGCCGGAGAATCCGGCAAGCGGTTTGCCGTCGTGGGAGATGAGATCCGCAAACTCGCGGACCGGGTGAGCGGCTCCACCAAAGAGATCCGCGGGTTGGTCGAAGAGATCCGGGGCGCGGTCAACACCACCGTTCTTGCCACCGAGGGCGGTTCCAAGGCGGTGGACGCTGGATTAGCGCACTTCGAGGAGGTCACGCGTGGGTTCAAGCAGATCTCCGGCCTGGTAGGCACGACAACCGATGCGGCGCGGGAGATCGAGCTCGGAACAAGACAACAAATGACCGCGGTCGAACAGGTCAATTCCGCGATCGCCGGAGCCGCGCAGGCGGCGCGGGAAACGGAGACGAGCACCTCTCAGACTCTGCAAACCGCCACCCAGCTTGCCCATCTTTCCCATGATCTGTCGCAGATCGTGCAGCCGCACCCCGCCGCGGCGTGAGGTCGCGAATGGCCAAAGATCCTTATCAATACTTCCGGGTTGAAGCGCGGGAGCTCCTGGACGTGCTGACTCGCTCGCTGCTGCAGGCCGAGAAAGGCGAATCGGATAGGGCCGTGGTTACCAAGCTGCTGCGAATGGCCCACACGCTCAAAGGCGCCGCCCAAGTTGTAAAACAGACGGCCATCGGCGAAGCCGCGCATGCCATTGAGGACATCCTTGCGCCGTATCGCGAGAGCCCCGCGCCGCTGCCGCCACCTGCCGCCGGAGCGGCGCTGCGGCTCGTCGGCCAAATCGCGAGCAGGATGGCCGCTTTGCAACCGGTGCCGGAATCCGCCTCCCGCGATCCGGTCCCGCGATCCCATGCGACGGAGCCGCTCGACACGGTCCGCGTCGATGTGAACGACGTGGAGTCGCTGCTGTCGGGTCTATCCGAGCTCGGTGTCCAACTAAGAGCGGCGCGGCAGGAGGCGCATCAGGTCAGGCGAGCGAAGGATCTGGCCCGGGCGATAGCGCAGGACACTTCAAGAGCGCCGATTGGCAAAGGGGCGAACCAATCACAGTTCGTGTCCTCCGCTGGGCAACTGCTGACCACCATCACCCGTGCGGAACGCGGGCTGGCACTTGCCGCCGAACGGGCTGAGCGCGAACTGGAGCAGTGCCGCGAAACCGCGAACCGGTTGCGTCTGTTGCCGGTCGAGATCTTATTCCCTTCCCTGGCGCGGGCGGTCCGCGAAGCCGCAGTCGCTTTGGGCAAACAGGTCGAATTCGAGACTAGCGGAGCGAGCATCCGTCTGGATGCGGACGTCCTGACCGTGCTCCAGGATGCCCTGCTGCACCTGGTCCGCAACGCGGTCGCGCATGGGATCGAAGAACCGGGTATCCGAATCGCCGCGGGTAAGTCGGCGATTGGAAAGGCAACGCTCCAAGTCAAGCGAAGGGGCAATCGCATCAGCTTCCTTTGCCAGGATGATGGCGCGGGAATCGACCTCGCTGCGATTCGAAGGGTTGCCGTGGAGAAAGGAGTGGTTTCCGCCTCGGATGCGGAACCGCTCGAGTTGCGTAAAGCGATCGATCTCATCCTTCACGCGGGATTGAGCACAAGCGATAAGGTTACATCGACCTCAGGCCGCGGAATCGGCCTGGAAATCGTGTGCGACTGCGCGCAGCGTCTGAAAGGCGAAGTTTCGATCGAAACCGCCCCTGGGTTGGGCACGACTGTGGAGATCTGTGTTCCTGCATCTTTGACATCGGTGAGCGCACTGTTGGTCCAATCCGGTGGTGTGCTGGTCGGCATACCACTGGAGGCCGTTCGTCAGAGTCTTCGCATCGGCGCGCAGGATATCGCTCGCTCGGCCGCCGGCGAATCCGTCCCTTTTGAGGACGAGGCGATTCCCTTTCTGGCACTTTCCGAGGTCCTGGGACAATCCGGACCGCGCGCGAATGGGCGGGAAC
>CAYMHP010000141.1:7339-14547 GCA_964390225.1 uncultured Solibacteraceae bacterium
CGCCGCAGCTGCAGTGGGCGTCGAGAAACTGCTCGGAGCATCCTCGGTCCTGGTGCGCTCGCTTCCCGCGATCGCGGCGGCCAAATCGGTAGTGGCCGGCGCGTCTCTGGACGCGGAAGGCAATCCGCTGCTCGTGCTGGATGCCGCCCCTCTGATCGAGGCAATCCGGAAGGGCGGCGCCACGGCCAAACAGGCCAGCGAATGCAATCCCCCCGTTCTCATCGTGGATGACTCGCTCACCACGCGCATGGTGGAGCAGAACATCCTGGAATCAGCCGGGTACGAAGTCGAAACGGCAACCTCCGGAGAGGAAGCGCTTCGGATGGCGCGCCTGCGGAAACATTCACTCTTTCTCGTGGACATTGAGATGCCCGGCATGGATGGGTTTGAGTTCATATCCCAGACCCACAACGACCCGCTTCTGCGGGATGTTCCCTCAATCCTGGTCAGTTCCCGAAGCTCGCCGACGGACAAGCGCCACGGTGAGGAGGTCGGAGCCCGCGCCTATTTTGCCAAGAATGAGTTCGATCAGACGCAATTCCTCGAAACTGTGGCGCATTTAAGTGGGGTAGATGATGGGAAGAATCCGCGTCCTGGTGGTCGACGATTGTCTGACCATTCGTAAGCGCCTCGTCGAGATTCTTAGCAAGGATCCGGCCTTCGATGTCGCCGGGGAGGCGGCGGATGGAAAGGCCTGCATAGAGATGTGCCGCGAACTCCGGCCGGACGTTGTGGCTTTGGATATGGTTCTGCCGGAGATGAGCGGGTTGGCGGCAACCGAGTACATCATGGCTTATTTCCCGACGCCGATTCTGATCGTTTCCGCGTCGGCAAATCGGGGCGATCTGTTCAAGACCTACGATGCGTTGGCGGCCGGCGCTTTGGACGTGCTGGAGAAACCAAAGGGCGACGAAATCGATAACGGTTGGGAGGAGACGTTCGTTGCGAGGTTGAAACTGATCTCCCGGATCAGCACCATCACACACTTAAGAGGACGCCGGCCGGCCACGCTGCCTCTTTCGATGCGATCTCCGCAATCCCAACCCCGCAATTACCGGCTGGTCGCAATAGGCGCCTCCACCGGAGGGCCCGGCGCTATGATCGAAATCCTGCGCAACTTGCCACCTGATTTCCCCCTGCCCATTCTGCTGGTCGTCCATATCAGTCATGCCTTTGGAAGATATCTGGCGGAGTGGTTCGACAGTCACTCCGGCCTGCCCGTGACCTATGCCGTGGAGGGAGAACGGTTGCCGCCTGCGGGACAGGGCAGGGTCATAATGGCCCCTCCCGACTGCCATCTGACGCTGATTGACGGCCGCCTGCGCCTGACCTCCGCCCCGGAGCGCCACTCGTGCCGGCCATCCGTCGACGTCCTGTTTGAGTCCGTCGCTGCCGAGATGGGCGAACGAGCCATCGCGTGCCTCCTGACCGGTATGGGCAAAGATGGCGCCGCCGGGCTGTTGGCGATTCGGAAGGCCGGGGGCTTCACGGTAGCGCAGGACGAAGCCACCTCGGTCGTCTTTGGCATGCCCCAGGAGGCAATTCGCTTGAATGCGGCCGGGCGGGTGCTTGGGCTCGGTGAGATGGCGCCTGTGCTGATTGCGCTTGCCAATGGCGTCCAGGCGGGAAGGAGGACGATCGAATGAAGCCTCGAGTACTGATTGTCGACGACAGCTTGACGGTTCGCATGGATCTCCGGGAGGCCTTCGCCTCGATCGGGTTCGAAGCGAGTGCCTGCGAGAGCCTGGCGGCCGCCCGGCGGGCGCTGAACGAGCAGGCCTTCGCTCTGGTCGTCTTGGATGTTCTTCTGCCCGACGGAGATGGTGTTGCCTTACTCCGCGAGATCAAAAGTGCTCCAATTCTTGCCGGTATTCCCGTAATCCTGCTTTCCACCGAAGCAGAAGTGCGTGATCGAGTCCGCGGCTTCAGGACCGGCGCGGACGAGTATGTGGGAAAGCCGTACGATCCCGCGAACCTGCTCGCGCGCGCCCGCCAGCTTATTGGGCCGAGAGAGCCCCAAGGCGTGGAACCCAGAACAAGACTGTTGCTGATTGATGACAGCGCCACGTTTTGCCGTGAATTCAAAGAGGTGCTGGAGAATGCGGGCTACGGTGTCGTCACCGCGGAAACTGGCGAAGAGGGCCTCCGCACAGCGGTCGCCATACGCCCCGACGCTGTGATCATCGATGGGGTGTTGTCTGGCCCGCTTGACGGAGCCGCCGTAATTCGCAGACTCAAAGACGACGTTACCCTTCGAAACACGCCCTGTTTGCTGCTGACAGGAAGGGGATCGACAGGCGATGAATTACGGACGTATGATGCGGGCGCCGACGCATACGTTCGGAAAGAAACCGACACGGAGCTGATCCTCGCCAGGATTGTCGCCCTGCTGCGATCTCTTGGCCCTCGCGTCGAAGAACCTGCGGTAGCGGGTCTGCTCGGGCCCAAGAAGATTCTGACGGTGGACGATAGTCCAACTTACTTGAACGAGTTGGACGAGGAGCTTCGCAAAGAAGGCTACGACGTCATTCCAGCTCGTTCCGGCAAGGAGGCGCTGGAACTATTGGAAGTGCAGCAGGTGGATTGCATTCTGCTGGACCTGCTCATGCCGGAGGTTTCGGGCCAGGAAACCTGCCAAATTATCAAGAAGACACAAGCCTGGCGAAACATTCCGCTTTTGATTCTGACGGCCGTGGAAGAATCGAGAGCCATGGTCCAGGGGATTAATGCCGGGGCCGACGACTACATCTCCAAGTCCGGCGATTTCGAAGTTCTAAAAGCGCGGCTGCGAGCGCAGCTCCGGCGAAAGCAATTTGAAGACGAATACCGCGCCGTTCGCGAAAAGCTCCTACAGAAGGAAGTGGAAGCGGCCCAAGCCAGGGCATCCAAGGAAATCGCAGAAGCGAAAGCAGCCTTTGAGCCGCTCCTTCGGAATGAAGTGTGGCTCAACGAGGTGGTTCGCATTGCACATCTCGGAGCGTGGGAATGGGACCTTTCCACCAATACCCAGACCTGGTCCGACGAACAGTTCCGAATCCTTGGACTCGTGCCGGGTTCAGTGCAGCCCAGTAATGAGCTGTTCATTGCTGCCCTCGATGCGGAGGACCGGGACCGGGTAGTACAGGCTGCCGAGCGGGCGCTTCTGCGTGAGAATCGCTACCAGATCGACTTCCGCATCGTGAGGCCCGGCGGCGAACTACGTTACCTCATCTGCCAGGGAGAGATTTGTCGTGACGAAACCGGCGAGCCGGCGCGCGTGATCGGCACTATGTTGGACATCACCGAGCGGAAACAGGCGGAAAACACCATCCGCCAGGAAGCCGACCGGCATGCGGCGCTCCTCTCTACCACGATGGACGGCTATTGGCGCATGGACCGTAAAGGGAAACTGCTGGACGTGAATGATGCCTATTGCCGGATGAGTGGCTACTCGCGTGATGAGCTTCTCCAAATGCATGTTGCCGAGCTGGACGCGGTCAGAACTCCCGAGGAGATGTCCCGGTGTATCGAGAGGTTGGTGGAGATCGGATTCGAGCGCTTCGAGACCCGGCATCGAAAAAAGAATCAGGAAGAATTCGATGTCGACGTCAGCGCGAGCTACCTCCCGGCTATGGATGAGCTACTCGTTTTTGCCCGCGACATCACTCGGCACAAGCAAGCCGAGAGAGAAATCAGCAGCCTCAACCGGGAATTGGAATGCCGCGTTCGACAGCGGACGGCGCAGCTCGAAGCAGCGAATGAGGAGCTGGAATCGTTCTCGTATTCCGTCTCTCACGATCTGCGTGCGCCGCTGCGCCATATGGCGGGATTCCTCGACTTGCTGAATGACCATATCGGCAGCGGTTTGGACGGCACCGGACGGCATTATCTCGAGGTAGTCCTGGATTCCGTCCGGCAGATGGGCTGCCTGATTGATGACCTGTTGGCTTTCTCGCGAGCCGGGCGGAAGGAGATGTGCGAGTCCAGGGTGGACACGGCGCTGCTGTTCAAGCGGGTGCGAGAGGAGCTTACCGCGGATCTCAAGGGCCGCACGGTCGATTGGATCGTGGGGCCCCTGCCGGTGGTGATGGGCGATCCCGCCCTGCTGAAGCAGGTGTTCGTCAATCTGTTGAGCAACGCCCTCAAGTACACCGGCGCCAGAACGGGGGCGGCGATTGAAGTCGGCTGCCAAGAGAGCGGGGAATGGGTCTTCTTCGTACGCGACAACGGCGTCGGGTTCGATATGCGATATGCCGACAAGTTGTTCGGGGTCTTCCAGCGGCTGCACAGCTCGGACGACTATGAAGGGACGGGCATCGGCCTGGCGTTGGTGAGGCGGATCATCGGCCGGCATGGCGGGCGCACCTGGGCGGAAGGCGCCGTGGACCGAGGCGCAACATTCTATTTCTCTCTACCACGAGCGATATCCGAAGTCCATGGCCGCAGCCGGCAAACCCCGACTGAGACAAACACAATCCGAGAGGAGCAACGACAGTGACTCCGGAAAAGTTGAAAGAAATCCTGCTGGCAGAAGACAGCGCCAAGGATGTGGAACTGATCATGGCGGCGCTCCAGAAGCATCAACTTGCTAATCGCGTGATCGTTGTTCGAGACGGCGCGGCGGCGTTGGACTACCTGTTCCGGGAGGGGGATTTCGCGCAGAGAGACGCATGCAACCCCGCCGTGGTTCTGCTGGATCTGAAGATGCCGAAAATCGATGGACTGGAAGTCCTCAGCCGCATCAGATCCAACCCGATGCTCAAGTTCACTCCGGTAGTGGTCCTCACCTCCTCGCAGGAAGAACGTGACGTTGTGGAAAGTTACCGTTTGGGCGTGAACGCTTACGTGGTCAAACCCATTCGCTTCTCGGACTTCGTGGAGGCAGTAAGCCAACTGGGTTTGTTCTGGGCGCTACTCAACGTACCGCCGCCGGATGCTGCAGGTTCCCGAGGCAAAGGGATAGACGATGAAATTGCGAATTCTCAACCTGGAGGATAAACACCAGGGATTCTGAACTGATCCAACGTCGGTTGGAGGCGGACGGTCTGGTTGCGAACTCGTGCGGGTGGATACTGAGACCGATTATTTGCCGCGCGGAACTGAAGACTGGGTATTGTCTCATGCAGCGGAAGGTTCTTGAGCAGACCGAAATCCCAGTTACCCATGCCCGTTGCGCGTACGGTATTTCGACCAAGGTTGAAGCCGCGCGGGCGTGAGGCGGTTGGCCGGTGGTTCGGAGCCCAGCTGCACTTTTGAGTGGAGTGGCGTTCCAAAGTAGCTTTTCATGTCCGAACCGCGTTTTCTCCTGATGATGCGACCCAACTGACACAGCCGATACGGCAATAGAGCTAAAATACCAAACGAAAAGTACATAGCATGGTGGAGTCGCGGCAGTGTGACGCCGTCATCCCGGCTGTGGACGACGACGGCTCGGTGCGGGGCCCGCAACGGCGGATGCGCCAACCTGGTCTGGCACGTATTGCGTTTAGCACGCTCACCGCGTTGCTTTGGTCTCCTTCTCTTTTTGCGCTGGACCCATCGCTGGATGTGAGTCAATATGCGCCTGTGGGCCACGCCCAATAAGGGCCCAGGCACAACTTTTCACTTAACCCTTCCGAAGTATCAGGGAGAAGAATCGAAAGCGGCTGTCGCGGTATCCTGATCGGCGCCGCGTGATAAAAGAGAATAGGAACCCGAAGAAACAGACAGGGTCTAAGACTCGTTGAAAACGCGAGAGACCGCTTGCTGGCGCGCGCGGCTCGGAATCGACCTCGTGCGTTTGCAGGAAGTTAGAGAGCCGTGACAGTGAGGGAGCGGTGCCTCGTAAAGGAAAATCCGAGGCTATGGGTAGCGGGGCGCTGAAGGCAAAACTGGCCGATGCCGAAGCCGGCGTTTCACGGCGGCCGTGGGCGGATCTCAAGTGGTATGGGCTTACTGTCGGTTCCGTTTGCGGCGCGGTGGCGGCATCGCTACTCCTTCAGCGTTTACAGTTCCGCGTTCCGTCAGCTCCTTTACTGCTGTTTGTGGTGGCCATAACTTCCTGGTATGGAGGGCGAGGACCTGCGGTGCTGGGGGTCATCCTGTCCACAACCAGCTTCTATTATTACTTCGTGGAGCCGGTCCACACCCTCTACATTTACGCGTCGCAGGTCCCATATTTCATCGTTTTTACAGCATTGAGTTTGCTCATCTCTTGGTTTGGCACGGTTCGGCGGCGCGCCGAGGAAGCATTGCGAGAGAACGAGAGGCGCTTCCGCACTTTCATGGACCATGCGGCGGACGCGGTCTTCGTCTACGACCTCGAGGAAGGGACCATTTTCGATGTGAACCCGGCTGCCTGCGAGGGCCTCGGTTACACCCGGGAGGAACTGGTCGGAGCGAACCCGCTTGTATGCCACCTGGATTCGGAACGAGCGGCGATGAAGTCGGTGGCGGAGCGCGCGGCGGCGGGCGAGACCGTGTTCGATACACACTGGCATCGGCGAAAGGATGGGACCCTGTTCCCTGTCGAAGCGCACACGAACCTATTTTGGTACGGCGGTCGTCGCTTCCTGCTGAAAGTAGCCCGGGACATTAGTGACCGCGTGCGGGCTGAAGAAGCCGTCCGCCGGAGCGAAAAGCAGCTTCAAGAAGCGATCGACACGATGCCGGCGTACGTGTGGAGCGCTCGGCCTGATGGCTCGCTCGAGTTCGTCAATCAACGGTGTCTGGAATTCACGGGGTTTTCTTTCGAGCAGGCGCTCAGCGGTGGTTGGGAGGCCGCTGTTCACCCGGAGGACCGTGAGTATCTGCACAAAGCAATGCACGCTGCGCCCGGCCAGCCAAGGGAGGGTGAGGCTGAAGCGCGTATGCGCAGGGCCGATGGGCAGTATTGCTGGATGTTGTTCCGCAATGTGCCATTGCGTGACGAGAACGGGAGGACCGTCAGGTGGTACGGAACCAGCACGGATATCGACGATCGGAAGCGTGCGGAGCAAGCTCTCCAGCGGACTGAGGCTTACCTGGCCGAGGCACAGAGGCTCGCCCATACCGGCGCTTGGGCCGGGGATGCCACCACCCAGCCGGTGTACTGGTCAGAGGAAGTGTTCCGGCTATTTGGATTTGATCCGCAAGACGGATTACCGCAGTGGGAGCAACCGCTCGAGCGAGTACACCCGCAAGACCGCGACAAGTTTCTGCAGACCTTCCATCGATCGATCCAGGAGAAACTCGATTCCGAACTCGAATTT
>CAYMHP010000142.1:0-4138 GCA_964390225.1 uncultured Solibacteraceae bacterium
GGTTCAGCTGGTAATCGTTTCCGTCGTCGCCGCGATAGTTGAGGCGCACGGCATGGGCTTTAATGGTGATGCCGCGCTCGCGCTCCAGGTCCATGGAATCCAGAACCTGTTCCATCATTTCGCGCTGCGAAAGCGCACCCGTAACCTCTAGCAGACGGTCCGCCAAGGTCGACTTGCCGTGGTCGATGTGCGCAATGATAGAGAAATTCCGGATAAATTGGCGGTCCATGCGCTGTGGGGATGCTGTACCACGATTATCCCACACAGCAGCGCGGATTTAGGGTTTTGTGACGAGTGCTACACTGGCGATGATGCCGCGCGTCATCGAGGGCCAGCTTTCGGCAACCGGGCTGCGATTCGCCATCGTGGTGAGCCGGTTCAACAGCTTCATTACGGAGCGTTTGCTCGCCGGAGCGCTGGATGCCCTTACACGGACGGGCGCCGACCTGAACACCGTGGACATCGTCAAGGTGCCGGGCTCCTGGGAAATTCCGCTGGTCGCGGCAGAGGTGGCCCGGCAGCACCGCTATGATGCGGTCATTTGTCTGAGTGCCGTCGTCCGCGGGGAGACGCCGCACTTCGACTACGTAGCGGGTGAAGCAGCCAAGGGGATTGCCCACGCGGCGGCCGAGACCGGAGTGCCGGTGGCCTTCGGCGTGCTTACCACGAATACGCTGGAGCAAGCGATCGACCGCGCGGGCGCCAAGGGCGGCAATAAGGGGTTTGATGCCGCAATGACCGCCATCGAAATGGCCAACTTGCTGCGCCAGCTCCGCCAAACTACCTGATGTCTTCCCGCCACAGGTCCCGGCAGCGCGCTCTCCAGATCCTATTCCTGTGGGATGCGCACCGGCAGCCGATTGAAGACGCTATGCGGGCCTTCTACGACACGCTCTATTCCGAGGAGCACCCGGAACGCGACGCCTTCGTTGACGGCCTGGTGAACGGAACCATACAGCACCTAAAGGAGGTGGATGAGCGCATCAGCCGCCATGCTGAGCACTGGCGCATGGACCGGATGCTGGCGGTGGACCGCAACATTCTGCGGCTGGCCGTCTATGAAATGATGCACGGCGACACCCCTCCGGCCGTTGCGATTGACGAGGCACTGGAATTAGCACGTAAGTTTTCCAACGAGGAATCGGTTCAGTTCGTCAACGGGGTGCTGGATGCCGTAAACCGCGAGTTGCGAGCGGCTTCGTAGAGGCCCCTGACGGCAGCAGGTGTTGTGTCCGGCAACAACCCGCGGCATTACGCCTTTCAGCTGCGTCCCTCGAGGCCGCGGGTCGGATTGTGGAATCCCTCCTAATCGCGACGGCGGCGCGAAACTAGGGCCAAACTCCACTTAATTTCGTAGCCGTTACAGCCCTTCCAGCGTCTAAAATGTAGGTAGGGTATACTCTGCTAAAGAAGGAAGGATTGTCGATGCCCCACAAGAGGCGCTCCCTGTTTGTTTTGCCGCTCATCATTTTTCTCTGCGCACTGGCCGGAGGTGTATACGGCCCGCGGATTCAGGTTGCGGCGGCTGCGTCCGATACGGATGAACTCTCCAAAGACGTCGAGAGTTTCACCAAGGCTTACTCCTTGGTGGAGCAGAACTTCGCCGATTCCGTGAACGCGGACAAAGCAATTTACAAGGGAGCGATTCCGGGCATGCTGCGGACCCTCGATCCGCATTCGAACTTCTTCGATCCCCGGGAATACCAGGCACTGCGCGAAGACCAGAAGGGGCACTACTACGGCGTCGGAATGCAGGTGGGGCCGCGCAACGGCAAAACGGTGGTTATGGCGCCGTTCCCCGGTTCACCGGCCTACAAGGCTGGCTTGCGTCCGGGCGACGTCATCATGAAGGTCAATGACAAGCCGACCGATAATTTGAGCACGACCGAAATCGCGGACCTGCTGAAGGGACCGCGCGGCACCCAGGTGAAAATCGAAGTCTCGCGCGAAGGCTCGACGGACCCGGTGGTTTTCGCGGTTACGCGCGATGAAATCAAGCGCAACAGCGTGTCCGACGCGTTTTTTGTAAAGCCCGGCATCGCGTACCTGAAGATCGCGAGCTTCAACGAGACGACCAGCCGCGAGCTGGACGAGAACATGAAGCGGATCGGCGAGAACAATATCAAAGGCCTCGTGCTGGACTTGCGCGAGAATCCGGGCGGCTTGCTCAATGAGGGCGTCGCCACCGCCGATCACTTCCTGCAGAAGGGCCAAACGATTGTTTCGCATCACGGGCGCGCTTCCGCGGAAAAGCCGTATGTTGCGCGCAACGGAAATCGCGGCCACGACTATCCGATCGTGGTGTTGGTGAACAAGTACTCGGCGTCCGCCGCGGAAATCGTCTCCGGCGCACTGCAGGATCACGACCGCGCCTGGATCCTGGGCGAAACCACATTCGGCAAAGGCTTGGTGCAAACGGTGTATCCGCTGTCGGAGAATACCGGCCTGGCGCTCACCACCGCTCATTTTTACACCCCGAGCGGCCGCCTGATCCAGCGCGACTACACCAACAAATCGTTTTACGATTATTACTTCCACAAGGACGACAATGCGCGGAATCCGCTCGACGTGAAGATGACGGATTCGGGCCGCACCGTATATGGCGGCGGCGGTATTACGCCCGATGAGAAGTATGAGCCGCCCAAACCCGACCGTTTCGAGTTGGACCTGCTCCGCAAGGGCGCATTCTTCAACTTCACGCGCACTTACTTCGGTGCGCACGACACGCATCTGCCGAAGGACTGGATGCCGGACGACGCCTTCCTGACCCAGTTCCACGATTACCTGCTGAAGCAGGCGTACACGTTCACGGAAGCGGAGTTCACGCAAGACCACGACTGGGTGAGGCGATATCTGGCTCGCGAGATTTATCTGACCGCCTTCAATCTCGACGAGAGCGATCGCGTGTTTGCCGCGACCGATCCCGAGGTGGAGCGCGCCATCGAGGCCATGCCTAAAGCGCGGGCCCTGGTGGAAACGGCCAAGAAAGTCCTCGTGCAGCGCATGTCGTCGCAGCCGCAAGCGGCCGCGCTCAGCAAGCGATAAGCAATTTCGATGGGCAGGCGTTGAACGCCTGCCCCACCAGTCTTTGAATCCACATCCGCAGATCATCATTCTGGACGCGGGCGGACAGTATTGTCACCTGATCGCCCGCAAGGTCCGCGACCTCGGCGTATATGCCGAGGTCCGTGCTAGCGAAACTCCGGCAACCGAACTCTCCTCTGCAAAGGGCATCATCATTTCCGGTGGGCCGAGCAGCGTCTACGATCCCGGCAGCCCCACCGTCGACCCCGCGATTTTCGAGCACGGCCAGGCGGTTCTGGGAATCTGCTATGGCCAGCAGCTCATGGCGCACTTACTCGGCGGCCAGGTGCAGAAAGGTGACAAGGGCGAGTATGGGCTGGCCACGCTCGATCTCGACGCCACCTCCGACCCGCTCTTCGGAGGACTGAGCGGGCGCCAGCAGATCTGGATGAGCCATCGCGACGTGGTCGCCGGCGTTCCCCAGGGATTTTCCATTGTGGGCCGCACCGAGACGTGCGCCGTAGCCGCGGTAGCCGCGCCGGCCCGCAAGCTGTACGGCGTGCAGTTCCATCCCGAGGTGGTTCACACCACCAACGGCAAAGAGTTACTCGCCAATTTCGTGTTCCGCATCTGCGGTTGCGAGAAGGATTGGGACCCGCGCCAGCGCGCCCCGCTGCTCGAACAGGAAATCCGGCAGTGCGTGGGCGAGCGCAGCGTCTTCTTTTTCGTTAGCGGGGGCGTGGATTCCACGGTTGCTTTCACGCTGTGTCTAAGGGCACTCGGCGAGGGTCGCGTCCGCGGCGTCTACGTGGACACGGGCCTCATGCGGGAGGGCGAGACCGAATTCGTGCGGCGCATGTCCGGAGTTTCAGTGGAGGATGCTCGCGATCAATTCTTGACCGCGCTGGCGGGCATCACCGACCCGGAACAGAAGCGCCAGATCATCGGCGAAGAGTTCGTGCGCGTGCAGGAGCGGGTGATCGAATCCCGCCGCCTGCTCGACGAGCACTGGATTCTCGGCCAGGGCACCATCTATCCCGACACGATCGAATCGGGAGGCACGGCCAAGGCCGCGTTGATCAAGACGCATCACAACCGCGTGCCGGGAATCCAA
>CAYMHP010000142.1:4148-14491 GCA_964390225.1 uncultured Solibacteraceae bacterium
CTGATCGACGCCGGCCGCATAGTAGAGCCGTTGAAATCGTTCTACAAAGACGAGGTCCGCGAGGTTGGAAAAGAACTCGGCCTGCCGGGCGAATTGCTGGACCGCCACCCTTTCCCGGGTCCGGGTCTCGCGATTCGCTGCCTCTGCTCCGACTTCGATGCGCCCGTCCGTGAGACTCCGGACGGGTGGGTGATTCCGGTGCACTCGGTAGGAGTGCAGGGGGACTCCCGTAGCTATGCGCCGGTGCTGGCAATCGAGCACTTGGACCACGGGCTCGCGACCGCGCTTATCAATCGTCTTCACAGCGTGAATCGTGTGATTGCATCGGTGGCCAGCCACGCGCCGATCGCAGAGATGGGAGTCCGCGCCTGCTCGCTGACGCCTGACCGGCTTTGGCGCCTGCGCGCCGCCGATGCCTCGGTCCGGCGCATTTCTCATGAAACCGGTTTCGATCATCGGGTCTGGCAGTTCCCCTTGATTCTGATCCCGCTCGGCACCGCGGACCGACCCGACTCGGTCGTTCTCCGACCGGTGGACTCGGTGGACGGCATGACCGCGCAATCGGTGCCGATGGACCCGGCCCTGCTAAAGAGGATGTGCGACGAACTGCTCCGGCAGGAAGGAATCGCTGGCGTGTTCTACGATTTGACGCACAAACCGCCGGGCACCATCGAGTGGGAATAGACTCCAGGGCGGCCGCTTCACCCGCCGTACGCTGCTGCGTCTTTTTCAATCAAGGGCAAATGGACGCAAAAGATCGAGCCTCGGCCTGGTTTGCTCTGCACCGAAATGGCGCCGCCGTGCCTCTCCGCAATCCACCGCCCAATGGATAATCCGAGTCCAACCCCGCCCAGGTCGCGGGAGCGCACTTTGTCGGCACGCCAGAAGCGATCGAATATGTGGGGCAGATCCCCTTCCGAGATCCCGATTCCTGAGTCGCTGACCAGTCCAATGAGCGTGCCTTCTTCTGCTCGGATCGTCACGCGGACAGCGCCACCCGGGTGGCTGTATTTGACGGCATTGTCGATCAGGATGAGAAAGAGTCTGCGAAGCGCCTGCGCGTCCGCCTTAACGCGGAGCGGCGTGTCTGGGAATGCGGATTGTACGCACACCCCCTTTTCAGCACCAAGTCTCTCGCCTTGCGCAACCGCTTCTCGGACGGCCTCGACAGCGTTTACCGGCGTCAGCGTCAGCGCATCGGTTCCGGAATCGGCGCGCGCCAGGAGCAACAGGCTATCGACCAACTCAGATGTCTGCTCCGCTTCGGCAAGCACCTGCTCCAATGCAGCCCGGTAGTCGGCATCGGGCCGCTGCCGGCGCAACGCGAGTTCGGCGGTCGTCCGCATGAGGGCTAACGGTGCGCGCAGTTCGTGAGAGGCGTCTGCCGTAAACTGTGTGATCCTCCGAACCGAATTTTCCAGCCGGCCAAGCATTTCATTGAGCGTTTCGGAGAGGCGTTCGAGTTCATCCCCTGTGCGTGGCACCCGAAGCCGGCCCGAAAGGTTGTTTATGCTGATCGAGCGCGCGGTTTGAGTAATTTCGTCGACCGGGGAAATCGCTCGTCTGCTTAGCCAATAGCCGCCGGCGGTTGCCATAAGCAGGAGCATTGGCAAGCCGAAGAGAAGCGTAGATCGAAACCGCTCCAGGGATGCGTAAAAGTCTTCCATGGGAGCCGCGACCTGGACAGTGTACCGGTCGCCGTTGACTTCGATTCTTTGGGAAGCCAGCCGGACGGGAGTGTTCTGGACTCTCGCATTCTCATATAGCACCAAAGCGCCCAGTTGGTCGGGCCTGCGAATCGGAACCTGGTTGTTCTCCAGCGGAATGGAGCGATAGAGCCAGGCGCCGGCGGAGTCGCAGACCTGGAACAGATCGCCTCCCGGCCCGAGGACGGAGTGCTCGCGAAATTCATCCCTGATCTCGCGCAGGGACAGAGCCGAGATCTGCTCCCGCATGAATTTCTGGACCCCCTGAATACGGTCGCGAAGTCCATCGTCCACCGCCTCGTAAAGACTGGCGCGCATTCCAAACCACGATCCCACCCCGAGCAAAGCGAGCCCAAAGGCAAGGATCGCGAAGTACCACGCCGTCAGTTTGAAGCGAATGGAGAGCCAATTCACGAAGGCGACCCCTCGCGCAGCATATAGCCTACTCCACGGACCGTGTGGATGAGCCGCCTTTGGTCATCCGGGTCTACTTTCGAGCGGAGATTGCGTATGAACACGTCGAGGGTATTATTTTCGATGTCTCGTTCATAGCCCCACACGGATTCGATCAGAGCGTTC
Source organism: uncultured Solibacteraceae bacterium (assembly GCA_964390225.1). GTDB lineage: Bacteria > Acidobacteriota > Terriglobia > Bryobacterales > Bryobacteraceae > PSRJ01. The sequence continues at coordinate 6,434 of CAYMHP010000142.1, forward strand.
CGCGGCACCACCCGTCCCACATTTCTGATGAGGCATTCCAAAATAGAGAACTCAGTACGGGTGAGCAGAACGGCCCGCGATCCACGGCGCACCTCATGCGCGGACAAATCGATAACGAGATCTGCAACTTGCAAACGCGCCGAGGATGCCGTCGCGAGCCGTCGGGTCAAAGCGGCGAGCCGCGCCAAAAGTACGTCGAAGGAAAAAGGTTTGGTCAGGTAGTCGTCCGCGCCGGACTGAAGGCCCCGGACAACATCGTGACTGGCATCGCGTCCTGTCAACATTAGAATCGCCACCTGATTCCCGGCAGCTCGAATGCGCCTCGCCAACTGAAAACCATCCAGGCCCGGCAGCATCACGTCGAGGACCACTGCGTCGAAAGCCATGCTCTGCACAAACTCGAGCGCCTTTAGCCCATCGGATGCGACGATAGCGCCGTGCCCCTCCTCTTCCAGGCCTTTGCGCAATAATTCGGCCATTTTACGGTCGTCTTCTACGATCAGGAATTGCATATCCGGCCGGACGGCCGCTTCTCCCCGATGTCTCTCCACATTCTCATGCCAATCTGAAAATCCGCTGAACCGCAATGCCACCGTTTACTATCACTTTAATGGCGCATCACACTGGCGGTGACGTGCAGTATCGCACGATTCGCATTCTTCAGGAAAAATTCAGCTTCGCAACTCACGATGAGAGTAGGCTGGAGCGTTCCAATCGTGGACAAGGAGCGGTCTCCACGGCATCACATAATGAATTTTGGGAGGGAAATATGTCGCATTCGATTCGGATCCACTGGTATTTGGGACTTGCGTGCGCCCTCGGGATTACTCTGCCGTTTCGCATCGCTCTCGCGCAGCAGATGCCTGCCGACTACGGGTCGGTCCTGAAGACTCTGAATAAGATGGGCGACTACAAGGCAAACGTCCTGAAGGTCAACATCCCGCGAAACGACTTGAGCGTAACGGTCGAAGGAGTGGCGACTCCAACGCCATTCGGATTCGGGGGCTGGATCGCCATGACAAAGGGCGATGCCGGACTGGAGGTCATGATGGGCGATCTGGTGTTAACAGAGGAGGAAGTGAACCCAGTCATGTCGGCGCTGCTCAATAACGGGCTCGAGGTTACGGCTCTGCACAATCATTTTTTCTTCGAGCAGCCTCGCATTTTCTACATGCACGTCCACGGTCACGGGAAGGCGGCAGATCTTGCCCAGAAGGTCAAGCCGGCGATTGATCTGATCGGGCACACCACCGCGCGGAACGAGGCTTCACGGTCTTCGAGTAATGCGCCGCCAACGGGTCAGATCGATACCGCCAAGATCGCGAAGATCGTCGGCCAGGAAGGCGAGCAGAGTGGCGCCGTTTACAAGATCACGGTAGGCCGCGACGACCTCGCGCTCAAAGAGATGGGAGCCCCGATTAACGCCCGAATGGGACTGAATACGTGGGCGGCTTTCACGGGTTCCGATTCGAACGCGGTGGTCGCGGGAGACGTCGCTATGCTTGACAGCGAGGTGCAGCCCGTCCTCAAGACCCTCCGTAAGAACGGCATCGATGTAGTAGCGATTCACCAGCACATGATCGGGACCCAGCCTACCATTATTTTTCTGCACTACTGGGGCAAGGGTCCGGTGGACAAGCTCGCTACCGCGTTCAAGGCTACTCTCGATCAACTCGGGAAAAAGGGCAGCGGAACGCACGGCGCACAATGAATTTGCATCGAGGATCCGATGCCCCGCCCGGCGGTTCTATTCGTATTTTGGATGGTAGCGCTCAACGCAGCCGAACCCGAATCCGTTGTCATCGGTTTCGACTCTGACGCTCCGGGCTCTCTTCCTTCGGGATGGGCTCAAGCAATGACCAAGAAAGGATCATCGCCGCGATGGGAAGTGCTTCGCGACCCTACAGCGCCGAGCGCTCCCAACGTGCTCGCCCAGCTCTCTGTCGATCGTATGGCGGGCCGGTTTCCGCTCGCGATCTACGAGCGAGCATCGATTCGCGACGGGGAGCTGAGCGTCCGCTTTAAGCCCGTCTCGGGTCAAGTGGATCAGGCTGCTGGCGTCGTATGGCGCTACCGGGACCCGAATAACTACTACATCGTCCGCGCAAATGCGCTCGAAGATAACGTTGTCTTGTACAAGGTTCAGAATGGCGAACGCATCTCGATTCCCCCCAAAGATATGCCGTCCCGCAGCTACGGAGTGAAGCACACGATACCGAAACGATCCTGGAGCGAATTGAAGGTAGTCTTTATCCGAAACGCGGCGACCATCTATCTGGACGGCGCGAAGCTGTTCGAAGCGGAAGACGACACATTTCCCGACTCCGGAAAAATCGGGCTCTGGACAAAAGCGGACAGTGTAACGTATTTCGATAACTTCGAATTCCGAAGCAAGTAGGCCCTTAGAACGTAAACCGGAGTTGCAGCTCGAGCCTGCGATTATTGGCGGACTCCAGGAAACCGCCGCCGCCCTGATCCTTCGCGTCGGCGGGCTGGTTCGCTTGGCCGAATAGGGGCGACGCAAGGTTTCCGATGATCGGTCCGGGGTTGTTGTGGTTGAGGATGTTCCGGGCGGCCATCGAAATCACGAGATTGTACGGGCGCGGCGCCGGCGACTGGCCTCTCGACGCTCCCTCCCTGCCGAACGCGATCGTCTTACTCAGCCTCAGATTTACGAGGACCGACCCGGGCCCGCGGCCATAATTCCGCGACACGATCGTCTCTCCGGGCGTCGGATTCGGATCAAGGAGACCGTAAGGAGTCCGGATCACTCCAGGCTTGCTTGCGTCCGTCGCAAGACCGGGCCGCGCGTTCAGCAGCGTGGTCCCGTACAGGTCGCGGCCCACGGTGATGTTGAACGGCGGACCCGACTGGATCACCACGAACGGATTCAGGCTGAGCTCCCATATCGTGTGGAGCGATCCGCTGAGCGACACGCGATGCCGCACGTCCGTGGCAGCCGGACCGTACTCGCCAGTCAAGTCATACTGGTTCGCCGGATACGTCGTCACGCCATCGGTGTTGCTCATAGCCCGGTTCAGAACGTAACTCCCCGTCAGCGAAAGCTTGCGCGTGGCCGCCGTGGTCACGTTCAGCATCAATTGATTCTGGTTGTACAACCCCGCCGATTCGATCAGAAAGAGTGGGGCGTTGCTTCCGAACGGGAAAATGCCGCTGTCAGGCACAGCGGGGTCGAACGTCCCGGGAAGCGGCGCGTTGATGTCTCGCAGCCGGAGTTCATGCAAGCCGTGCGAATTCGCATACGTCACCGCGATTTTCGTTTTCCACGGCAACTCTCGTTCGATGCCAACCGTCGATTGCATGATGTAGGGCACGCGCAATTGCGAGCTGACCCGCTCGATGATCGTGCTGGTTTGCGCGGCCGTCGCGGCAATGGAGGGCAGCGAAGGAAAGAAATCCGGGCTCCGCACAATGTATTGGCGTTGCGTGATTCCGTTATAGCGCTCGGCGGCGATCGTGTTAGACAAAGCAAAGCGCTCATAAAACACGCCGAAGCCTGCGCGGATCACCGTTTTTCCGACGGCGCTCTTCCCTCCCCCGGGCGCCCACGCGACGGCGACTCGCGGGGCCAAATCCTTCGCATCAGCAATATTCGTCTGCGTTTCATAGCGCATTCCCAGGCTGAGCGTGAGATTCGAACGCACTCGCCAGTCGTCTCCCAGGAACACACCCGCGTCGAACTGTCCTCCTGAAAGCGCCGGGCTGCCCACCGCGATGCTGAACTGGGTCGCGCCACCGCCGAGTTCCCGAATGCGCGCGGGCGAATACCCCAGGCCCTCGAAAAGCAACGTCCTGCGGTATTGCTCGATGGAGGTGATGGGCATCAGCACCGGGGCGCCGGAATCATCCAGGACGGGGTTATTGCCCGCATCGAGCACGGGTCCGGAGCCGCCACTAAATGTGAACGTGCCCGCAAAGTTCCACGGCGAACTAGCGACCTCGGTCTGCCCGCGCAGCCGCGCGCCAAAGCGCCACGTGTGCCGCCGGCGGGAAACCGAAATGAAATCCTGAAACTCGTAAGCGTTCTGCAGATCGGAGAATCGCCCCAGGGTATTGGCGCCGGCCGCAAAGGATCCGAGCACCTGAATCGTGGGCGATGTCGAAAACGGCCGGGCTTCCACGGACCTGCGGTAATACTGAAAACGCGCCTCGTTGATCGCGCCAGGACTCAACACGGCCGTCTCCGTGACCTGCGCGGTTTCGCTCTTGGTGAACGCGTCGTAGCCACGCGATATCAGTTCGAAACCGCCGATACCCGCCCCCGGCGCATCGATCTGTGAGAACTTGTATGACAGGGTCAGCGTGTTGCCCGGATTCAGTTGCACATCGAGCCGCGGGCTGACCCGGATGGAACGCTGCGGCACGCGGTAGATGCCGGTGAAGGGCGCAGCCGAAAAACTGGCGGGATCGAGCGTAATGCCGTTGATGAGCGCGCCATTGTCGGTGGCATCGCGCCGCACATCGATGAAGAACGACGAGCGCCGGCCCAGCGGACCGCCGGCATTTCCGCCGAACTCCCGTAACAGGAAGGGCGCCTTCTGGGCCGCGTACGGGTTGCGCGAATTCCAGAAATCGTCGCCGAAATTGTAGAATGCCGTGCCGCGGAGCTTATCGCTCCCCGGCTTGCTGAAGATTTCGATGCGTCCAAGTCCCAGCTTGTCGTACTCGGGCGCAAACGGATTCTGGTTGAGGCGGACCTCGCGGATCGATTCCTTGGAGGGAATCTCACCTCCGCTAAAGCCATCGACAAACACTTCCCCCCCGCTCGGGCCCGCGCCGGGTCCGGCAAGCGCCTGGAGATCGAGCGCCAAATCGGCCGGATCGTCGGATAGGGCATTCAGATCGGAGCCGCGCAGAACCGTCGCCGTTGCGTTCGCGGAAGGGTCCACAGTCACCGCCAGAGCGGTGTCCTCTACGGCCACCTGCTGCGAGACAAGGAGAATGCTGAGATTGAGGTCGAGTGTCTGCACCCCCGCATGCACCTCGATTTCGAGGGGCCGCGGAAGCGAAAGCTCCGGCGCGGCAGCGTGAATCGCGTATGCGCCCGGCGGAAGGCCCGCCATGGAGTACGTCCCGTCATCCCGCGATACCGCGGAAAAACGCCGGCCGGGTTGACCGTCGGCGGTGATCTGGACCCCCGGAACGATTGCCCCTGTAGGATCGGAGACCTTCCCCTGCAAAACCGCCGTCTGCGCAGCCGCGGATGCACAAAAAGCGAGGGCGGCCAGCAAAGGAACAGTTAGCGTGATCCGTCCGAATGTCTTTCCGCGATCTTGCGCTGCGGTTGGTTGGAGCACGGCCTTGGAGCGCTCAGTGGCTACGCCGATTATAAAATGCCGCGCTGGTTCCTATCCGAGTATTAACGAAAGACGACGGACGATGCGACTGGGGAAGGCGAATCTCTGCCCCGCGAGAGCTATGAGCCGCCTTTCAGGAACTGCACTGCCACGCGTAAGCCGAGGGGCAGGACGTTGGCTTCAGGTTGCAGACGAATTAGCGTTTCGAGCACATCGCGATCGCCTTTATCCGCCGGGTCGCCGGTGTTTACAGTCTTTCGGCCGAGCGCCGGATAGATCTGGATCACGGTGCCGTGAAACGTCCGGCCGGCATACGCGTCGGCCGTGACTTCGACCGTCTGCCCCACTTTCAGGTTGCCGATGTCGCGCTCGTCGACTTCAGCGCGAACCCGCCGCGAGGAAACATCCGACATCGTGAAGAGCGGGCGCGGCATCAGCGTGCTGAACGACTCACCGGGCTTGGCGAACTTCCGCGTGATCGTCCCGCTGATGGGAGCGCGCACCACACACTTCGCAAGTTTTTCCTGCGCTACATGCACGCGCGCCGCAGCCGCGCTCAATTCCGCTTCGGCACGAGCGGCATCCTCCTGAACGGGAGGCGCGTTAACGAGACGCTCATTGCGCACGGCTTCCTCCACCTCAGACTGGGCCACTTCCAAGTCGCGTTGCGCTTTGTCGAAGGTTACCTGGGGGACATCGCCCTTCGCGGCCAGGGGCTTGATGCGGTCGTAGTACCGGCGGGCATCGTCGAGCACGGCCTTGGCGGTCTGCACCTTCTGAGCTGCCAGGGCACGCTCTTCCGGGCGGCTGCCCACCATCAGGCGCGAGCGTCTCTGCTCGGCGGCATCGCGCTCCGCCGTGGCCTGCCTCAGTTCGGCGTTCACATCGAGGCAGGCGATGTGCGCGATAACCGCGCCGCGCTCCACATTCTGGCCTTCCTTCACCAGGACAGAATCGATAACGCCATCGGCGGCGGCGCCGACTTCCACCGGCTCCGATCCCCCTTCGATGCGTCCCGGCGCGGCGGCAATCACCTTGGCCGAATTGCTACTGAGGCCCGTCGCAGCGTGCGCGGTGGGCGTGGCGGAAGCGACGGTCTGATGCTGTGACACGTACAAACCCGCGTAAGTGCCGATGCTGCCGAGCGCCGTAAAGAGGAGCGCGTTTCGGATGTTCATCTCAATACTCCTTCGGTTTCATTGACTGTCCCATCCGTAAGAGTGATGGTCCTGTCCGCGAATGATTGCCAACGTTCGTCGTGGGAGACAACCACGACGGCACGGTCTTCCTGCTGTGCCAGACCTTCGAGAAGATTGCAAATGTGTTGGGCAGAGACGGCGTCCAGCGAGGCCGTCGGTTCGTCCGCCAGCAAAATGGCCGGCTCCGACATCAGGGCGCGGGCGATGGCGACCCTTTGCTTTTCCCCGCCGCTCAGCTGGTTTGGACGGAGGTGCAGTTTGCCCTCGAGCCCTAGGATTTCCAATCTTGCGCGCGCCAGGTTGTAATCGGGCGAGCCGCCCCCGATCTCGCCCACTATGGCGACGTTATCCAGCGCCGATAGCGACTTGAACAGGCGGAAGGCTTGAAACACAAAGCCAATGGCGTTACGGCGAAGCGCGGCCCGCTGTGACTCGCCCATCCGCGCGGCGTTCCGGCCCTGAATCCAGACTGATCCCCGGTCGGGCACCCGCAAACACCCGAGCACCGATAACAGACTCGTCTTCCCGCTGCCGGACGGACCCTTGATCACCGTCAAGCTAGCCGGCTCAAAATCGATGGAGACGTCGCGCAAGGCCCATGTCTGGCCGCGTCCGGAGCCATAGCTCAACGACACGTTTTCCACGGCGAGGAAGCGCTCAGACACGGAACACCTTCGCGGGATCGACCACCATCGCCTTGCGCGCGGAGATCAGGGACGCCGCCGCGCACATAGCCAGGCTCGGTAAAAACATGGCAAGCGGCAGCCACGAAGGCATCAGAATCCAGGTGACCGCAGATCTAGCTGCCTGAATCGCAGGCCCAGCCACCAGCACCGCGAGGGCGCATCCGGCGAGACCGCAGACGATCGCTTGCGTGAGCACGACCTTGGCAATATAGCTTCGCGAAGCGCCCAATGCCCGCAGCGTGGCAAACTCCTCGATGTTCTCCATCGTCGCGGCGTAAATCGTCTGTGAAACGATCAGAAGCCCAATGATGAAGCCCAGGACCGCGGACGTGATGACGGTTCCGCCCGCGCCCGTCTGCTGCAGCCAATACGAGCGAGCCTGGTTGCTGAACTCCTCTTTCGTCCACACCTGCACTTCAGGAATCCGGGACTGCAGCGCGCGTTTAACTTCCGCGGCGTTGAATCCGGGCTTTAGCCGGAGCAGCACGTACATGGCGTCTTCCGGCCCGAATCCGAGGTAGCGTTCGGAATCGCGATAAGAAGTGAACACATAAGGGCTGCCGAGAAAAGAGCTGAAACCGTCGATCTGCCGCAGCACCCGCGCTCTGTGTCCATTGATCTCGGTGTCCCATGGAAACCCGGCGATGTTCAGCTGGCCGGTGCTGGTAGAATCGATCAGCACGCCATCGTTTTCCATCGCCGTCGTACCAGGCACGTTGGGGACGGGAAGCCGCGACCCTGCGTCGGGGTCCGCTCCGATCAGAGAGACCACCTGGTGGAATCCACCGGCCTTCCGGAACTCCGCGAAACCGGTTGCCATCCTGCTGGTGGAAGCCACGCCGGGAACCGTGCGAG
>CAYMHP010000143.1:0-14482 GCA_964390225.1 uncultured Solibacteraceae bacterium
TCGCCCGCAGCTCGCCGCGCGCCAGCGCCGGCTTGAGCAGGTTGGCGGCGTCCATCGCGCCCTCGGCCGCGCCCGCGCCTACGAGCGTATGCAGCTCGTCGATGAAGCAGATGATCTCGCCGTTCGAATCGATGATCTCGCGGACCACCGCCTTGAGCCGGTCTTCAAATTCGCCGCGGAACTTGGTTCCGGCGATCATCGAGCCCAGATCGATGGCCACCAGCCGCTTGTTCTTGAGCTGGTCGGGAACATCGCCGCGCACGATGCGCTGTGCGAGGCCTTCCACGATCGCGGTCTTTCCCACGCCGGGTTCGCCGATGAGCACCGGGTTGTTCTTCGTGCGGCGGCTCAACACCTGCATGACCCGCCGGATCTCTTCTTCGCGTCCGATCACGGGGTCGAGCTTGCCCTGCCGCGCCGATTCGGTGAGGTCGTGCGCATAGCGCTCCAGCGCCTGGTACTTCGATTCGGGATTCTGATCGGTCACGCGCTGCGTGCCTCGCACCGAAACGAGCGCTTTCAAAATCGCGTCGTGGCTAGCGCCGGCCCGCGCGAGTAGTTGACCTGCCGGATCGTTGCGCTGCTGCGCGATCGACAGCAGCAGATGTTCGGTCGATACAAATTCATCCTTGAAACGCGCGGCTTCATCGAAGGCGTGTTCGAGAACTTCGTTCAGCGCCGGGGAAAGATACATGCCCGGCTGCATGCCGTTGGTTTTCGGGAGATTCCCCGCCAGCCGCTCGGCCTCCGCCACGATCGCGTCCGGCTGGACGCCGCATTTCTCCAGCACCGGGCGGACGATGCCTTCTTTTTCTTGTGCCAGGGCAATCAGCAGGTGCAGCGGAAACATTACCTGGCTCTGATGTTTTTCCGCCACGGCCTGGCATTGCTGCACGGCCTCCTGCGCTTTCTGTGTGAGCTTGTCTAAGCGAAACATTTTGCCCCTAGATAGAAACTGGGCAGGCTAGCCTGAGTTGGCCTGCCTGCCCTCATAATCGCCGGAAAAGGTCCGGTCGGCCACGGCCGGGAATCCCCGGCCCTTACTGGATTAGATGCGTTACGCCTTGACTTCGACTTTGATCTGCCGAGGCTTGGCGGCTTCCTTCTTGGGAAGCGTGACCGTGAGCACTCCGTTGTGGAATTCGGCCCCGATCTTGTCGGTATCAAACGTATTCGGCACCGCGAAGCTGCGCACGAAATTACCGTAGCTGCGCTCGATCCGGTGAAAACCCTTGGCGGCATCTTCTTTTTCAAATTTCCGTTCGCCGGCGATGGTCAGAGTCTGGTTCTCGACTCGCACGTCGATGTCCTTCAGGCTGACCTCCGGCAAATCGGCCTTAAGCACCAGTTCGTTCTCTGTCTCGTAAATATCGACGGCTGGAGACCAAGGACGATTGGTGGTCGGCTCGCTCACCAGACGGGTAAACGCATCCTCGAACAGGCGGAGATTCGCTAAGGGATCGAAATGGCTGAGAGACATGGTATTTAAACTCCTCATTGCTGGTTTTCGAGGCCGGCTCACCGACCTCATCCACTGACAATAATAAAATATGAGCATATACTTGTCAAGTATTGCTTAGCTGATTGCTTGCAGATTTTTGATTTCTCCCAAGTCATTGAAAACAAACAATAAACATTTGGAGGCGGCTGGCCCGGTGGTGTATACTGCGGAACGAACCCACTTTATTGCAGCCAGGAGGAAGTAACGTGAAGCGTATCTGTACCCTGACGTTCCTCGGAGCATGTCTTTCCGCCGCAGCCCTGAACGCCCAGAACAACCCGTTCAGCGCCGACGCCAAGCAAGCCTACACCGGCATCAAGAACACGATCAGTCGGGCGGCCGACCGTATGTCGGAGGCGGATTATTCGTTCAAAGCGGCTCCCCCTTCGCGCACCTATGGGGAAATTGTCGGTCACATCGCCGACATTCAGGTCATGCTCTGCGGCATGGTGAAGGGCGAGAAGAAAGATATTGGCGCCGGAAAGAAGACGAGCAAGGCCGATCTGGTCGCCGCACTCAAGGAATCCTTCGATTACTGCGATGGCGTCTATGATTCGATGACGGACTCCGCCGGTGCGGAAAAGATGAAAATGTTCGGCCGCGAGCTCACCAAGCTCGGGATCCTGAACTTTAACATCGGGCACGACCAGGAGATGTACGGCCAGATGGTCGTCTACCTCCGGATCAAAGGCCTGGTTCCCCCCTCTAGCGATCGACGGCCGTAATTCTCAGCGAGAAGCGAACCCGCCGCTTAGCGTGGCCGCTCAGCCCCGCCCGCCTGGGCGGGGTTCTCGGCCAGGCACGTCCCCATAAATTTCGCGATGTCCTGTTTCACTTTCTCCAGTGATTTCAGGTGCGTGTACATCATATGTCCGGCTTCATAGAAGCCCATTGACACGTGATCGCGGAGCTTCGGGGCGAGCCGCATGTGGTTGAACGTGTACTCGGTCCCGAGCAGCGGAGTCGCCAGGTCGTAGTACCCGTTCGCGACGAACACCCGCAACGCGCCGTTCTGCGTCATCGCGTCGGCCAGGGTCCCGGAAACATCCACGTACCGGTTCTCATATTCGCGATAACTCCACGGCTGCACCTTGCCGGTAAGGACCTCGTACGGCTGGTCGCTTTCGAATTTCAACTCGGTCCGGACATACTCGTTGAAAGTGGCGGTAAACGGGCCTTGGACGGAGGCATAGCTCGGGTCGTACTCGGGGTTCGACGCCGTGACGTCTTCGTCCGCGCCTTCCAGCCGGCTGTCATACCTGCCGACAATGCGCCGCTGATCGTGCAATAGCTCCTTTTCAAACCGGCCGGCGCGCACCCGCAGATCGCTTTCATCGATGTACTCGGGCGGGAGCCCCGTCAGTCTCGCCAGGTTCTTGATCACCGCGCCGCGTTCCTCCGCGGAAATCGAATGGCCCTTGAACAGCGCCGTGGTATACGGTCCGGCCGCGTAGCGTTTCGATTCCTCGACGGCCTTCTGCAGTCCTGCCGCCTGCAGGTCTTTCGGCAATTTTTTGTGATACCAGGCAGCAGCCGTATACGTGGGCAGAAACAACGCGTACGGCAGATCGTTCCCCGGGTTGAAAAGGATCGTCCCGAAATTCAATACCGACGACATCAGCACGATGCCGTTCAGGTTCATCCCCAGCGTCTCCTGCAAATACCCGGAAAGCGCAGCAGCGCGCGTCGTTCCGTAGCTCTCGCCGGCCAGGAACTTCGGTGAGGTCCAGCGCGCGTTCCGCGTGGTGTAAAGCCGTATGAACTCTCCCACCGACCGGAGGTCTTCCGTGAAGCCATGGAAGTTGCGCGCTTCACCCTCCGTGGGCGCGCGGCTGTAACCGGTGCTCACCGGATCGATGAAAACCAAATCGCTCTGGTCGAGCAGCGAGTATTCGTTATCCACGAATTTGTACGGGGGCGGCTCGGGGTTGCCCTCCGGGTCCATCAGGACGCGTTTCGGACCGAGGCTCCCCATGTGCAGCCACACCGACGATGCGCCGGGCCCGCCGTTGAAAGCGAACGTCAGCGGGCGTTTGGTGACATCGGGAACGTCGTTTTTGGTATACGCGATATAGAAAATGCTGGCGGTGGGTGTCCCGTCCTCTTTTTTCAGCACCATAGTGCCGGCGATGGCGGTGTACTGAATGGTCTGACCGTTGATCCGGATGGAGTGCTCGGTCTTGGAAGTTTTTTCTTCCAGTTTCGCCGGGGGCTGAGGCGGCGCGGGAGCGGGATTCGCCGCTCCGGCAGGGGGCTCGCCCGGCCCGCGATTCGGACCTCGTTGCGCTGCCAGTTCAAACGCCAGTAGTGCCGCTAGCGGCAGAATTGCAAATTTACGCATTACCTTTCAGTCTATCGCTGGGGGCGGTTATCATCGAGACTTGTCCTTTCGTATCGCCATCTACATTTTCCTACTGCGCGCGGCATTCGGCGCCGGCACAGTAGTCCTCTTCGATCCCTCCGACCCGATGACGGGTCCGTTTCCTTCCGATTCGCTCACGGTAGCGGACCCGGCGCAGAAGACGGGACTACGGCTCAATTTGACCCCGCCGGATTGCCCCTCCGCGATGACGGAATGCCAGGAGATCGGCTTACTCAGGCAATTCGATGGCTTCAACCTGCGCGCACGGTTGCAGGTCCGCTTCTCGGGACCGGTGGATACCACTACGCTGCGCGATGGCATCTTCTTTGTAGCTTTGGAGAATCTCGTTTCCGGCGAGCCTGGTGTCCAAAAGATGGGGGACGTCACGCGCGTGGACCAGGTCGTCTACGATCCGGCTACGAACACGGCTTACGCAAAACCCGATGGCGTCCTCGATCAACATCGACGCTACGGCCTGGTGGTCACTGACGGGGTGAGGGATGCTTCGGGCTCACCGATTCTCGCGTCATGGGAATTCTCGTTCTGCGTCGAGGGATTCACGGACGAGTGCGCGCCGATCGCGCAGACGATTTCGTCATTGCGCAGTGCCGCCGGACCGCGCCAAATCGCGGCCGCCACTGTCTTCACTACCATGAGCGCTACCGCGTGGCTGCAGGCTGCGCGAACGGCGCTTCCGAATTTTCCGGCGCTGCCTACATTGCTTCAGCCGCAGAGCACTTTCCGCATCGCAGATCTGCAGGGCATTACTCTACACGAACAGACGGGAAGCGCTCCCGCGGCCTTTACCGATCTTTCATTGCCGCTACCCGCGTTTCTGCTGCAAGGGTTGGACCGGGTGGTGATCGGTTCGTTCGAGTCGCCGCGGTTTCTGGGATCGGATCAGACGATCCGTCCGGGTCCCACCGTGCCGCCGCTGCCGTTGCCGGCTGCCACAGACCGGATCTACTTCAACGCCCTGCTGCCTTCGACGCCGAAGCCGGCGAACGGGTACCCCGTGGTGATCTTCGGGCATGGGTTTGGGGACAGCCGGTTCGGGGGCCCTACCGCTGTCGCTCCTACGCTCGCGCGGAGCGGTTTTGCAACCATCGCGATCAACGCCGTCGGCCACGGCTTCGGCCCGCAGAGCACCGTGACTTTCATCGATAACGCCGGTAAGGGCACGACGATTCCCGCGGGCGGCCGCGGCGTCGATGTGAACGGCGATGGCCTGATCGACCCCGAGGAGGGCTGCGCTCTGGTGGCGCCGGTGGCGCTTGGGCTGCGCGATTGCTTCCGCCAGACGGTGGTCGATCTCATGCAACTGGTGCGCGTCCTGCGCGGCGGGCTCGATCTCGATGGCGATGGCACGCCGGACCTCGACCCGCAGCGGATCTACTACGCGGGCCAGTCTCTCGGTGCGATGTACGGGACTATGCTCACCGCGGTAGAACCCGCCGTTCGCGCGGCGGCGCTCAACGTCGGTGGAGGAACCGTGATCGACATCGCGCGCTGGAGTCCGTCCTACCGCGGCCTCGCCACGGATGCGCTGCGTCTCCGCCTCCCGCCGGCCCTGAACCAGGGAAGCACGTACAACGAGGACTACGTCTTACCCGGTCAGCCAGTCAAGGTAGTGACGCTGCCGGGCGCGCTCGAAATACAGAATATCTTCGAGCGTCTAGAGTGGCTGGGCATGCAGGGCGATCCCATCGCCTTTGCGCCGCATCTGAAAACCGCTCCCTTACCTGGCGATTCCTCGCGGCCGGTCTTGATGCAGTTCGCCCGGGGAGACCGGACGGTTCCGAACCCGGCGAATACCTTGCTTATCTGGGCTGCGGGGTTACAGGGGAGCGCATGGGAGTATCGCCACGACCGTGCGCGCGCGCAAGCGCCCGATCTCCCCGCAAACCCGCATCCCTTCTTGGTGTTGTTTGTCGGCCTGGATGGTGGAGCGATTCAGCTACCCGGACTGGACGGACTCGCCATCAGCCTCGATGCCCAGCAGCAGATTGCCGGGTTTCTTGCGGCCGACGGCGCGTCAGTTCCCGACCCGAACGGCCTCTCCAAACTCCTGTTCGGAGGCCCGGTTTTCGAGATTCCCGCCGCGCTGCCACAAGACCTGGGATTTTAAGTGGGACAGGCACTTAGCCCGATGTCACTCAGTTTCCCGGTCCGAGAATGCTCTCCAAAAATTGGAAGCGCCGGGCAATCCTGCCGGCCGCCGGCTTTACGCGCTTGAAAGCGGGTCCGCAGCCTGAATGGCTGCGCCCGCTCTCTACAGCTCCTCTGTTTCCTTCACGTCTACGTCCGCAGTGCGCCGGACCTCCCGCTCGTCGTACAGCTCTTCGTCGGTTACCACGCCGCCGGTGCCGGCCTTACGGACGCGGGGCATAGGCTTATCGGCATTCGCAAAGTCTCCCGCTTTTTCCCCGGCTGCAGCGATCTCTTGAGCTCCGCTGTGTTCCATGATTTCCTTGGCGCGCTTGACCCAGTCGGCATTGTCGCAGTGGACCGAGCACAGGATCCCGCCTTCTCGAATGCGGCCTTCGTAACGCTTTGCTTCGTATTCCGGAATACCCATCCCGACCAGCGCCCCAATAATGCCGCCGAGAGTTCCGACGGCTCCGGCACCCGCGAGCGCGGCCACGATCGGGCCGGCGGCGATGAACGGTCCCAGTCCGGGAATGGCGAGAGCGCCGATTCCCGTCAACCAGCCGAGCACTCCTCCGGCGATTCCACCGGCTACACCGCCGGCGGTTGCTCCTTCCGGAGCCTTCGTGTTCTTTTCATGCGCGAAATCCTTGGTTCCCTTGTTGTCCGGGAATAGCACCGAGATGTCGGTGCTGCGGAAACCGGCACTGCGCAAATGTTCCACGCCCTCTTCTACACTGGTTCGGTCCGGATAAATGCCGAATACAGCGGTATTTTTGCCTGCCATGTTGTACTCCTATATCTCAAAACCGACATCTCCGCTGGCGCGGTATGTCCGCTGTTGTGGAGAGAGCAAAGGTAGGGCCACCGTCGCACCCCGCCCGCGGTATGCCGCGAAGTCCTGTGCGGTTCCGGACAAGCGGAGACGTTAAAATGGGGAGGTGTTTCGGAACCAAGACGGTAAAGGCAGCTTGATGGGCGCCAAGCGCGAATACACGACGCGCGTGACCAGCGATCTCGCGACCTCGTTCCTCGGCATCGAGGACGCCAGGGTTCTATCCACCCCGCAGATGATCGGCCTGATGGAGCGTACGTGCCGCGATGCCGTTCTGCCGCTCCTGGAGCGCGGTTACGACACCGTCGGGACGCACGTCGACGTGCGGCATCTGGCGGCGGCGCCGCTCGGCAGCGCGGTGACGTTCAAGGCGGAAGTGATTGGGGTTGAAGAGCGCCGTATCCGATTCCGCGTGGAAGCGCTTACCGAAGGGGAGAAAATCGGCGAGGGTTCGCACGAGCGGACCATCATTAACGTCGAGAGGTTTGCCGCGAAGCAGGCTGGAAAGAGGAAATAGAAACCGTCAGCCGCTACGAGGATGTAGCAGCGTGCCGGGACGAGATCACGCGCGGAGACGCGTTATGAGCCGGCGATCGTAGATGCGGGACGGAAGCCGCCAAACACGCCTCGACCGTTGCGGAGGCCGCTACTGGCCGGCGGTTCGCTGGAGCCCATCGCTCGATGATAGGCCGCGAGAATGGTGCTCTCATCGTAGTCGATGGCACGAGCGTACTGACGGATGTAGCTCGTGTTGTAAATTCCACCAGGCAGTTTGCGAAAATCGCCCTGTTCAATCGCCTCCAGGGAGCGCAAGCTGATCTTAGTGGATTCCGCGATCTGTGCTAAGGAAATGCCCCGATTTCGGCGGATCGTGGCCAGACCCAGGACGCTGTTTTCTTCTTTCATCTCTCCGCCTTTTCCGACTGACTTTTCCCCGGGGGTGGTACTAGCCAGTTCAGAAAGCTGTATCAAAGGTAACACTATATCATCTCTTCGGCAGTTTGATAAACTCTTTTCACATGGATATTTGCCGCCGGAAGTTCGGTGCGTGTATCCTCGGTGGCTTGGTATCGCGGGCCTGGGCAATACCACCCAGGCCGAAGTTGTTGGTACTAGTAATTTTAGAGCAGATCCGGCCGGATTATCTGGACGCGGTTTGGGGTCAGGTCGGGACGGGCGGGTTGCGCCGCCTGATTGAGAACGGGTCCTATTACCCCGATTGCCGCCATCTGGCGTCAAGTTTTCCCTCTTCCTCGCTCGCCACCCTCGCCACCGGATGCTGGCCGGCGCAGCACGGAATCGTAGCAGACTCCTGGTTCGAGGGCTCCGGTAGCACGCCGGTTCGGGCCTCTGAAGAAACCCTGCTCGCGACCACCCTGGCGGCGCAAGTGGCTGCCGCACCGAACACGCG
This sequence comes from uncultured Solibacteraceae bacterium, assembly GCA_964390225.1. Classification (GTDB taxonomy): domain Bacteria; phylum Acidobacteriota; class Terriglobia; order Bryobacterales; family Bryobacteraceae; genus PSRJ01. The sequence continues at coordinate 8,258 of CAYMHP010000143.1, forward strand.
GCTTTTTGTTCTTTCCCTGGAGGCGGCTCAGGGGCGCCTGTTCTCCGGGACATCCGACGCGCGTTACTTCTTCTTGGACGGGGACGGCCGATTTACCTCCTCGGGCGACGTCCCGGCGTGGCTAGAAGAGTACAACCGTCTGAAACCCTTGGAGAACCTCTACAACTCTCCATGGATAGCAGCGGGCGCCAAACCGGGGGCGCCGCCGCTCCGCACACTGACGTTTGACGCGGCGAAGCCGGAGGAGTTTCTCAGACTCTACACGGCATCGCCTTTCGCGCAAGGCGCTCAATTCGAACTGGTCGCCGAGCTGGTTAGGAAAGAGAAGCTGGGACAGGGGAACACGTTCGACTTCGTCTGCGTGCTGGCCAGCTCGACGGCCCGGCTGGGGTACGAGACCGGCGCGCGCTCGCCGCTGATGCAGCAGATGACCCTGCAGCTTGACCGGCAGATCGAAACCCTGCTCAACCAATTGGATCGCGCCCCGGGCGGAAACACCTATAACTTCGTGCTGGTGGGTGCCCACGGCGCGCCTCCGGAGCCGCTGCCCGACGCGCGGGCGCGGATGGCGGTGAACGGCGAAAAACTGGCGCAGGCGATCCAGCAGAAGTTTTCGCCAGGCGAAGGCGCACACCTGTCGAAGTACTTGTACCCGTTCCTTTATCTGGATGAAACTCCGGGAGGCGGTTCGCCGCCGGCGCGGCTTGCGGCGGCGCGTGAATCGCGCCTCGCTCTCGCGCGAGCGGCCATCGAGCAGCCCGCCGTGGCAGCCTACTATACTGCCGGCGGAGACTGCTCCGTGCGGGACGACTGGGAGCGGAGATTCCGGAACAGTTTTCACCCGCTGCGCTCCGGTGACGTGATGCTGTCATACCGGCCGGAGTACATCGAAGACTACGGCACCCACCGGGGTGTTTCTTACGGATCGCTGTACAACTACGACGTCAAAGTGCCTTTATGTTTCTTCGGCCCGCAGTTCCACGCCGAAGTGTTCGAGTACGCCGTGGAGTCGGTTGACGTAGCGGCGACCTTAGCACGGGCGATCGGCGTGGCCCCTCCTTCTTCCAGCATTGGCCGGGTGTTGGGCGATGCGTTTGCCTCCGCAGAAGACGTCCGATGAATCCCTCAGATCCTTCCCTGGGTACTGAGATCTGCGGCATTCCCCTGCGCAATCCGGTAATCGCCGCCTCGGGCACCTTCGGTTACGGAGTGGAGTTCGAGAAGCTGCTGGATCTCAACCAACTGGGCGGGCTGGTGGTAAAAGGCCTCTCGCGCGAGCCCATGGAAGGCAATGCGCCGCCACGGGTGTTCGAAACCGAGGCGGGGATGATCAACTCGATCGGGCTGCAGAACATCGGAGTTGAGGCGTTCGTACGCGAGAGGCTGCCCGCGTTGGCCAAAGTTCAGACCGCCGTTTTTGCGAATGTCTTCGGATATCGAACAGAAGACTACGCCGAGGTGGTGCGGGTTCTGGAGGACCATGCGGGGCTGGCGGGATATGAGCTGAACGTCTCCTGTCCGAATACCACTCACGGCGGCATGTATTTTTCGAGTGACCCGGTGCTGCTGGGCGAAGTGGTGGAGGCGGTGAAGCGGGTTGCGCGAAGGCCCGTCGTTGTGAAACTTTCCCCGAACGTGAGTGCCGTCGAACCGCTGGCCCGGGCAGCGGAAGCGAGCGGCGCGGATGCGCTTTCTCTCGTCAACACGTTCGTCGCGCTGGCGATCGACGCGCGAACGCGGCGGCCGCGGATCGGCGCAGGATTCGGAGGGCTGTCCGGACCGGCGATCAGGCCGATTGCGCTGCGCATGGTTTGCCAGGCAGCGCGGGCGGTGAAAATTCCAGTGATTGGATTGGGCGGCATCGCGACGGGTACAGATGCGGCGGAATTCCTGATCGCGGGAGCGCGGGCGGTTGAGGTGGGCACGGCAACCTTCTGGGATCCGCGCGCCCCGCTGCGCATCGCCTCCGAGCTGGCGAAGTTTCTGCGGCAAGAGAAGATCGCGCACGTCTCCCAACTCGTGGGCACATTAAAGCTCTAGCAGCATGAAAAAGCCCGAGACTGCTTGCTTACGCGCGCGGCTCAGAATCGTGACTGCGGCCTTGCAAGTTCTTCCAGAGCCGCGACCGTCAGGGAGTCGGCCCGAATCTCAGGCTCTCATTTGCCAGGCGCTCAACTGCTGGCCAGCAGCTTCTATAGCAGCAGCATCGGCGGCGCGCGTCAGTCGAACGTGTCGAGCCGTTCGATGATCCGGGCACGCATCGCATCCGGATCCGGGTCGAACCGATACTGCGCAGCTTCCGGCAAGAGAGATCTGATCTCCACCATGGTATAGGCGTGCGGCGGCGGAGTCACGTCGAAGCCGAACATCTCCGTCAAAAGCACTCCGACGCGAACGAGATCGAGGAGATCGAAGCCTTTGCCGCGGGGAGGCTGGTGATGGCCGATGGCGGCGAGCCGGATCTCGTCGGGCAAACCCCACGTCTCGGCGAGCCATCCGCCGGCCTCGCAGTGGTCGACACCGAACGCCTCCCGCTCGCGCGCCAGGATATCGGCCGTTTCTTTGTCTGTGAGGAGTTCCGTGTAGCTCTCGGGGTGCGCCACGAACAGTCCGAGGCGGCCGAGATTGTGCAGCAGTCCCGCCGTGTACGCACGGTCATCTCCGCTGGGTGAACTGGAGCAGGCGGCCGAAAGTTCCTCACACACGAGTCCGCAGGCCAGGCTGTGGCGCCACACCAGCCGCAGCAGATCGAGACGGAGCGCCGTATGCAGGAAACCTTTCATCGAGACAGCGACGGCGAAGCACTTTACCCGATTCAGCCCGAGAAGCGTCACCGCGTTTTGAATACTGCTGATGCGGGAGGGAAATCCGTACACCGGGGAATTGACGATCTGCAGGAGTTCTGACGAGAGCGCGGCGTCGGCCCTGATCAGGGTCACGATTTCTTTGAATTCCGCGTTGTCATGCGAGAGGGCGCGCAACAGCTTCGTGGCGATTGCCGGAAATGGCGGCAACTCCCGGAGGCCGCTGTACTTCTCATCCTGCAAAGCCATGCCACCTCTGATTTAACACAATGCAGTTGGCGGCGGGACTTCGGAGCAGATCACGTAAGATAGGAGTTCGACTCGGGCTTACCGCCGCAGATTAGTTTCTGCCGGCGCCCGAATCACCAGGGCAACGCATGTTCGAACGATTTACCGACAGGGCGCGGCGGACGATTTTCTTTGCACGTTACGAAGCCAGCGCGCTTGGCGGCGTTTACATCGAGAGCCATCACCTGCTTCTCGGGATCCTGCGGGAAGACGCGATGCTGCGGCTTCGGCTGAGCGGTTCGGCGGAAGGGCTGCGCACCGAAATCGAGAAGAGTTTCAAGGATCCGTCCGCCAGTACGAGCACCAGCGCGGATATGCCGATCAGCCGGGAGGTAAGGCGCGCGTTGGAGTTTGCCGAGAAGGAAGCGATGGAGCTCAAATCCCCTGTGGCGTGCGGCCAGCTGGTTTTAGGGCTGCTGCGGGTGAAAGAATCGGCCGCGGCGATGATGCTCAAGAAGTACGGAATCGACTACCGGAGCTACCGCGAGTTGGTGAGAACTGATCCGATCCCCGCCGTTGCACCGGAGGAGCAACGCCCGGCCCGCCAGATTTCGCGGCCGGACGTGCTGCCGTACGCCCAGAGTCAACCTGCTGCACCATCGTTACAGGCTACCCTTTCCCGCTTCGAGCAATTGCTGGACCGGATGGTGGACCTGTTCGACCGTGAGGGGGACGCCGCCGGCGAGCAAAGGCTGAAGCGCAAACCCTGGTCGCGCAAGCAAGCGGTGGGGCATCTGATTGACTGGGCGGCCGCGCACCAGAACTGGATCGCCCGCGCACTCACCGAGCCGAACGTCTCGACGCCCGGCTACCCGGCAGACGACTGGGTATCGGCGCAGCGTTATGACGAATTTTCCTGGCTCGAGTTGGTAAGGCTTTGGGCCTCTCTGAACCGCCTGCTCCTACACGTCATGACCGGCCTCCCGGAAGCGAAACTCAACACGATGTTCCGCATTGGTATCGAGCGTCCGATGGCGCTGCGCGAAGTGATTGCCGCATACGTGGACCACGTGGAGGATCTCGCGGGACAGATGCTAGCGCTGGGGTCGTAAACGGCGCTACTTCCGTTTCCGGCCGCGGCTGACTAGTCTGGGCGGCTACGCGTATCCCATGGCCCGGCCCATGACAACGACGCCGACCCATACGCAAAGAGATACGCAGGCGCCTGCCCTCGCCCGCCGCGGGGTGACTGGGGTCTCGTCCCACTCCGCAATGCGGCGATAGATGGTGAGGTGGAACAGCAGCGCGTTCAAGCCGCCCACTAAGACGAGCGACATCTTGATCCAAAAGATAGCCAGGTGATAGAGCCGGACGGCCTCGGAGGAAAACAACAGCAATCCGGTAATCAACTGAACGACGAATCCGAACCACGTCCACGGGAGTAACCCAGCGGCGACGCGAGACACGGGTTCGCGGCGCAGGGCAAAGCCGAGCAACCGCAGATCCACCAGGGAAATCGTCCCGAGCACCAGGACGGTGCCCATGGTGTGAGTTCCTTCGAGGATCGGGTACCACCAGATCGATTCGCGGATACCCGCGCCCAGGGGCGAGCTATTGAGCCATTGGAACCAGGGGAGGGGGGACATTTTGCGTCGCTACAGCAATCCAATGCCTTTGCCGACGAAGCCTACGCCGACCCACAGGGCCAGCGAGGCGGCTGCGGCCAATCGCGCAGACCATGAGGATAACGGCTGTCCCGGCTGGAGTGTTCTTCGGTAAACGGTGGCGCGGTAGAGCACGGCGACGAGGAGCAGTGCCATTTTGATCCAAAACAGAGGCTTGTCGTGCAATCGAAGGGCGTCCGACCAGAACAGAAGCGCGCCCGAAGCAAAGATCACCGCAAAGCCGGCGCGGGTGAACGGAGCGAGTTGGCCGGCAATACGTAGAGCAGCGTCGCGGCGCATGGCGGCGCCGAGCAGGCTGAGATCGACGACCACGATGGTGCCGATCGCCAGTGAAATTCCGAGCAGATGAATGGTCTCGGCGATCGGACGGAAGACGTGCGAGTTGTGCATCGCGGCACTCAGCGCTGTGCGATCGATCCACTCAAACAGGGGACACAGGTCCATCTGACATCCAGGTTACCGATTGTATGTCAGGTGCGCCGAAGGGCAGCGGTTGAAAAACGCAGAAAATCGCTTGCTGACGCGCGCGGCTCAATATCGGCTGCATGCGTTTACGTCATTTGCGGAGCCGCGACCGAGACGGAGCGTTGCCGGATTACGTTTTCAACAAGCGTCTAGCGTCCTAGTGGATGGTCCGCGTCTTGCGGTTCATGTAGTCCATCAGCAGGTATTGGCCGAGCGTGAACGGAGTGGTGAAGTAGGCTTTGCCGCGGCAGATCTCAGTCACCTTCTGGACAAAGTTGACCAGCCCGTAGTCGCTGGCCAGCATGAACGTGTTGATGAGGATGCCCTGCTTCTTGCAGCGGTTCACTTCTTCCAGCGTGCGGCTGATCACCAGCGGGTCAAGCCCGAAGGCGTTCTTGTACATGCGGCCGTCTTCGAGCGTCAGGCAGCTCGGCTTGCCGTCGGTGATCATGATGATCTGGCGCATGTCCTTCTTTTCCTGGTTCAGCAGCCGCTGCGCCAGAATCAGGCCGTCGCGTGTATTGGTGTAGTACGGGCCAACCTGGACGCGCGCAAGCTGGCTCAGCGCCAACTCCTCGGCGGTGTCGTGGAAGAGCACGCAGCGCAGACTGTCGCCGGGGTACTGCGTGCGGATCAGGTGCGCCAGCGCCAGCGCGACCTTTTTGGCGGGGGTGAAGCGATCCTCGCCGTAAAGGATCATGCTGTGGCTGCAATCGAGCATGAGCACGGTGGCGCATGAGCTCTGGTATTCGCACTGATGTACATGCAGATCCGAATATTCGAGATCGATCGGGACCTTGACGCCTTCGCGCCGCACCGCCGAAAACAGGGTCTCGCTGACGTCGAGATTCAGTGTGTCGCCGAATTCGTATTGCTTCGACGACCCGGAAGACTCGATGCCGGTTGCCAGGTCACGCGTGTCGTGGCGGCCAAAACTCGACTTGCCCAGCGATCCCAGCAGATCCTTCAGTGTTTTGAACCCCAGAAAATCGAGCGATTTATCGGTGACTTCAAAGCGCGTCCGGGCTTCCGGGCCCTGCCCT
>CAYMHP010000144.1:0-14413 GCA_964390225.1 uncultured Solibacteraceae bacterium
CTCGCGGCAGCATCGCGTATTCAGCCGTCACCCAGCCTTTGCCCGTGTTCCGTAAGAATGGCGGGACGGTATCCTCCACGCTGGCGGCGCAGAGCACTTGCGTGTTGCCCACCTTGATGAGCGCCGAGCCTTCGGCCGTCGCCAGGTAGCCAGTCCCGATCTCCACCAGGCGCATTTCGCCGGGCCGCCGATTATCCCGCCGCATTGTATTTCATCACGAGATACAGAAAGACCATCAACAGTACCATCCCGGCGAGCACCAGAACTACACAAGGGAGAGCCGCCGCCGGACGCGCCGTAGCACCTCGCGGCTTGCCTCTGGCCGGCTTGAATTTCGCCACTACTCGGATGGTAACACCGCGTTTTGCGGCCCATCATGCAAGAATCGAAGCTGATGACACGCCGAAGCTGGTGCTGGCTCGCACTCGCGTTGGCCGGTTGCCGCCGTTCCGCGCCGTTGCCGGACCTGCTTCCGCAGACCGCGGGCGTGTGGCGGCGAACCGCGATCGCAAATCGAGGCGCATCCGAAGCGCCCGATCCCGTGCCGCGCTCGAGCATCAACCGGCTGCAGATTGCGACGTATGAAGGCCCCGGAAGACTGGAGGCGCGGATCTACGAACTCGACTCCCCCGCGGTAGCGTTCGATCTGGCGCAACGCTGGCGGCCTTCGGCCGATACCGTGTTCTTCGACCGCGGCCGCTTCTTCGTCGTAATCCGGTGGGAACAGGCCGAACGCAAGGCTCTGCAGGGATTCGTGCGGGACTTGGAAACGCGGCTTCCCAAACCAAAATAAAGAACCGAGCGGGGCACCCTCCCAAATGCCCCGCCGTTTTGGTGCGTCGAACAGACGTTGCGGTTACCGCGCGGCCACCGCCTCCATCATGTGTTCCGGCAGACCCTTCAACTGGCGCTTGGTGGCCTCTGCCTCCAGCTGCGGGATTTGGGGGTAATGCGCGGCGGCGAGGTCGGCCCGTACCTTGGCCAGGACCTGAGCGCGCGAGAGCGTGTTCTTGCAGGCGAGCATCTCCTTGCAGAAGTAATACGTGAATGCGCCGTGCCAGCTGCCCGCGATGTAGGCGTCGGCGCTGGTCTGATCGGAGCGGCAGGCCGCCCACAGGATGTGGTGCACGATTCCCTTCTCCAGAAGGGCGCGAGTGAGTCCGCGTTGCCACTTCCCTTCCACTTTCTCGAATGCTTCCCACGAGGGTGGCGGCAGGTAGCGTGGTCTGCGATCGAGCAGCATGTCAACCGCCTTCAATCCCGTGCCGCTGTGGCAGGTGTCCAGGTAAACCTCGAGCAGCACATTTTGGGGCAGTTGGATGAAAATATCCCGTAACTCGTCATCGATGATGATGTGCTTGGTGTCCCATTGATTGCCGGCCTGTGCCAGATCATGCGGGCAAAACGCCTCGTCGGCATGATCGGGCTCATCGCCGTTGACGTCCGGCACCTGGGTCCCATGGCTGGACATGCTGAAAACCAGGTAGCTGTACTTGCCGGCCTTCGCGTCGTTCACCATCGTTTTCAGGTTTGCGATGATGTTTGCCTTGGTTGCCTGCGCGTCCGTAAGTAAGGTGATATCGCTGCTGGTGAACCCGAGCAGCTTCTGCAACAACGAGGACATGTTGTTGGCGTCCGGGACGCAGCCCTGCAGTGTCGCGGCAGGATAGTTCTTGAACTGGTTGATGCCGACACACAAGGCTCTTCGATTCGACATGAAATCTCCTCCTCGGTTTTCACTGGTTTGTTTTCGATGACCGGATCGGTTCAGTCACCAGCTGGGCTGGACTGGTCCTGATACGAAGCCTGGCCAGAGCCGTGGATGGAGCGCGGAGGTCGCCAAATGGGCGTCGGCTCCAGCCGGGTCGGGGCTATAGTCGGGGCAAGAATAGCACCGTTCATTTCGAAAATCAAGACCCGTATATCTGTGATCCGGCCGTCACTATAATGAAAGAACACCATGTCTTCCTCCGTGATGGCTCTCGCCACGCCAGAGGCACTTTCACGTTACGAGCCGGTGATCGGGCTCGAGGTCCACGTGCAGTTAGCGACGGCAACCAAGATTTTTTGCGGATGCCCGACCAGCTTCGGCGCGCCGCCGAATACCAATGTCTGCCCGGTATGTCTTGGATTACCTGGAGCGTTGCCGGTGCTCAATCGCGAGGCTGTCAACCTGGCCATCAAGGCGGCGCTTGCGCTTGCCAGCGCGATTCGCCCAAAATCGCGATTTGCCCGCAAGAACTATTTTTATCCGGACCTGCCGAAGGGCTATCAGATCTCTCAATACGACGAACCGGTGGCCGAGGGCGGCCACGTCGAGATCCATCTGGAGGGCGGTTCCAAGCGGATCGGCATCACCCGTGTCCACATGGAGGACGATGCCGGCAAAAGCATTCACGACGGATTCAAGGACTCCGACCGCTACTCGTACGTGGACCTGAACCGCAGCGGGACGCCGTTGATCGAGATAGTCACGGAGCCTGATATGCGCGGCTCTGATGAGGCCTATGCCTTCCTGACGGAATTGAAGCAGGTGCTCCAGTTCATCCAAGTCTCCACGTGCGATATGGAGAAGGGGCATCTGCGTTGCGATGCGAATGTTTCAGTGCGGCCCAAGGGGCAAGCGCGGTTCGGCACCAAGGCCGAGGTGAAGAACCTGAATTCGTTTCGGTTTCTGAAGCAGGCGCTGGATTACGAAATCGCCAGGCAGGTAGCGGTGCTCGAAGGCGGCGGAACCGTCTCGCAGGAGACGCGGCTTTACAACCCGGAGACCGGCGAGACCGTTTCGATGCGGAGCAAAGAGCACGCGCACGACTACCGCTATTTTCCGGAGCCCGACCTGGTCCCGCTCCAGATCGGGGAGCAGTGGCTGGCCGAGATCCGTTCTTCCATGCCGGAACTGCCGGCCCGCAAACGCGCCCGCTTTCTTCAGGAGTACGGCCTTCGCGACTACGACGCGGAGGTTCTAACGCAGACAAGGGCTGCCAGCGAGTATTACGAGATGGTGGCACGGACCTCGGGCGATCCCAAGACGGCGGCCAACTGGGTGATGGGCGACCTGATGGGAATGCTCAAGTCCGAGGGGCGGGAGATTTCCGAATCGCCCGTGTCCGCCGAAAGCCTGGGAGCGCTCGTCAAATTGGTTGCCGCCGGTGAGCTCTCGGGCAAGCTGGCGAAGGAAGTGTTTCCGAAAATGTTCGCCACCGGCGACGCCCCCCACGCCATTATCGAGCGCGAAGGACTGCATCAGATCAGCGATCCAAACGCGCTCGAAAACGTGATTGCCGAAGTCATTGCCAATAATCCCAAGCAGGTCGAACAGTATCGGTCCGGCAAAACGTCGGTCATCAACTTTCTTGTGGGGCAGGCCATGAAGGCCACGCGCGGCCAGGCGAACGTGGCGCTCGTGACCGGTCTTCTCAAACAGAAGCTGGGGTAACCGATGCTCAAGGAAGGCGATTCCGCCCCGGAGATCCGACTGCAGAGCGATACCGGAGAAGAATTCCGTCTTTCCGCACTGAAGGGCAAACGAGTCGTGCTCTACTTCTATCCGAAGGCCGACACGCCCGGCTGTACCGCGGAAGCATGCGAGTTCCGCGACGAAATCAAGGCTTTCGCCAAGAGGGGCACCGTGATTATAGGGATCTCGCCAGACAAGCCGGCGGCGCAGTCCCGCTTCAAGGAAAAATACGGGCTGCCGTTCCCTTTGCTCGCGGACGAAGCGAAGACCGCGGCCGAGGCCTATGGAGTGTGGAAAGAAAAAAACATGTACGGGAAGAAGGTCATGGGTATCGAACGGTCCACGTTCGTGATTGGCCCAGATGGCAGGATTGAAAAGATCTACGCGAAGGTGAAGGCCCAGGGCCACGCCTCGCGTGTTCTGGGCGACCTCTCCTAAAGCATTCTCCCGGGTCGGTTAGGCAGCCACCGCGTTGGTTACCGCCCAAATCGCCAGCTCTGTCCGGCTCCGCACCCCCAGCTTGCGAAAGATTCGGTTGAGATACTCCTTGATCGTGCCTTCGGTCAGATGGAGTTCGTAAGCGATCTCTTTGTTTGCCTTGGCTTGCCGCACCAGGTTCACGATTTGCTTCTCGCGAAAACTGAGATGGGGCGCGAGCGGGGTGCGCTGCGTCTCTTTCGGACGACGGCATTCCGGGCAAAGGCGGTCTCTGCTATTGGTGCGAAACTCGGTTCCACATCGGAAGCAGTTCCTCAGGGCAGTGACAGACGTCAAGTCTCGGATACTCACAATGACGATCTCCTGTAGAGTTTTTGCCGCAACGGCAGAAATGAACTGAGTCCAAAACCTAGCAAGCAGCGGTCCAAAACGCACAATTCGCAGAAGCAGCGATTTACGAGCATCCCGGTTACAACAGTGTTCGTTTTTACACGGCCGTGAGGACGACCCGAGGTACTTTTTTCGCGTTGCAGTGGGCATATTTGCGCGTGGAATTAAGGCGGTACGCTGATTTTGCTGAGGGAGCAGTCCTGGTAAGGTCGAAGGCGGATGCCGGTTATGCCCAAGAACGCGGCCGCCGTTCGCTCAAGCAGGAATGCCAGACGCGGATTCGTTCTGGTCACGATGCTTGTGGCCAGTGCCGCCCTCATGGCCTGTGTCGGGCTGGCGATTGACGCCGGCCATCTCCAGCTCGTGAAATCGCGCATGCAGACGGCCGCCGATGCCGCGGCCATCGGCGGAGTTCAGGAACTCCGCATGAACGGATCGGCACACGTCGCAGATGCCGCAAAAGCAGATGCAACCCGCAACGGATTTACCGACGGCCACGATTCCGTATCGGTCACGGTGAATATGCCCCCGGCAAACGGGTACTATACGGGTGACGCGACCGCGGTCGAGGCGATCGTATCACAAACTGTCGGGACGTTCTTCATGGGACTGATCGGTTCGTCCTCGGTGACCGTCCGAACGCGATCGGTCGCCCGCGAGAGTTCCGGCGCGAGTTGTGTCTATGTGCTCGACCCGGCCGCCAGCAGCGCATTGTCGGCCAGCGGCGGAGTCATCGTGAATGTCGGCTGCGGGATCATGGTCGATTCCAGCAGTACGACTGCGGTGAATGTGAGCGGCGGCGCCCGACTGAGCGCGACGGCGATCGATATTGTCGGCAGTTACTCGGTAAGCGGAGGATCTACGGTAACGCCGACGCCACATGTACACGTCGCCTCCCAGAGCGATCCGCTGGCATATATCCCGGCGCCCTCGGTGGGTGCTTGCACGCAAAGCCATTTCAGCCTCTCTGGCGGGACGCACACTCTTTCGCCCGGCGTGTACTGTTACGGAATGTCGATCAGCGGCGGCTCGCACGCCACTCTGAATCCAGGTACGTACATCCTATTGGGTGGAGGTCTCTCGCTGAGTGGAGGCTCCACCCTCACCGGCACCGGCGTGACGTTCTACAACACCAAGGACGCAACCCATGCTTTCGGTCAAATCTCGATCAGCGGCGGCACGATTGTGCAGTTGACCGCGCCCACAACCGGTGCGCGCGCCGGCATGCTATTTTTTCAGGACCGCAGCGTCACGTCAGGCTCGGGCGGCTCGCTCTCCGGCGGCAGCGGTTCCATCTTCAACGGCGCGCTGTACTTTCCAGGGACTTCGGTGAGCTATTCCGGAGGAACTACCGGCAGTTACACCATCCTTGTTGCGAAGACGGTGAGTTTCTCGGGCGGCTCCACATTGAATGCCGACTACTCGTCGTTGTCTGGCGGGTCTCCGATCAAGGCCGGAGCCTATGTGAGCGAGTAGCGATGCCGGCCGCCAGCCCACATCCCGCTGCCGTGGCACCTCCAAAGCGCGGATCGCGAGGGACTGCGCTCATCGAGTTTGCTCTGATGGCGCCGATCATGTTGTTGCTCCTCGCCGGTGTGCTCAACTACTCCATCGCTTTGCGGACGAGCACCGCGGTGGCGAACGCAGCGAGATCCGGCGCTCAATATGGCAGCCGCAGTCCGGCGTACGCCGCGGACACGGCGGGGATTCAGTCGGCCGCGGTGAATTCCGCGCCCGATGTGCAAGGCATGGCAGTGACTTCGCTGCGGTCTTGCCAGTGCAGCGACGGCAACCCGGTGAGCTGTAGCGGAACTTGCGCCAGCGGAAAAATGCTCATGTTCGTGCAAGTGACGGCCCAAGCGAGCCTGAGCCCGGTGTTCCACTATTCGCGGCTGCCCTTCTCGGCGAGCACGAGCACGCAGGCCACCCTGCGGGTGCAGTGAGGAGGCTGAGCCATGCTCCCCGTGCGATCCCGTTGCCACAGGCGCCGCGGAAGCACGCTGGTCGAATCGGCCTTCGCGCTGACCTCGGTCGCCCTCCTGCTGGCGGGCATCATGGAACTGGGGCTGACCGGGCTGGCCGCGAATTCGGTATCGTTTGCCGCGCAGCGCGCCGCGCGCTACGCCTCCGTGCGCGGCAGCGCAAGCGGGCACGTGGCGAGCGTCACCGATATTCAAAACACTGCCCAGCAGTACGCTGCGCCATTAAATCCGGCTTCGCTCGCCGTCGCCGTAACCTGGTCGCCCAACAACCACCCGGGCAGCACGGTTCAGGTGCAGGTTTCGTACACGTTCGCTCACCTTCTCCCGATCTCCTCGCGGGCGCTCACGTTTCAAAGCACGGCCAGGCAGATTATTTTGCAATAGAGTGGATGCCGAGGCGCTCCCGGACCTCTCGAACCGGCAGATCGTTCCAATACCGCGTCAAGTGATCGACGGTCATGAAGGACCGCGAGTGCATCCGATCCAGGTAGAGCGTGCCGTCAAGGTGATCGATCTCATGCTGCAGGATCCTGGCGTACCAGCCGTCAGCCGCGATGGAAACGGCCTCGGCGTTCTCGTTCAGGCATTCGACGTGAACCCGCGGCGCCCGCGGCACCAGGGCGCTAAAGCCGGCCACGCTCAGGCAGCCCTCGAAAAACTCTACCGGTTCGCCCTCCAGTGCGATGGATGGGTTAATGACCACGTGAAAAGGTACCGGCCTGCGGCCCCGTTCGGCGAGGCGCTCCGGCGCGATGGCGCGCTGCAACTCGGCCGCATCCTCGATCACCGCCAGTTGCAATGAGAGACCTACCTGCGGGGCGGCGAGCCCCACTCCCGGCGCGTCCCGCATGGTCTCGCGCATCCACTCGACCAACTGACGAATCTCGGGGGAGCGGATCTCATCCGGCGAGAGCGCGCGAGCGCGATGGCGCAGCACCGGCTCGCCGGCCTGAACAATTTTCAGACGCATGCTCAATCCTTGATTTCGACGATGGTGGCGCCGGCGCCGCCTTCTTGCTGTGGCGCCGGATAGAAGCGGGCTACGTGGGGATGCCGGCTGAGCAGTTCCTGAATGGCCTTGCGCAACACACCCATCCCATAACCATGTACGATCCGTACGCGGCTGGCGGTCGCCATCACGGCCCGATCGAGGAATTCATCCACAGCATCGCGCGCCTCTTCCGCGCGCTGCCCGATCACATTGATCTCCTGGTGGACAGGGGCGAGTTCCGGCGCGGGACGGTAGCTCACTCCCTGCGGGAGTCTGGGCTTCGCTGACGCCCCTGTTCCCGCGCCTTCGGGCAGAACTTCAATCACATCGTCGATCGAGACCTGCATTTTGAGAAATCCGGCCTCTACCTCGAGCCGGTCACCGCTCAGCTTCCGGCGGACGCGCGCCGGTTCGCGCACATCCCTGAGGCGCACGCGCGACCCTTCCTCAATTCGGAGCGGTTGCAGCTCGCCTTGCCGGGCAGCGTCCTGCGTGGAAAGTACAGTGGTCTGCAGGTCCTCCCGTAATTCTCGCTTCACCTTGGCGACACGCCGCTGCGCTTCCTGCGCCGCTTTGCGGTGCTCGGCACTTTGCGCGATCTTCTCAATCGTCTCCTGCGCCTGCCCCTCGAAGCGTGCCAGCGCTTCGTCGGTGCGCCGCTCGAGTTCTTTCAGCTTGGCGGTCTCGCGTTTCTCCCACTCGCGCGCCAGCTCTTTTTCGCGCCGCTCCAGTTCCGCGACCTTCTCGCGCAGAGTCTGTTCGAGCGCCTGGGTATCCTCGATGCGGCGATGCAGCTCGCCGACAAACCGGGTGACGTCACGCTCGCGATCGCTCAGGCCTTCGCGGGCCCGGCGCATGATGTCCTCGGGCATCCCGAGCCGCGTGGCGATTTCGATGCCCGCCGATTTGCCTGGCAGCCCGAGCCGCAGGTGGTACGTTGGTTCGAGAGTCGCTTCGTCAAAGCCCATCGAGCCGTTGACCACGCCCTCGGTGCTGGCCCCGTAAATCTTCAACGCCATCAGGTGCGTCGAAATCAGCGTGAACGCGCCGGAGGCGCGGAAGTGCTCGACGATCGCCACCCCGAGAGCGCCGCCCTCTTCCGGATCGGTGGCAGCGCCTAATTCATCGAGCAGCACCAGGGAATCCGGCGTTACGTCGAGGGCCATTTCCCGGATGTTCGACACGTGCGCGGAAAAGGTGCTGAGGTTTTCCTGGATCGACTGATAATCGCCGATGTCTGCCAGCACCTGCTCGAACAGAGGGAACTCGGCCTCGCCCGCGGGCACCGGAAGCCCGGATTGCGCCATCAGGCTCAGCAGCCCTACCGTCTTCAGGGTCACCGTCTTTCCCCCCGTGTTGGGGCCGCTGATCAGCAGTGTGCGGCGATCGCGCGTCAGTTCCAGGCTGATGGGAACGGCCTTTGCGCGCCGGCGGCGCAGTACGTCGTCGAGCAATGGGTGCCGCGCCTCGCGCAAGAGGAGGCGTTCGCCGAATCGCGGGATGACGCAGTCGAAGTCCACGGCGAACCGGGCTTTGGCGAAAATCAGTTCCAATTCCGACATCGTTGCCAGCGTCTGCTGGATCGATTCGCCGTGACCACGGAGGCGGTCCGAAATTTCGAGCAGAATGCGGTGTACTTCGCGCGCTTCTTCCTCCGACAGGCGCACCAGTTCGTTGTTGAGGTCGATGGTCTCGAGCGGTTCAATGAATAGCGTGTGTCCGCTCGAGCTGGCGCCGTGAATGACGCCGTCCAGTTTTCGTTTCTGTCCCGCGATTACCGGCACCACGAACCGCTCATTGCGAATGGTCACGAACTCTTCCTGAAGCACGCCCTCTTCCCGGTGGCTCCGCAGAAAACGCTCGAGCGATTCCCGAATCGCCTTCTTTTGGCGCTCGATGTCGCGCCGCAGCCGGGAGAGGGCCACGCTGGCATGGTCGGACACGCTGCCATCGGGCAGAATCTTGCCATCAAGGTCGCGAAGTAGGCCGCGGAAATCGCCAATCCGGTCCGCCCGCCGGCTGAGACGCGGAAAACGTTCCGCGGCCGCGGTGAGCACCGATTTGGCATCCGCGGCGCGGTCGAGCAGCGTCAGCACGTCCACGATCTCTTTCGGGTCGAGGCTCGATCCTTCGATGTGCAGCTTGTGCACCGCTGCTTCCAACTCCGGCAGCCCTCCGAAATCGATGCGTATGGCCGCACCGCGCGCCGCTGCCTGCGGCCGTGCCGCAGTCCGGAGATACTCGATTGCCTCGCCGGCTTCCGCGAGATCTTCCACCAGGCTCGCGCGGTCCGCATGCGGAGCCACGCTCTCCAAGGCGCGGTGGCCCAGCGGGCTGGAGACGTAACGAGACAGCAGTTGACGTAGCGATTCGTATTCGAGAACTTCTGCCGAGGTGTTCAAGTCGAGACCCGATTTCGCCTTGCTCGCGGGGTGACCGCTTTCGATTACCTATATTTTCGGCGGTTTCGAAATCCTTTTTCAATAACGGCCAGCGTGCCTTCAGTGATTTCGAGCTTGCTCAGGTCCTCCCGGTCGACCCACTCGACCTGACAGACGTCGTCCGCCGCGCCCAAGGTGCCGCCGGTCACCCGGCAGATATAATCGATCAGTACGTAGTGATACTCGGGCGCTCCGGCGGAGTCCCGCATGATGCGCTCGAAAATTTCGAGCACCCTCACCGGCTGCACTTCCAGGCCGGTCTCCTCCCGCATTTCGCGCCGGATTGCATCCGCGAGAGATTCTCCGGTTTCCACCAGACCGCCCGGAAGAGACCACAATCCCTTGAGCGGCTCCTTTCCGCGCTGCGCCATTAATATCCGGCTGCCGCGGAACACGAGCGCGCCCACTCCGAGCAGGGGATGCCTCGGATACCTCCGGTCGTTGGTCACTGTTGCACCGGGCGGGCGCGGAAGACGGTGTTTCGAGCCGTCAGGAAGAGCGACTTCATGTCGCCTTCGCCGAATGCACAATCCGACACCTGCTCGTGCATTTCAACAGTGTGTAGCATCTGCCCCGCCGGACTGTAGATCGCGACGCCCTTTGCCGCGACGTACAGGTTCCCCTTCTCGTCAACGGCGATGCCTCCCGGCACGCCTGCAATTCCCGAAATCAGAACACGCTCTCCGGAAGCTTCTCCATTGCGATTCAGGTCGTAGGCGCGCACATTGTGTTCATCGGCATTGGAGACGTACAGGACCCGTCCGTTCGGAGACAGCGCCACGCCGTGAGGGCGGCCCGCGGGCTTTGCGATCACTTCCAGCGCTCCCTTGGGCGACATGTGATACACGCCGTAAAAGTCGAGCTCCCGCTCATCCTCCTGGTAGCCGAAAGCCGGGTCGGTGAAGTAAACGTGGCCCGAACTGCTTACGGCGATTGCCGCGGGGGCGTTGAGCCGCTTGCCCTCCCACCGTTCCGCCAGCACCTCGATTTTTCCATTCTTCTCTGTGCGCGTGATGCGGCGCGCCCGCGTTTCGCAGGTGTACAACCTCCCCTGCGAATCGAAGGCATTGCCGCTGGGGCCATTCGCGTTCTGGCGGAACACTTCGGGTGCGTGCCCGGGAACCCACTTCCAGAGTTGGTCGCTCGGCGTGTCGCTGAAAATCAGAAACCCGTCCTTGGACCAGGCCACGCCTTCGGTAAAACGATAGCCGGCTCCGATCTTTGCGAGATCGACTTTGGAGAATTCCTGGCCGTGAGTCGTTAGAGAAAATGCGGCTGCGACGAGGAACGCGGAAAGGCCGCGCGTCATCTTCCCGTGGTTCTGGTTTGAATGTTGATGTTGTTGATCACCTGCTTGACGCCCTTGACCTTCTTGGCGAGTTTCTCCGCCTTGTCCTTCTGCTTGGGCTGATCCACCGAACCCGCCAGAGTGACCACCCCCTGGCTCACGCTCACCTGGATTCCGCCGCCCTTTACGACCTGATCGCTCGCCAGTTTGATAATTACCTGGTCGTGAATCATGTCGTCATTGACCGGGTCCTGCTTGGCCAAGCATGTGACGGCCAGCACGAAAAGCATCAAAAGAGCCGCGCTGATCTTATTTTTCATCGTCTCCGGCCATTGTACGCCAGTCGAGTGCATTCAAGAAGGCGGCATTCTCGCGCCACCCCGGCTGCACGCGCACGTGCAGATCGAGGTAGATTTTTGTTCCGAAGATCCGCTCCATCTCCTGTCGCGCGAGCGTGCCGATTCTTTTCAGCATTACGCCCTTCGATCCGATCACGATCGCCTTCTGCCCGGGCCGCTCCACCCGAATCGAAGCATAGATCCGCGTCAGATTGGCCATCTCTTCCCATTTGTCCACGCTCACCGTGACCGAGTGAGGCACTTCCTGCCTGGTCGCGAGCAGCACTTTCTCGCGGATCAGTTCGGCCGCCAGGAATCGCTCGGGCTGGTCCGTGATGTGGTCCTCCGGAAAGTATGCGGGCCCTTCCGGAAGGTGTTCAACGATGATTCTTTCCAGTTCGGCGATGCCGTCGCCCCGCGTGGCCGCGATAGGGACATAATCCGTGAATTCGAATGCCGCCTTGTACTGTTCAATCAGCGGAAGCAACTGCGCCTTATCCTTGATGAGGTCCACCTTATTCAGGACGAGCACGACGGGAGCACCCGTGCGGCGCACCGTGTCTATCGCGCGCCGGTCTTCGTCGCCAAACGCGCGAGCGGAGTCGGCGACGAACAGCAACAGGTCGCGTTCCTCCAGCGCTGCGCGCACCGCGTCCATTAGCCGTTTGTTCAACGGCGTGTCGGCCTTATGAATCCCTGGCGTGTCCAGGAATACGATCTGCGCGTCCGGTCGCGTCAGCACGCCCTGAATGGTCGTGCGCGTGGTCTGTGGTTTGTCGGCCACGATGGCGACTTTCTGGCCAACGAGTGCATTCAGGAGCGTCGACTTGCCGGCGTTCGGACGTCCCACCAACGACACGAAGCCCGAGCGAAACGTTTTACTCATGCGCCACGGTTTGAGACTTGGTAATGCGCACTTGGCCGACGCGCAATTCATCGCTGGCGAGCACTTCGACGCGGATTCCGTCGCGATCCACAAATTCGCCGGGCTTGGGGACGCGGCCTAACCATTCGCTCACGAGGCCGCCCACCGTAGTCGATTCGATATCCTCCTCGCGGTGGAAGGATTCGAACAGATCGCCTACGCGCGCCAGGTCGAAATTGCCGGATACGATATACCCGCCGTTGCCGTCCTCGGTGATGTCGCTGTCGGGTTCATGTTCATCGCGAATCTCTCCGATGATGACTTCGAGCAAGTCTTCCATGGTCGCCAGGCCGGCCGTGTTGCCGTATTCATCCACAACGATGACCATGTGGCTGTTCTCCTGTTGCATTTGCCGCATCAGGTCGTTCACCGGCTTGCTCTCGGGAACAAACATAATGGGCCGCAGCAGTTCCCGAACGGTGCGCTTTTCCCGTTCCTCCTCTTCGAGTTCAAACATGTCGCGAACGTGAACAAAGCCGATCACCTGATCGATGTTCTGCTCGAACGCGGGAATGCGCGAATACTGCTCGGTAATGACAATCTGCCGCAATTGTTCCAGAGTCGCGTCCGCGGAAATCGCGACAATATTGGGCCGCGGTGTCATCACTTCGCGAACCACCTTGTCTCCGAACTCGACTACCGATTGAATCAGCTTGCGGTCCTCTTCTTCGATCAAACCCTCCTCGGTACCGGCGGAGATCAGCGCCTCGATATTCTCGGCGGGCGTGGGCTCTTCCTCGGCCGTTGCCGCGTCGTCCGTGAGGTCGACGAGGGACTGGAAGAACGAGAGCAGCGCCTCACACGGCCGCACGACCAGGGCCAGCCCGCGCAGCAGCGGAACGAGCGGCAGGAGCCATTCGGCCTTTGTCCGCCGATAGAGTAGCTGCGGGACCGCGTACGTTACGGCCACCATCGTGACCCATGCGGCGATACCGGCTTGCCAGAAGACGTTCCACCCCCAGGGCTGTCCGTCTGCAAACCAGGCGAAAAACGAGATCGCCACCAGCAGGAGCAGCGTATGCTTGATGAGCGAAAACGAGCCGGCCCCCTGCTCGGTCTTCATGCCGAGCCGGTCTTCCAGAGTCTCTTTGAAAAATTCGATTGACGGCAGATCGCGAGTCCGCAGGCGGAGGCTTTCCAGGTAGAGGACCTGGACAAAGGCGACCACCGCGAGCAGCGGAATAGCAGCGAGGGTCACGAGAATGACCGCGAGCATCATAGCCGCACCCGCTCGATCAAACCGTTAGGCAGTCCTAGCCGGGCACGCCAGCGCTTCTCCGCTCGCGCCATCCGGCCGCCGTCCGTTTCGTGATCCATGCCCAGCAGGTGCAGCAGCCCATGCAGCATGAGGATTTCGATTTCCTGCTCGGCGTCATGGCCGAACTGTCTGGCCTGGGCGCGGGCGCGCGGCAAGGAAATCGCGAGATCGCCCAAGCGCCGCGGGGGACCTCCCCGGCCGGGCAGCCGTTGGGCGGGAAAGGACAACACGTCGGTTATGGAATCTTTGCCGCGAAAATCGCGGTTCAAACGGCGCAATTCCGCATCGGTTGTGATCAGACAATCGAATCCGCGGCCTCGCGCTACGTCCTCTTCCAGCTTCTTCGCAAACCGCTCGACGGCACGGCGATGCAGAGTACCGGAAATACGACGAAAAGTAACCGTACTGCCTTCGGGCGACATGGGGCGCGCTCAGGCCTGCGGCGCAGTGTCGATCGCCGGACCTTCCGGCTGGGGCTCGCCGTTCCCGTTCTTGGGCGCGGTTTCGACTTTGGGCTCGCCGTTGGTAGTGCCGTTTTCAGACGCGCCATCTCCCAGCTTCAACGAAAGCTGGCGCCCCGCGCCGATGGTATCGTTGTAGCGCTCGTATGCCTTCACGATTCGCTGAACCAGCGAATGCCGTACCACGTCGCGCTCATCGAATTGCACGAAGCTGATGCCTTCTACTCCCCGAAGTACGTCGATCGCGTCGATCAAGCCGCTGCGGCGCCCGCTCGGCAGGTCGATCTGGGTGATATCCCCGTTCACCACCATCTTCGAGTTGAAGCCCTGGCGCGTCAGCACCATCTTCATTTGTTCCGGGGTGCTGTTTTGCGCCTCGTCGAGGATGATGAAACTATCATTCAGCGTTCGGCCTCGCATGAACGCAATGGGCGCTACTTC
>CAYMHP010000145.1:0-14387 GCA_964390225.1 uncultured Solibacteraceae bacterium
AGCCGTGCGGCAGCAGCATCACCAGTCCGCTGGGCTGCCCCCACTTGGTTTCGGCCGCCGCAATGAAGTTGTCGATGATGGTCTGCGCACCGTTGGCGAAATCGCCGAACTGGGCCTCCCAGATCACCAGCGTTAACGGGTCCGCCACGCTGTAGCCGAACTCGAATCCGAGCACGGCATACTCGCTCAGCGAACTGTCGTAAACATCGAAGCGCGCCTGATCGGGGGTGATGTGCTGCAGAGGGATGTAGGGCTGGCCGGTTTCCGAGTCGTAAAACGCCAGGTGCCGCTGGCTGAAAGTTCCGCGGCCCGAGTCCTGTCCGCTTAGCCGGACGGGAGTGCCCTCGAGCACGAGGGTTCCGAAAGCCAGCGCTTCGGCGAATGCCCAGTCGATCTGATTCCCGTTCTGCAGCGCGTCCCGCCGTTTCTCGACGAAGCCGCGCAGTTTCGGGTGCAGGTGGAAATTCACCGGAAACCGCGTGATCCCGCCGATTACGCGCTCGATCTCGCTGCGGTTCACCGAAGTTCGCGGGCAGAAATTGCCGATCTCCTCGAACGGAACCGCACTTAACTCCTGAAGCTCGTAATGATCCGTGGTCTGCTGCGCGGCATCGTAAGCCTCTGCAAGCCGCTTCGCCGCAGCCTTCCGCATGCCCTGGACTTCTTCGGGTTTGAGCACTCCCTCGCGCACCAGCCGATCGGAATAAATCGTCCCCACCGAGGGATGTTCCTTGATTTTGCGGTACAGAATTGGCTGCGTGTAGCTGGGGTCGTCGCCTTCATTGTGGCCGTGACGGCGATAGCAGATCATATCGATGACCACATCGGTCTTGAACTCCTGGCGGTAATCGAAGGCGATCTGCACGACGCGCACCGCCGCTTCCGGGTCGTCGCCGTTCACGTGGAAGATGGGCGCCTGCACTCCGCGCGCAATGTCGGTGGAATAGGGCGTCGATCGGGATTCGTCCGGCAGAGTGGTGAAACCGATCTGGTTGTTGATGACGAGATGAATGGTGCCGCCGGTGGAATAGCCGTCGAGCTGGGAGATGTTCAGCGTTTCGGCCACCACGCCCTGCCCCGCGAAGGCCGCGTCGCCGTGCACCAGCAGCGGAATCACACGCTCGCGCTTCGCGTCGCCGAGGCGATCCTGCTTGGGGCGAACGATGCCTTCCACCACCGGGTCAACGGCCTCCAGATGGCTCGGATTCGGAGAAACCGAGACGACGATTTCGTTGCCATTGGCGCACTTGCGGATTCCGCTGGCGCCCAGGTGATACTTCACGTCTCCCGAACCCTGCGTGCTGGAGGGATCGATCTCGCCCTCGAACTCGGTGAAGATCTGCTTGAGGTCCTTGCCGACGGCGTTGGCGAGGATATTGAGGCGTCCGCGATGCGCCATCCCCATAACGATCTCATGCGCGTTCTGCGCGGCCGCACGCTCCAGCAGTTCCTCCACGATCGCGAGAGCAGTCTCGGCGCCTTCCAGTGCAAACCGCTTCTGGCCCACGAACCGCGAATGCAGGAAGTGCTCGAACTCCTCGGCGGCGATCAGGTTGCGGAGAATGCGCAGGCGCGTCTCAGAATCCAGGGGCCAGTTGTTGGCCTGCGGCTCCATCCGCTGCTGCAGCCACTGCTTCCGCTCCGGAATCTGGATGTTCATGTATTCGCAGCCGATCTTGCCGCAATAGGTCTGCCGGAGCGTTTCCAGAATTTCGCGGAGAGTGGCCATCGGCTTGGGTCCGCCTTCCCCGATCGCCTGGCCCAGGGTGCCGGTGAGGAACTCGCGGTCGAGATCCCAGATGGTCAATCCATAAGTCTCGGGGTCGAGTTCGGGATGGTAGCTCGGCTCGGTTCCCAGGGGGTCGAAATCGGCAATCAAGTGCCCGCGGACGCGGTACGCGTTGATGAGCTGGATGATGCCGGCTTCCTTGGCGATCTCGGCCGTGCGCGCGGAGGTGAGGCCGGGAAGGGAAGCCTGCCGATCCTTTTCCCAGCGCACCGGCTGATGCGGCATGCGGAGATGCGCAAACACCTCGTCATAGAAGCCATCGTTGCCATCGAGCAGCGACTGGACCTTCCCCAGGAACATGCCGGACTCGGCGCCCTGAATGACGCGGTGGTCATAGGTGCAGGTGACCGTCATCACCTTGCTGATACCGAGCATCGCCCGGGTTTCCTCGGCCGAGCCTTGAAATTCGGCGGGATAGTCGATCGACCCGGAGGCGATGATGGCGCCTTGCCCGACCATCAGGCGCGGGTTTGATGCCATGGTGCCGACAGTTCCGGGATTGGTCAGCGAAATCGTCGTGCCCTGAAAATCTTCGGGGGTCAGCTTGCCGGTGCGGGCGCGGGCGACCAGGTCGTCAAAACGCGTCAGGTACTCCTGGAAATTCAGCGCGCCGGCATTCTTGATATTCGGAACGAAAAGGCTGCGGGATCCATCCTTGCCGGCGACGTCGACCGCGATGCCGAGGTTCACCTGCGACCGGACGATCCGATAGGGCTGCCCGTCCTTTTCGGCATACGCATGGTTGACGGCGGGCACCTCTTCCAGCGCCTTCACGATCGCCCAGCCGATCAGGTGAGTATAGGAGACTTTGCTGCGGCCGAGCAGGGTGCGGTGCTGGTTGATAATGCGGCGGTTCTCATCCATCACCTTCACGGGGATGGTGCGCTGCGAAGTCGCCAGCGGGATCGTGACGCTGGCGGCCATGTTCTCGGCGATCCGTCCGGCCGCGCCGCGCAAAGGCTGGAGCTGTTCGCCAGGTCCGGCCTCGGCCGGGGCGGAGGTGGACTTAGCCGCTGGCAGCGTTACAGGCGCAGCTACCGCGCCGTTACCTGGCCGATGCCCGCCGGGCTTTTCGAAAATCTCTTTCCAGCTCTCGTCGACGGCTGTGCGATCGAGTCTATATTGCTGATAAAGCTCATCTTGGAGCCAACTATTAATGCCGATTTCGGGATCGGATGGAGACGCCATGGTGGAGGAGGGCTTTCCCTTTTATCGTACCTCAGGCATTGCGGGAAGCGTAAAAAGCCGCACCTCCACTCTGGTTATGCGTTTCCGTATTCCTTCAAGCCGGGCCAGTGATGGCGCGGTTCTGGCTGCGGCGAAGCCTTCCGATAGAAGGAACCGCGGCATCACTGCCGCGGCTGAAGTACAGTCACTAAACTAGCGGGGCGGTGAAGTGACCAGGGCCGCGGTACGCGCCGCCGGCATCTCGAGCGGGTTTGGGAGATGGCGCTCGGCGTAGTAGCCGGGGCGCACCCGCTCGACGATTTGTGCGACGGGGCGTTCGAGAATTCGAAAATACGGTTGCGGGCTGAGGCCGATCCAGAACGCCCAAACAATCAGCGGAGCAAACACTGCAAGCTCGCGCCAGGAAAGATCGCGCAGGCTCAAGTTCTTTTCGCGAAGCTCCCCGAGCATTGTCCGCTGGAAGAGCCATAACAGGTACGCGCCGCCGAGCGCGATCCCCAGTACCGCCCAGAAGGCCCAGTTCAAGGACATCTGATACGCGCCGCCCAGAATCGTGATTTCTCCGATGAAGCCGTTCAGCGGCGGCATCCCCATCGAACTCAATGCCGCGATCAGGAACACGATGGTGAACACGGGCATTACGCGCAACAGGCCGCCGTATTCGGAAATGTCGCGGGTATGGCGGCGTTCATAGACGATCCCGACGATCAGGAAGAGCATGCCGGTGGAGATTCCGTGATTGATCTGCTGCAGGATGGATCCCGCGATGCCGGCCGGGTTCAGCGCAAAGATGCCAAGCGTGCAGAAGCCCAGATGGCTGACGGACGAATAGGCCACCAGCTTCTTCCAATCCTTCTGCATCAGGCAAGCGAGTGCGCCGTACACGATCGCGATCATCGAGAGCATGGCCATGGCATTGACGATGTTCGGATTCTTTGCCGATTCCGGCAGCAGTGGCAGCGAGAACCGCAGAAATCCGTATGTCCCCATTTTTAAGAGGACGCTGGCCAGGATCACGGAGCCCGCCGTGGGCGCCTCCACGTGAGCGTCGGGAAGCCACGTATGGAACGGCCACATCGGCACTTTCACCGCGAAGCCCAGGAAGAACGCCCAAAAGACCCACCACTCGATGCCGCCGGGCAGGTGCGTCCGCATCAGGTCGGCGATATCAAAGCTGTACACCTGGAACTGCCTGTAGTGCTGGTAATACAGCGTCAGAATGCCGAGCAGCATGAGCACAGAACCGATCAGCGTATAAATGATGAACTTCATGGCCGCGTACGTGCGGCGCGGGCCGCCCCAGATGGCGATGATGAAGTACATCGGCACCAGCACCGTTTCCCAGAAAATGAAAAACAGCAGGAAATCGAGCGCCATGAAGACGCCCAGCATGGCGGTCTGCAGCAGCAGGAAGAGGCCGTAGTATTCCTTCAGCCGGTCCTGAATGGCATTCCAACTGGAGAGAATCGCAAGAAAGCCGAGCAGGGTCGTCAGCATCACCAGCAGCAAACTGAATCCGTCGATGCCAATGTGGTATCCCGCGCCGAGCGAAGGTATCCATGGCGCGTTTTCGACGAACTGGTAGTCCTTGGACGCGTCGAAGAAGAACACCAGCGGCAACGAGACCGCGAAGCCGGCAAATGCGGCAAGGTTGGCCACGAGCCGGATGGCGCGCGCGTTGGACGACGGAATGCACAGCAAGACGAACAGGCCCGCCAGCGGGGTGAACAGGATAATTGAGAGAATATGATCCATATAGCCGCTTTTGAACGACCATAGTATCACCTGTGCGGGTGGATGGCTCAGGAATTTCGGGGATAAGGCAGGAGCCGGCGGCGGCGACCGCCGGCGCTACGAAAAAAAGCGGAGGGCTACCGCATCCGGTCGGCTTCGGCCTTGATCGAATTGGCGTTGCGGTACGCCAAATCCTGATAAGGACCGGGGATGGCGGCCGAGTCCATGCTGAACTTGGCGGCTTCCAGCATCTTTGCTTTGTTCAGAGTCATGCGCCCGAGATTGTAGTTGCACACTCCGAGGTAGAACAGCGCCGGACCCATCATTCCATTATTCCCTTTGATCAACGGCATAGCCGAGCGCAAGTTTTTATCGCAATCCCGGAAGAGATTCTTCTCGCCTTGCACGACCCCAGCGATCCAGTAGCCGTGGCCGAGGGCAGCGTTCTTGGTCCTCTCCCAATCGGCGGCCGAGACGCCTTCCTCCGGCTTGCGATTGGCCGCGGCGATGAGGCGATTGGCGTAGCTGAGCGCGCGGTCGGTCTGTTTCTTCGCCAAGGCGTTGTCCGCCAGCACAGTCAACACACCGGGCTCGTCGAGGTACTTGCTCTTAGGATTCTGCTTCTCGAGCGTGTTGATCAGGTCAATGGACTGGCCGGCGGGGAGCTGAATCGCTACTGCATATAGAGCGTACTCGCCGTAGGTATCGACGTCCTTGGCATATTTCTGCCTGGCGGCGTAGACGTCTTTCTCGACGTCGGCGGGAGCGGGTCCTTCATATTTCTTAGCGGTGGCATGCGCGGCTGCAACCGCCTCTTTCACTTTTGCGGGGTCTTTGGTGCTCTCGGCTTGCTTGACTGCGGCGAGTGCGTCGTCCAGGTCATCGGCCAGGGCGATCGCGGGGCCGCCCAGCAAAAGCAGCGCGACACTGAGTGCATAGAGTTTCATGGCGAACCTCAATTGAAATTGGTCGCCATGAATTATAACGCACGGTGCGGGTTGTGGAAACAGCGATTCAGACCGGCGATTCCGATGCGCTGCGCCGATGCGACGCTTAACGCCAGCGCAGGAACGCCCCGACTCCCCCGACAGGTTCCAATAACGCGGGGTCCTCGATGAAGCTCACGCGAGCGGCAGTCTGGCCGGCCTTGGTGACCAGCAGATCGGCCAGAAGCGCCGGCCGGGGTTCTTCGGTCTCCGTGCTGCCGGCGGAATCCGGAATTTCCGGGGCGAGAATGGCCTCCACCGGTTCCGGTTCCGAGTGCGTTCTCTCGAGCGACGCGCTGATGAGGAGTTCGTCCACCTGTCCGTTCGCCAGCGCTTCCAACGTATCCTGCGGGCCCGCCACGCCGAGGCCGCCGGCGCGGTAGCGCTCAAAGAGCTGGTCGACCTTCTCTCGATCGGTGGCGGCGTCTTTCTCGCGCAGTACCTCGAGGGTGGCCTCAAAAATCTCGTGGTCGGGCGCCTTCGTGTCGAGCCGCATCGCATCCACCAGTTTGTCCGCCAGGTGCTTGGGCAGTTGCTCCTCGATGACGGGCACCATGGCCGCGTCGCCGGCGATGATCACATGCGGGACGTGCTCTTCCCGCACGATACGGTCGAGCGCGTCGATGGCCTCCTTGGCATGATCGCGGTGCGCATTCTCGACGCGCCGTTGATAGCGCGCCTGCGACCAGCCGCCTACCTTCACGCGCTGCACCTTCTTGCCCTTCACCTTTTCGTCTGCGAGCTTTTCACCCAAGCCGAATACGAAGATCCGTGCCGAGTTGGCGTCGGTCACGAGCGCGGCGTAGCGTGGGTATTCATCGCTGAGTCGAGCGAGATGGTAGAGATGCGGTTGGCTGTAGATATAAAGCCGGTGCTCGTCTACAGGCGCGTTGAGCTGCAGCGCTTCGAAGAAATCGCCGGCGCCGGAGCAGGCGAACAGCGCCACACCGTTGGCCGACGGTTTCAATTGATTCTCGAGATAGCCGGTGATGCGCTGGGTGTCGCGCTCGAAGCTCTGCGCTTCTGGGGAACCCGCTGCAAAAGTGCGGCTGCGCGCGGCGAATTCGCGGCGGACGTATTGATCGAAGTTGTCGCGCCCGCGATGGTCGGCCTGGGTATTCAGATAAAGGCTGATGACCGGCAGGGTTGTGGGCTCAAAGTTCACCAGCCGCTGGAACTGATCTTCCGCAAGAAGCAGGGATTGTAAGTCTGAAGTGGTCGCCATAACGTGACAGGGATCTGCAAATCCCGGGCCGCGCAGGCGGAGGAAGCGGATCGGACGTTACAGTATGAGGCAGCCACCCGCCCTGACGGCCGCGGCTGAAACAGAGCTAACTTCAGCCGCGGCCGTCAAGACGGGGGTAATTTTATTGCGCAGCAGGGAGCGTGAACGGCACGTTCCGTTCGCGGTTCAACCGCATGCTCAGGTCGCGGTCGACGGTGTCGAGCGGGACTTGCCTTTCTTCGTGTTCGAGCGTTACGTAGTGCAGCGTTCTCCCGTCCACCGAGTAGGATGCGGCCGCCCGAATGATGTGATCCTTGAACGCGATCAGATAAATCGGTGATCCGTTCGCGGCCGCGCCGCCGGCCGAGGGGCGCACTTCCTGGCCGTATTGATCGTATTCCCGGGTGACCGGACGCGCCCGGTCGGTGTAGACCGGCGTGCTTGCCGCAGCCGTGTATTGCGCCGGATAAACGACCGTCACATTCGATGAAGGCTGATAGCCCGCGTATCCGTCATATCCGTAATACGGGTACGAAGCATACGGGTAGTAGTCGTAGAAATCGGGCCAATACGCGTACGCGAAGTAGGGCCAATATCCGCCGTAGTATCCGCCATAGTAGAAGTTGCTGTAGCCTCGTCCGCGGTAGCCGTAGCCGCGATAGTAACTGCTCCTGTAGCCGCGATAGTAACCGCCGCCGTATCCGCGGTAGCCGCCATAGTAACCTCGGCCGTACCCACCGTAGCCGCCATACCCGTAGCCGCCATACCCGCGGACGCCGCCGCGCGAACCGGTGTAAAAGCCACCGCTGAAACCGCCTCCGCGGCCGACTCCGACACCCATACCACCACCACGGCCGACTCCGCCTCCCATACCAGCGCCGCGGCCGCCACCTCCTCCGTAGCCGCCCCGCTGGGCCATGGCGCTTCCGGCCAGAAGGCAGCAAAGTGTTAGCTGCAGAATGAATCTCATCGTACCTTCCTCTACTGGCGAGCTTAGCTCTCGCGAGAGTGCGCCGCAACCGTGCCGGACCGGCACGTCATTGCCAGGAGCGCCGGCGGCCTTCGCCGCCGCACTCGGCCGGAGGTCACAAAACGCCCGCGGCGGGAGTTGTGCCGGCGCTCCTTACACTGCGAAATTACACCCGCCGCATGAGGTGTCCGATCAAGCTGATGACGAACAGAACGATCGCGATGTAGAAGATCAGCTTGGCGAGAGCCGCGAAGGTAACCGCCGCCACTCCGAAACCGAGGATCGCGGCGATGATGGCGATAATGAAGAATGCCAGCGCCCACATCAACATAGGTTTTCCTCCTCAATATGAGCAAAACACTGCTCACCCGGAATAGTGCACTTCGGGTTCCAGTGGTTGCGGGAACCCGTCCCTCGTTCGATACCATCGATTCAGAAATGATTTACACGTGCTATGACATGGTCCGCGATTGCCGGGCCGATCGGCCGGAGGGCTGGCGGTACCTGATTTCCAATTACGTGCCGGTGATCCGCAAGCTGATCGCACACTATTTTCCGGAGCAGGCGGGCGACGATGGCCGGGTCGAGCAACTGATTGCATCGCTACGAACCCCGGGGTCAAGCGTGTTCGATTCGCTCGACGACGTCCCGGAACGCTGGTTCGTAGCGGAGATGCGGCAGCGGGTGCTCGCCGCGATGGAACCGTTGGCAGCGCGTCCGCAACCGGATCACGCACCGGACTTGGACGCCATGAGCGCCGCATTCGAGCCGCTCACCGCAGTTGAGAAGCAAGCCGTGTGGCTCGAGACGATGCGCTACGACGCCGCCGGGACGGGCGTTCTGCTGCGCATGGATCCGAAAACCGTCGAGAAGATTCGCGGCCGGGCCGGGGCGATGCTCCGCGCGAACCTGGATCACTGGAACCGGACCCTGCTGTGGGATTCCGGCGCGGCACTCGGTCGGGCCGCCGCGAGTGCGAAGACCGAGGGCTGTTTTCCGGCCAAAATATTTCTCGATATCCTCGACGGCCGCGCTACCTGGAGCGGACGCGAACAGGCCGAGCATCACGTAAAGGGCTGCTGGCACTGCATCGATCACTTCTGCCGCTTGGCCGAAGTCATCGATCTGCTGCGTGGTTTGGAACCACTGGCGCTACCTGAGACCGAGCGCTTTTCGAGCGCGCTGGGGCTGCCGTCTCCGAAGAAGCGTGGCTGGAAGCGACTGTTCGCGCGCTCCTGAACTGTACGCAGCAGCACGTTATGATGAGTATTTGACGGGGCCTGGGTTCCGGCATTGATTCAGTGAAACGACTGCCTTTTCTTGACTGGCTGCGCGGCTTGGCCGTGCTCATTATGATCCAGTGCCACGTCTTCAACTCGTTCGCGCGGGTGGAGGCACGGCACGGCGGCGTTTACATCCTCTCCCAATTCATCGGCGGTATGGCGGCACCGTTGTTTCTGTTCATGGCGGGCATGACGTTCGGGTTTCAGATGGAGAGCCTGGAGCGCCGGCAACTCGGCGCCGGCAGAAGGTGGATCATTTCGCTGCAGCGGGCAGGTTACATTCTCGGACTCGCGTATCTGTTCCGCCTGAGCAACTGCATCGCGAGCCTTCCGAATCCGACCCTGGACGAGTTTCTGAAGGTGGATATCCTGAACGCAATGGGCCTGGCGATGGCTGCATTCGCCCTGCTGGCGGTGTTCGAGGGGACTGATCGCATTCGATTCGCCATTGCCGGCGGTCTGGCTGTGGCTGCCGCCGCCCCTCTAGTCAGTGCCTTAGATTGGAGCGGCGTACCCACGCTTGTGCGCGATTACCTGGCGCCGAGCCCCGCCAAGGGCCGCTTCGCGTTTTTCCCTTGCGCGGCCTACGTCGGGTTTGGAATCGCGGCCGGAGCCGTAGTCAAACGGGTAGAGGCGAAGCGGATGGACCGTCTGCTGCAATGGACCGTGATCGTCGCCCTGGGGCTCATCGTCGGCGCGCAGTACTTCGCCAATCTTCCGTACTCGATTTATGCGCACTCCGACTTCTGGAGCGATAGCCCGGCGCTAATCGTGATTCGCACGGGCGTCGCGCTGCTGCTGCTCGCGAGTGGGTATTTGTGGACCGGGTTCGGCGCCGGGGGCGGTTGGGCGTGGGTGCAGCGCCTCGGGAAGACCTCGCTGCTGGTCTACTGGGTGCACATCATGCTGGTTTACGGGAATATTGCCAAGGCTTTCAAACGGGCGCTTACGGTTCCGCAGGCATTTCTCGCCACGGTCGCCGTCATCATGTTGATGGTGGCGCTGGCTGAGGCGCGCCTTCGCTGGAAAGAGCGTCAAAGCGGGCACCGCACGACAGCAGCGGCTGCTGCCGGCGCTTCGGCCGCCTCACTTCTCGTGCGAGTCGCGGAATGAGAATGCCACCATCAGCAGCCCGAACACGATAACCAGCGCCGCTACGGCATACATCAAATTTCCTGCCGCGTTGATCGCGGCGTGCATCATGGTGGGGTCGGTGGGTAGCATGGTTTTCGTTTTCCTTTTAAGCAGGGTTGGGCAAAGGCCGGTCGGAGGTCTTGCGCAGGATGGTTTCGCGGGCCAGATCCTCAATGGTCGCTTTGCGCAGGACGCCCGACAAGGCGCATTGCGCCTCCTTCCAGACGCCGTAAGCCGGACAGATGGGCTGCCGGCTGCAGTCGTTTTCGGAATTGACGCAAATGTTCAGCCGGATTGGGCCTTCCACGGCCTCGACGATTTCCAGGATCGAGGCGTCCCGGTGTGCTGGCGCAAGTTCAAAGCCGCCGGTATTTCCCCGGTGGGAAATGACGAGGCCGGCCCGGGTGAGGCTCTGTAAGACCTTGGACAAGAATTGCTCCGGACATTCCGCGGCCGACGCAAGGTCGGCGCGGCTGGCGCGCGTTCCCGGCGCGAATGCCGCCAGGTGAATCATCACCCGGACAGCGTAATCGGCAGCTCGAGTCAACTGCATTCCGTAAATAGAGTCCTTATTGTCCGATTCCGTTGCATGCCGAGGGCCAGCCGCCAAGACTCTCATTTTCTGCAAGATTCCTGGGGTGCCGGGGGCGCCGGGAGCCGATTGACACACCCAATTGGGTGAAATGGCATGCCGCCGACCTATATTGGACGTATGTCGAGTCAACCCGAACCCTGGCTGCGCGGACCCATCGCGGGCGTCGATCCGAGGCTTGCCCCTATCCTTTATGCGTTCCAACATGCACGCGAGGACCTGGCGCGGTTCACCGAAGGCCTCACTCCCGAGCAGATCTGGGCGACGCCTCACGGCTTCGGATCGGTGGGTTTTCACATCCGCCACATCGGGGGGAGCACCGACCGGCTGATGACGTATCTCGAGGGCCGGCAACTCAGCCCGGAGCAGATGGCGGCGCTGGAACGCGAAAAGGAACCGCGGGGCCAAGGCAGGGAAGAGTTGCTGGCGGAGATGGAACGGGCATTTGAGCGGGCCGAGGCAGCGGTGCGGGCGCTCGACCCGAGCCGGCTGACGGAGCCGCGCATGGTGGGACGCAAGCACCTGCCGACAACCGTCGCCGGACTGCTGACGCACATCGCCGAGCACACGCAGCGGCACATCGGGCAGGCGATCAGCGCGGCGAAGCTGGCGCGGGTGGAGGTCGATTCACGCTAGACGCCCGTGCTCGAGCCGCGGCCTACATCACTTCTGCGCCGCAGTCTTTTTGCGCTCGGCGGTAGTCGAATACCCGCGATCGCGATCGATGTCCTGGACGTGGACGGTGACGGAGTTCAGGCCGGGGAGATCGCCGACGAACTTGTCGATTTCATCGCCGAGGGCGCGAGCAGCGCGCCTGCGCACGGCCGCCGTTCGGCCCGGCGTGTCATTGCCGGCGGCGAGGGTGGCATGCAGGAACTGCTTGGACGAGTCTCCGCCGACGTGCGCGTAGTATAACGGCACGATCGCGTGCTTGAGGTTGCTCAGGTTGATCATCGGCACGAGATGCGGCGCGATCGGGTTTCCTTGATCGTCCACGCTCGCCTCGTCGTCCGTAATCGCGCGGTTAGGGTCGACTGCACGCAGCGCCTGGCGGCGAGCTTCAATCGCCGGGTTCTCCATGCGGAGAGTCGCCACTACCTGCACCAGGCGATCGAGCAGTTTCTTTGCGTCGAAGCCGGTCGCGGCGACGAAGTCGTCGCGCAGCCATTCCTCGGGAACATATAACCTGAGATGCGGCATCGGAAACGATCTACCGCCGGCTAGCAACTATATCAGCGGCCGGCGGCGTGGAAAACCGCGTTTACTTGCCGAGCATGTGCTGCACGTCGCGCTCGTTCTCATTGCAGATGTACTCGAGCAACTCGCCATGCAGGCGCTTGGGGTACGTCGTGAACGACCAGGGCTTCGTGTACATGACCGGGTCATCGACGATGCTGACGATCTCCATGTTCTCGGCATCCAGGCGGTGAATGCGCTCGGTCACTTTCAGTTGCGTCGAGTGCGGCAGGCCGGCGGCGTCGATCCAGGTCTTCTCGTTGAAGCCCGTGGTTTCCACCACGAGCGTGTCGCCGTCCCAGTGGCCAATCGACTCGCCGTTCCAGAGGTCTTCGGCGAACTGGGAGGACTTGCGGCCATCCATAAAGATTTGCCGCCACGTGTGCGTGCCGCCTTCATAAAGGATGGCGATGTAGGTGGGTGTCTGCACGAACCGGAACGGGTAGGGCGTCGTGGTCAGGCGGGGAACGCCGGGAGGCAGACAGCGCGCCTCGGGGTCGTCCTTTCCCAGCCGGTCGAGGCGGGATTTATAGAGCGCCTCGCCCTGCGGCGTGAACGGGATCTCGACGCCGGTCGCCTTCATGTTGACGTTTTCGCGAATGGCGTTCGGTTCCCATGGGCCCGAGAGGTCGGGCTTGCCATCGGCCAGCCGCGGCGCGGGACCTGCCTTTCCCAGCACGGGCTTGTTGGCAGGAGTGCGCTTGATAATGTTCGGGTCCTGCAATCCGAAAGAGGGGTGGAGGGGCGGCTCGCTCCCGGTGGAGGCCGGGGCCTGGCTCTGGCTCTGGGCGAAAGCCGCGGGCAAACACGCAAGTAGGACGAGACAGATTCTTCTCATGAGACTCCAATTACCAGGATATGGCACAACGTAGGCTTGCCGCTTCAGGGCCGCCGATAGGTGATATCAAAAAGCGTGATAGTGGTCCGGGAGCGGCGGACGGTGGCTGCGACTCCCCGAAGTGGTGTGGCAGGGCACAATCGGATGTATACTAGCTTGCCAGTTTTCGGCAGGTCCAGATCTTGATTCGCCTCGGTCCGCAACTCGGACCTTGACGACCGATTACGTAATTTGTCTGAGGAGGCAAGTTGAGCAATGAACGCCACGAAGCGTCTGTCTGTTCGTCTTCCACTGTTCCTCGCAACCGCCCTTTGCGCGGTAGCGTTCGCGCAACAGGGCCAACCGGTCGCAGGTTATAAGCTTCTGACCACCATCCCGGTTCCGAACGGTCTCACCGGTTTCGACATCAGTTGGGTCGATTCGGCGAACGCCCGGTACTATCTTGCGGACCGCGGCAACGCCGCGGCGACGCCTCCCGTCTCGCCGCGGGTCGTGGTCATCGACACTCTCAACAACCAATACCTGACTTCCATCCCTATGAGTACAGGCGCGAATGGGGTAGTTGCCATTCCGCGGGCTCATGAGGTGTGGGTTGGGTTAAACGATAGCACGGTGGTCGTGATCAACACGGATACCAACACGATCACCAACACCATCAGCACGGGCGGAAAGGGCCTCGCGGCGACGCCTGCGGCGCGGGCCGACGAGCTTGCCTACGACCCCGTCGATCGCATTGTTCTGATTGCGAACGACAGAGACACTCCACCCTTCATTACGTTCATCTCCCAGGCGACTCACTCCGTCCTGAAGTCCCTCAACTACGACGGCGTGTCGGCGCCTCAATCGACCGGTGGCATCGAGCAGCCCGTTTGGGACCGAACCACAGGCAACTTTTACATTGCAATTCCCGCCACCAAGACGAATCCGAACGGGGAGATCGACGAGATCGACCCCGTGAAAATGACGGTCACGCGAACGTTCCCGACAACCTGCAAGGGTCCGGCGGGGTTGGTGGTGGTGCCAGGACAACGGCTGGTGACAAGCTGCGGCGACATAGTGGACATCGCGAGCGGGAAAGTGTTGTCCACCGTCACTGGAGCGGGGGGCGACGAAATCTGGTATAACGCCGGGGACGGACGTGTTTACTTCGGCGGAGGCACGGACCGGATCAGCGTCAGTGTCGTGGATATTGCAACCAATGCGACGAAGACGCTGACATCCCTCGTGGTAGGCCAGACGGTGGCTGCGCCCGGCGTCTCGCAGACGACGCATTCCGTTGCGGCGGATGATGTCAACAACGAAGTGTTCGTCCCGGTCACCGGCGTCGGCGTACAGGTCTGGAGGAATGGAGCATCCTTGACGGCCAGCCCGAATCCGATGGTCGGCGCCGTCGTGATCGCCGAGAGCCGCGT
>CAYMHP010000146.1:0-1174 GCA_964390225.1 uncultured Solibacteraceae bacterium
TCCAGCCCATCATCGCCAAGATGATTCTCCCCTGGTTCGGCGGATCGTCGGCCATCTGGAGTACCTGCATGCTCTTTTTTCAGACGGCGCTCCTGGCGGGCTATGTATACGCGCACTGGCTGAATCAGAGGCTGAGAGGTCGCACACAGGCGGCCGTTCATAGCGTTCTTCTGGCGGCCAGCCTGGTTGCACTCCCCATAGTTCCAAACGCGATTTGGAAGGGCACCGCCGCCGGCAACCCCTCCCTGCGGATCCTTGCCCTGCTCGCCGTGACCGTCGGTTTGCCCTACTTTCTGCTCGCCTCGACCAGCCCGCTGTTGCAGGCCTGGTACGCGCGAGCGCGGAAGAGCGGTATGCCCTACCGATTGTTCGCGCTCTCGAATGCCGCCTCGCTCCTGGCACTGCTCAGCTATCCGGTTCTGGTCGAGCCCAATCTCGCATCCCGCACCCAGGCGGTCCTCTGGTCTGGAGCGTACGTTCTTTTCGTGGTTTTTTGCGCCGCCGCCACATGGCGGGCAGCGGCTCAGGGCGGCGTACCAGACATCGTCAGCACACCCGTGACGGAAAGCGGACCGGCGCCTGCGGCGTTCACTCGCGTTCTCTGGATCGCGCTCGCGGCCTGCGCCTCGATCCTGCTGCTGGCTGTCACGACATTTCTTACTCAGGACGTCGCGGCCATCCCATTCCTCTGGATCTTGCCGCTTACGGCGTACCTGCTGAGCTTTATCCTCTGCTTCGATTCGCCGCGGTTTTACCGGCGTCCGCTATTCCTGCCGCTCGCCGCATTGGCATTGGCATTCATGGCGTGGCGGCTTTGGCCCAACCGGCCGCCCATGTTGGTGCGTCCTCTGCTGACGCTGCTGACGTTATCGCTATTCGTGTGTTGCATGGTGTGTCACGGCGAACTGGTTCGGCTGCGCCCGGCAGCTCGTTATCTGACTTCGTTCTACGTCAATCTCTCCTTGGGCGGTGCGCTCGGAGGCCTCTTTGTCGGATTGATTGCGCCCAACCTGTTTAGCGGGTACTACGAGTTCCCGCTGGGCCTGGGACTGTGCGCCGTGCTCGCAGCGGCGCCCGTTTGGAGAGAAGCGCGGCGCCTTCGCTCTTTCTCAGCGATGCGCCTGGCGCGGGGCGACGCCCACTCACTGGTGACCTGCTGGATGGCTGGCCGGGT
>CAYMHP010000146.1:1184-4304 GCA_964390225.1 uncultured Solibacteraceae bacterium
GCCTGGCGCGGGGCGGGCTGGCCGTGGTTTTGGCTGCTTACCTCGTCTGCCTCGTCCTGATTGTCCGCGAGGCCGTCCAGCCTTTCCGCATGGTGGCGCGGAATTTTTACGGACAACTTCGCGTGCGCGACAAAGGCGACCCGAAAGTGGATGACAACGCCGTGCGCACGTTTGTCCACGGCGTCATCAACCACGGCCAGCAGATGCTTCGCGCGAAGTACAGGCGGATGCCGGTCTCCTACTTCTGCCCGCGCAGCGGCATCGGCCAGGTGATGGACGCGCTTGGTACGGCGCCGCGGCGCATCGGCATCCTGGGCCTCGGCTGCGGCACTCTGGCGGCTTATGGCCGTCCCGGGGATACGCTTCGAGTTTATGAGATCAATCCCGAGGTGCTGCGCATCGCGCTCACGCAATTCACGTATCTGGCCGACACGCCGGCGCGCGTCCAGGTTGCCTTGGGCGATGCGCGCCTGGTCCTCGAATCGGAACCCTCCCAGCAACTGGATCTGCTCGTCATGGACGCCTTCTCCGGCGACTCCGTCCCGGTTCACCTCATCACCCGCGAGGCCTTCCAGACGTATTTCCGTCATTTGAAGCCGGGCGGCATCGTCGCCGTGAACATCACCAACACATATCTCGACCTGGAACCGGTCGTGGAACGGGCGGCGGCCGCGTTCGGCAAGATCGCGCTGGTCTACGATTACGAACCGCTACCCGACGAGGAGGAGTTCTGCTTCAGTTGTTCGTGGGCGCTGGTGATGGATCGCGGCAGTCACCCGGAATTACAGAAATCCTGGCGCGTGCTCGAGCCCAACCCCACTTTCCGCATCTGGACCGACGACTACTCGAATCTCTTCAAAATCCTGATGTAGGTTGGGAGAGAGTCCGTCAGAAATCTCGGCGCGCGACATTCCTCACAGCGCCATAAAGCATCGCGGCCGAGGCCGCTATGCTGGCGAACAGGCCCTGCCAGGGCAGTTCGCCGCTGCGGAAGTAACTCTCCGCCCGCATCACGTGAAAGATGCTATAGCGCGACCAATCGGGAAATACTTCTTCCGAGACGCCGAGCACGACCGCCAAAGTGAAGGCAATCAGCAGTGGCCGCCACAAGTCATGGAACACGGTCGATAGCAGAAAAGCCATGCTGAAGAACACTGCGGCCCCTAAGAACATGCACGCACTCTGGATGGCTGCATCCGCAGGCTGATAGCTCTTCCCCACCGCTGGCGAAAGCAGGGGAATCAACAGCGACGGCACGAACGCGAGCGCGCACAATTCGGCCAGACCCGCCGCCGCCCGAACCATCGTCAGCCGGGCTCGCGAGACCGGGAGCGATAGCGTGAACAGGCCTTCGGAACGTTGCGAGAGCAGACCTCCGGTCCCAAGCGCGACCGCGAATAGCGTCCCAAGTTGCACGAGGTTTTGGCGGAACCACTGCGACCAGATATAGCCCCGGTATTCCCGTGACATCTCCGCCGACTCCCGGATTTGCCGCCCTAGCACTCCGCTGACATTAATCGATGCGGCCAGCGGCATCAGTTCCATGATTTTAGGCCAAACAAGCACAACCCCAGCGGCGGAACAGCACAGCAGCGCCAGCCCGATGAGGAATCGCGACCGCGTCTCCAGCCATGATTTGTACCAAAGCATCTTAAGCCTCCTCTCGAACGCTTTCCAGGAAGATTTCTTTCAAAGTGACCGGGACCACATCGACCGACACCGGCGCAAACGCACGGGCCTCCTGGAGAACCGGCTCGGCGCCCGCACTCGAAAGCACGGTGAGGGCGCGACCCTCTCGCCGCGCGCTCACGACCGCCGGGATACGAAACGCGGGCGCTGGGGCTTCGCCATCGAACACCATTTGAATGCGCCGGTATTTCTCCTGCAGATCGTCCAGCGCGCCGGTGACCACGGCATGCCCCCGGTGGATGATGGTGACGCGATCGGCGATCTGCTCCACCTCCGCAATCTGGTGCGAAGAGAAGAAGATGGTCATCTCCTCCCTGCCTACGTGCATCACCAGCGCCTGCAAAACCTCGTCGACGACGGAGGGGTCCAGGCCAGAGGTCGGCTCGTCGAGGATGAGGAGCTCCGCGCCGCGGCACAAGGCCAGCAGCAAGGCCAACTTGGTGCGCATGCCGCGCGAGAGAGACTTCACCTTCTGTTCCGGCCGCAGCTCGAACATGCGCAGGTACCGTTTCTCCAAATCGGCGCGCCATCGCGGATAAAACGCAGCCGTAAAACGGATGATCCGCTCCACCGTCATGTAAGAGTAGAGGTCCTTGTCCTCGCTGACGAACCCGGTGCGCCGCCGGATGTCGACGCTCGCATCCCCCGCGTTGGCCGCAAGCCCGAACACCCGAGCCTTTCCGCTGCTGGGCCGCATCATGCCGAGCAGGATCTTGATTGTGGTCGTCTTGCCGGCGCCGTTGCGTCCCAGGAACCCGTAGATGGAACCCGCGGG
Source organism: uncultured Solibacteraceae bacterium (assembly GCA_964390225.1). Taxonomy (GTDB): domain Bacteria; phylum Acidobacteriota; class Terriglobia; order Bryobacterales; family Bryobacteraceae; genus PSRJ01. The sequence continues at coordinate 3,649 of CAYMHP010000146.1, forward strand.
AACCCGCAAGTTCAAGCCGCGCAAAGCCTCAATTCGCCCGTAGTCTTTTCGCAACTCGGCCGTTTCAATCACGCATGCGTCAGCCATTTCGCCCTCCTGTCTTGGTCAGCCCTGCCAGTTCCGCCTCGAACAGCCGCCGGATCTCCTCTTCGCTGAGTCCCTGCGCACGCAGCCGTTCGATTGCCGCGGCGACCACTGCCTGCGCCGCGCGGAGTTTATCGGTCAATTTCTGCGTTCGTCCATTGCGCGAGACAAACGCACCGGCTCCGTGCCGCAGTTCGATCACGCCGTCATGCTCCAGCTCCCGATAAACCTTTGCCACGGTGTTCGGGTTAATCACGAGTTCCTCCGCCAGCGGACGGATGCCAGGCAGCTGCTCACCTGCGCGCAGAGCGCCGGTCTCGATCGCATGCTTGATCTGCTCCATCAATTGCAAGTAGATCGGAGTACCCAGGGACGGATTTGGCCGGAATAACATCGCGTCAAACTGTGCTACTGATCTAGCACAGTGCTACTGTGGCACAGGTCCCTGCGGCTGTCAAGAAAAATTTCCACCGCCCTCGATCGACCTTCCAGAGACCCATGCGGCACTGCCGTCGGCCTGCGTGAGAAACTCGGAGGAGAGAGGGCGATGACCAGAGCGGAGGGGATCGAAC
>CAYMHP010000146.1:4314-14375 GCA_964390225.1 uncultured Solibacteraceae bacterium
AAGGAGTGGGGCACCGCGTTCGAGCAATTCTCGGCCGCGGAACGGGAAGCGCCGCTCGCCGCCATGGACGTCGAGAGCCTCGCCATGGCGGCGCACCTGCTCGGAAAGGAAGCGGAGACGCGCGAGATTCTGGCGCGCGCGCATCAGCGTTACCTCGCCGAGGGCAACCCGCAACGAGCCGCGCGCTCGGCATTCTGGCTGGCGTTCGCTCTGCTGAACACCGGCGAATTGGCCCAGGCGGGCGGTTGGCTGGCGCGGGCGCACCGGTTGCTCGAGGAAGGCAACCACGACTGCGTTGAGCAGGGATATTTGTTAGTGCCGGCGGGAATTCGCACGCTGCGCGAGGGCCACCCCGGACAGGCCCACAGCATGTTTGTGCGCGCCGGCGAAATCGGCCGGAAATTCGGCGATGCCGATTTGATGACACTGGCGCGCCATGGCGAAGGCCGCGCCTTGATCGGCATGGGTGAAATCGCACGCGGCGTATCGTTGCTTGACGAATCGATGGTCGCGGTCGCCGCCGGCGAGGTGACCTCGATGGCGATTGGGGGCCTTTATTGCAGCGTCATCGAGGCCTGCGGAGACATCTTCGATCTCCGCCGGGCGCAGGAGTGGACGTCTGCATTGGAGCAGTGGTGTGCATCGCAGCCGGACGCCGTTCCCTACCGCGGCCATTGCCTGGTCCGGCGCGCCGAGATCTTTCAGTTACACGGCGAATGGCCCGATGCTCTCGGCGAAGCGGTGCGTGCCTGTGAGCGGCTTTCGCAACCGCCGCCCAAACCGGCCGTCGGCGCCGCGTATTATCGCAGGGCCGAATTACATCGCCTGCGCGGAGAGTTCGCTGCAGCTGACGAAGCATATCGGCAATCCAGCCAGTGGGAGACCGTCCCCCAGCCCGGCTTTGCGCTGCTTCGATTGGCGCAGGGCCAGGTGGAAGCGGCGCAGGCGGCCATTCGCCATGTTGCCGACCAGGTGCACCATCCCGGTGAGCGCCCGCGCGTGCTGGACGCCTACGTCGAGATCATGCTTGCTGCGGGCGATGCCGCCGCGGCGCGCACGGCGGCAGGGGAACTGGCCCTAATTGCGAGCCGGCTCGGTGCTCCGCTTCTCAGCGCACTCTCTACCCGCGCCACCGGGGCCGTGCTGCTCGCCGAGCAGGAGGCTAAGGCGGCGCTGAGCAGCCTGCGGCAGTCGTTGGCCCTCTGGCAAGAACTCGAAGCTCCTTATGAAGCAGCGCGCGTGCGTGTGTGGATCGCGCTCGCCTGCCGCGCGGAAGGAAACTGCGACACCGCCGAACTGGAGTTGGACGCCGCGCGCCACGTATTCGAGCGGCTGGGCGCCGTTCCCGATCTCGCTCGCCTCGACGCCCTCCTTGGCGCAACCGCGCCGAAGTCCAGCGGTCCGCTGACTGACCGCGAGGTCGAGGTGCTCCGGTTGGTTGCCTCCGGTATGACCAATCGGGAAATCGCCGGCCGGCTCTCAATCAGTGAAAAGACCGTCGCCCGTCACCTGAGCAACATCTTTACGAAGCTCGATTTGCCATCCCGTGCGGCCGCCACCGCCTACGCGTACCAGAACGGTCTGGTGGGCACGGCTTCTACATAGAATTACCCACACGGCTGCCCGCCCCAAAATGCGTACTTCGGCCGATGCGCCGCCAGCGAAGCCGCCCTATTCTCGCTATAGCAGCACTAACCGAGGAGGGCGATGATGAAAAACGACCGACATTACAAACAGGTTCCAATCCTGGTCATAGGCGGAGGGCAGGCCGGACTCGCGGTGGGCTACCACCTCGCCAGACGCAAACTTCCATTCCTGATCCTCGACGCGAACCGGCGGATCGGCGATGCCTGGCGCAACCGGTGGGACTCGCTCCGCCTCTTCACGCCGGCGCGTTACGCGGGCTTGCCGGGCCTCCCGTTTCCTGCCCGCGGCGACTCGTTTCCGACGAAGAACCAGATTGCCGATTACCTGGAGGCCTACGCGAACCGTTTCGACCTGCCGGTTCAGACCGGTGTTCCCGTGGACCGCGTCTCGAGAGACGGAGACCGCTTCCTGGTCACGGCAGGCGCGCAGAGGTTCGAGGCGGAGCAAGTTATTATCGCGATGGCCAATTATCAGCACCCGCGCGTTCCGGATTTCGCCCGGGAGCTGGATCCCGGAATCCGCCAGTTACATTCTCACCAGTACCGCAATCCCGGGCAATTGCAGGATGGCGCCGTCCTTGTAGTGGGCGCAGGTAATTCAGGCGCCGATATTGCGATCGAAGTCGCGCGGACCCGCAAAACCTGGATGTCGGGAGAGGAATCGGGGCACATTCCATTTCCGATCGACAGTTTTGCTGCACGCCATTTCCTGGTGCGGCTGGTGCGATTCATCGGGCATCACGTGCTCACCGTGAGCACTCCCATCGGCCGCAAGCTGCGTCCCAAAATCCTTGGCCAGGCCGCTCCGCTCGTTCGCGTGAAGCCAAAGGACCTCACCGCCGCGGGCATCGAGCGCGTACCACGGGTGGTCGGAGTGCGCGATGGGCTTCCAGATCTAGCCGACGGTCGCGCGCTAGACGTGGCGAACGTCATCTGGTGTACCGGATATCACCCCGGCTTCTCCTGGATCGATCTGCCGGTCTTCGCGCCGAGCGGCGAGCCACTGCACGAGCGGGGCGTGGTTCCTCATGAGGATGGGCTGTATTTTGTTGGCCTGCATTTCCTCTACTCGATGACGTCGGCCACGATCATGGGTGTCGCCCGGGACGCGGACCGCATCGTCCGCGCTGTCGAGGCGCAAGCGCGGAAGTCGCGGACCACGCGCGCTCAGTCGAGCCTTGCCCGGATCGCCTGAACTCGCATCTTCGCCGCACCGTTCGTATCGAAGGTGACCGGCGGCGAAGCCCGCCGGCGCTATCGCGGCCGGACCTCGAAGCCGTCCGTCGGCAGGTGCGGAGGGCCGGAATAATGTCCCGCGTCGCGATCGTTCTCGTTGCAGATATACTCCATGATTTCCTCCCCTGGCATAAGGCGGGCACGGCCCACCGTAGTAAACGGCTTGGCATACGCGATCGAATCGTCGATCGTCACTTCGATGCTCATGTTTCCGAGATCCGTTCGGGTATAACGCTCGACCGTGCGTAGTTTCTCACTGTGCGGGTGGCCGAGATAGTCGAACCAGAACCGGTCATTGAATCCGACCGTGTCCACCACCAGGGTCTGCCCTTCCCAGCGCCCGATCGAATGGCCGTACCAGGTCGGGTTCAAATCGGCGGGGTGCTTGCGGCCGTCCATGAAGATCTGCCGGTAGCTATGGATGTTGCCTTCATAAAGCATGAAATAATGCGTGGCGGTCTGCACGATGCGCCAGGGATATGGCGCACTGCGCGGAATTCCGAAGGGCAGACAATTCGCCTCCGGATCGTCCTTCGCCAGCCGCTCTTTATAAATTCTTTGCGCCCAAGGCGTCATTATGACGGTGTCGCCGGCTTTGAGGCCCTTCGTGATATCGCCGGAATTGCTGCCACCGCCCATCCACACGCCGGAGAGGTCCGGGGTTCCATCGGCGAGGTGCGGCGCCGGCCCAGTAACCTTGGGGGGTTGTGGGAAGAATCCCGCGGCGTCCTCCGCGCTCGGCGCTGAGGCGGGCCTTGGCGTTTGCGCGAAAAGCGAGCAGCCCAGAGCAAGTGCAGCTCCGATGCAGATAGCAATCCCCTTTGTCACTGCGAGAAGACCTCCAGCACGGGATTCTTTCACAAGCGCAACGGCCGTGCAAGGCGGTGCGCCGTCGATCTCAGCCGCGCCAGGAACCGCGGCATGACGGGTCTGTAAAAAAATGCGACCGCGCCCTTACGGGACGCGGCTGAAAAGTGGTGTTCAGCCCTGCCCGTGAGGGCGGGGGTATAGCAACGATAAAGCCGCACGTGTAAGCGGAACCGCGGCATGACTGCGGTGGCGGCGGCTCCTGTTAACCTCCGATAGTTGCCGCAACCCCACCTGCCGCAACTATTGCAGCGCGCGCTTGCCGTGATAGGTAAGAAGAGGAATCCGCGGAGGGAATCCATGAAAAAATCAATCGTTTGCTTGCTTCTATCGGGCTTGGTTTGGACGGCATCTGCCGGGGATCACCACTGGCACGATGATGAGGACCACTGGAAACGGCACTCGGAGCACGAAGATGCGGATGACCGCGGATTCGATCACCGCGCCGGCGGTCATTGCTACTTCGAGCCTCATGACCTCCGCGTAATCCGCGAATACTACGCACCGGGCCACCATGACCTGCCCCCCGGCCTCGAAAGGAAGCTGTACCGGACCGGTCACCTGCCGCCCGGTTGGGAAGCCAGAATGGAGCCCCTCCCGGTGGTCGTGGAACGCGAACTGGTGCCCATTCCGGCCGGCTATCGCCGCGGCATGCTGGACGGCTACGCCGTCATCTATAGCCCGCGCACCCAGGTGGTGATCGACGTCAGCGCCGTTTTCGGGTGGCGCTAATCCTGAAGCAACCCTTACTTGCCGGGCAGATGCGGGACGTCGCGGTTGTTCTCGTTGCAGATAAACTCGAGCAACTCGTCTTCCGGCAGCAAATGCACCATCTGTGTGACTGACCAGGGCTTGGTATAGGCCTTGGGATCGTCGATGGTGATCCGAATCTCCATCTGCCCGTAGTTCTTGCGATGGAAGCGTTCGATCACGTGCAGCGCATCGGTGGAGGGCTTGCCTAATTGGTCGAGCCAGGCTTTGCCGTTGAACCCGCGGGTATCCACGACCAGCGTGTCGCCGTCCCATTTGCCCGTGGAATAGCCCATCCACGTGGGATTCACATCGCGCGCCAGTTCTCGCCCATCGGTGAACACTTGCCGCCAGAGGTTGAACGCTTCATAGATGATGTAAACCGTCCGCGGCGTCTGCACCACCTTCCAGGGCGCCGGCGCGGCATTGATTTTGGGCACGCCCTGCGGCAGGCAGTTGGCATCCGGATCTTCCCGGGAAAGCGCGCCGGTCGCGCGCTCCTCGTAAAGCGCCTTGGCCCACGGTTGGAATGGGACATCCCCCGGTTTCAAGTCGGCCGCGATATCACGCACGTATTTGTTCGCTTCGGGCTCCCAGATACCCGACAGGTCCGGCTTGCCATCCGCCAGGCGGGGAGCCGGCGCGGTGAGGTTCGGTTTTCCATCCGGTGTCCGCGGTATCCCGGTGGTTGGGACCTTCACCCACTGCCCGCGGGCGGGTGCGCCGAGCAGTGTGAGCACAGCAAGCGCTGCCGACAGGTTCGCGGAGTTCTTCCATTTCAGCGGTGCAATCATAATCCCCTCGCAATCTCCGGCGATTATATATGAAAGCTGCGGCCGGTTTGCGCCGTTGGAGTCAGCCCATCGAAAGACCCCATTGCGTCCAATCACACGGTTTCGGGCGGCGCGCTCGCACGAAGACCGGCGATCCCGTTCGGCGAGTCGATTCGGACTAGTCACAGCCGGCCACTCGGCGCGCCCAAGCCCGGGCCGGCACGCTGACCGGGAAAAAGTTGCGCAGGCCGCGCGGCACAAGCTGGGATAGCATATCTGGGGAGGTGCGTTATGAAACGAGCGAATTGGGGTGTGCTGATCCTGGCAATTGGCTGCGCCGTGGCGATCGCCGCGCCAGTAGGCGGTGGCGACGACCCGGTAGCGGCCATCGACAAGGCCTTTGTGCAGGCGTATCAGAAGGGGGACATGGCCAGCGTTCAGAAATACCTGGATGCCGACTTTACCTGGATCGATACGGACGGCATCTTGTACTTCAAAGACGACGCCTTGGCGCTCGGACTCAAGCCTCTGGTCCCCGCCGCGAGCGACGTTAAAATCGTCGAGCACAAATACGGGAAGGTGGTATGGATCCAGGAGAATCAGGGCAACAAATACGCGGCGCATTTCTGGGTGGAGCGGCCCGCCGGCTGGAGGCTGCTGCACAATAGCGAGATCGCCACGCGTCCGGCGTCCGAGAATCCCGACGGGCGCTCACCGTATGCAATTCCGTGCGTGAATCCCTGCGAGGTGATGCCGTACAAGCCCGTGACTCCCAACGAAAAGGCGGCGATGGCGGCGTGGCGCGAGCAGGAAGACGGCACCCCCGAGCACTGGAACCTGCACGTTGCCGATACACAGGTAGTGGTGGGTTCTTACGGTGTTTCCACCAAGGCCGACCGTTGGGCGGGCATTCAGAAGCGGGAACAATCGCATGCGCCGAAGGTGGGCGTTTCGCCCGTGCTGTTCAACCGGATGTGGGACTTGGGGACGGCGGTGGTCTCGATCATGTGCCAGCCCACCTATAACGGCAAAGCCTACTGGGCCAGCCGCGTGTTCGCGCCCAACAAAGACGGCCTCTGGATGATGATGGAGAGCTATCACACCACCATTCAGGCATCCGGAGTGATGAACGAAGTGCAGGGCAAGTAGCAGTTCCAGCCGCGCCAGCGATAGCGCGGTTCTGACACGACGACAGGTCCCGAGCAGAACCGCGCGGCATGACTGCCGCGGCTGAGATCAATGTGTACCGGGAATTACTTCGTGGTGTGTTGTCCCATATCGTTGCGGATCACCTTACCGCCTTTCATCACGAATTGGACTCTCTGCAGTTCGGTGATGTCCGCCAGCGGATCGCCGGAAACGGCGATCAGATCGGCGTATTTGCCCTTGGTGATCGATCCGATCTGATCCTGCCACCCCAGAGCCTCCGCGTTGACAGTGGTCCCGGCCTGGATGGCCTTGGCGGGGGTCATCCCGGCAAATTTCACTAACGCCTCGAATTCGAGGGCTTGGGTTCCGTGCGCGAACGTCGCGCCGTCTGCTCCGCTCCCGGCCATGATCTTCAATCCAGGAGTAGCCACCGCCATGCGCGTAGCCTTTTCGAAGATCGGAATAATGCGGTACTTGCCACCGGTGTTGCGCTTGTCGTTGTCGTCCATATAGGGCTCTGTGTAGCGAACGATTGTCGGATCGTAATACAGGTGCTTCGCCACCATTGTCTTGATCATTTCCTGATTCAAACCGAATCCATGCTCAATGGTGTCGCAGCCCGCAGTGATGGCGTTTTGCAATCCTTCGCCTCCGTATACGTGGCAGCCCGCCTTCTTTCCCAACCGGTGCGTCTCCTCGACCAGCGCTTCAACGACCGGCAGAGGATAGGTCACTTCATATTGATCCTGACCTGACGGGGTAAACGAGTATGCGCCAGCCGGGTAGAGTTTGATCCAGTCGGCTCCGTTGGCAATCTGGTCGCGTACCGCGGCACGGGCCTCCTCGACGGAGCGGACGACGGTGCTAGCCAATGGGTTGTCGGGGTGCTCCGGGTCCGGCGGCTTTGCCCCCCACACGATGCCGCGCGTCGAGACCTGATAGCGCGGCCCGTCGATGCGGCCCTGGTTGATGGCATTGCGCACGGCCACGTCACCGTAGCCATTGCCGTGCGAGGTCATATCGCGCGCGGCCGTAAAGCCGGCGCGCAGATTGGCTTGCACATTCTGAACAGCAATCAACATGTAATCTTCGGTGGTGCCGTTCGGCTTGCGCTGATTGAACATGTGAGTGTGGGCATCGATCAAGCCGGGGAGCACGGTAGCATTACTGAGATCGATGACCCGAACGCCGGCCGGGATCTGAACATGGCCCTCGGGCCCAACTTCGGTGATGCGCTCTCCGGAAATCAGCACCACCTGCTTCGTGAGCATCCGGCCGGCCTGGCTATCGAACAGCCGGCCCGCACGGACGGCAATGGTGCGCGGAGGTGGAGGGCACTGGTAGATGCCGCCATCCGAACCCACGCACGGGGCGGGTCCGGCTCCGCGCCAGGGCGCCGGCGGCGGCTGAACCTGCGCCCATTGCGGCGCAACGCCGAGCAGTATTGCGAAACTTGCCGTGAAAAGAGATTGTGATCGCATCCGGCCCCCTTCTATTCGTAATATGCCGGCGCGAGTTTGCGGTTCGCGCCGGCAATGGCATCATGCTGGATCCAAAGCTGTGCGCCGGTCTGCTTGACGAACGCCTCCATGGCGGCGCGGCTCTTCTCGGTTTGCTCCTTATTGAAATCAAAGTTGGGAACTCGCTTCATGGTGAGTTCCTCCGGGTAGTGGTAGAGATCGCCCGAGAGCAGCACCGGTCCGGTTTTGGCGAGCTTTAAAAATAGCGACTGGTGACCAGGCGTGTGCCCGGGCGTGAACTTGATGACCACGGTTCCGTCGCCGAACACATCGTGATCCTCGTTATTGAGGACCATCGTCTTGCTCTTCTCGAGCGGCGCATAGAGCGCGCGGTTCGGAGTGCCGGGACCCTTCTTCTCGTCGGCCGGCCGCGGCGCGAACATGGCGTCGCGCTCCACCTGTTGCACGAGCCACGTAGAGCCGGTGAACAAATAAGCATTCGCCACATGATCGCCGTGATAGTGCGATAACGCGAGATACGTGATATCGGCCGGTGTGTAGCCGATCGCGGCCAGCTGCGGCAGCAGCGGCCGGGTCACAGTGAAGGCGCCCTGCCTGGTCGGCGAACCGTCCGTCTTAACGTCCTTATCAGCGATCTCGCCGGTGTCCCACATGAGGGTGCCGCGCGGATGCGCGATGAGGAAGCACGGCGTCACCATATCGGTGGTGGCGAGTTCGCCGTCTTTGAAGCCGAAGCCGGCCGGGCTCACTCCGGTGATCTTGCCGCAATCGAGCACGTACAGCCGTACCGATTTCGGCGCCGGGGCGTGGCGCGCTTGCGCGCTGAGCAGCGGCAGAATCGACATTACGCAAAAGAGAAGCAGAGTTAAACCGAAGCGCTGGAATCGAGAAAGCATTGGCACAGCATATCACCACCTTTCCGGTTCCAGAACGTTCGGAATATCGATTCGCCGGCCTGAGAAAACGGCCTAGGCGCCGCGGACGGCGCCGCTGGTGGGAATCAGCCGCGTGCGAATCTGGTTCATCACGTCGGAGGCGAGGAACGGCTTCCGCAGCACCGGAAAATTGTGCTCCTCGCACATGCTTTCCTCCTCCGGCGGCAGGATGGTCCCGGTCATCACGATGACCAGCATTTGCGGGACGGTCTTCAGAAACTCGACGCCGAGTTCGACGCCGTTGCCGTCGGGCAGCATGAAATCGAGCAGCGCCGCGTTGGGCTTATTCTCCTGAACCAGACGGCGAGCCTCGCCCGCCGACTCGGCCGTGAGCAGGCGCCAGCCGGCGTCTGCCATTAGGCGCTCCAGGAAGTGCAGCAGGTCGCGATTATCGTCCACCAGCAGAACCGTCGGATTCGCGGGCGCGGGTGCGGCATGTTGCTCGAGCGCATGTATGATCAGGCTCTCGGCGTCCTCGGAGACGTCCACGCGGACCCGGGCGCCGGCATTCACCTGGTTGGTGGCAACCAGGGTCGCAAGCGGCTGGGTAAGGTGACGATGAATGGTCCGGTTGAGCTCGCGCGCGCCGTACTCGGGGCTGGTTCCCTTTTTCAACAGGAATTGCCGAGCTTCGAAGGGAACTTCCAGCGTGAACGAGCGGTTGCCGAGCCGTGTATTAACGTGATTCTGCAAGTCGGCGATCTGCTTGTCGAGAATCGCGGAAAGCGACTCCGCGGTGAGAGGCTGGTAAGTAATAATACAGTCGATGCGATTGACGAACTCTGGCGAGAAGCGTTTGCGGACCGCAACCAGCGCAATGTTCTGCAACTTGCTGGTGAGATCGGTTCTTTCCGTCCCTTTGACCGACTGGAAGCCGAAATCCGGATTGATCTCCTTCATCATCTCGCGGGCGCCGAGATTGCTCGTGAGAAAGACCAGGCTTTTTTCAAAATTGACTGTGGAGTTGTCGCCCAGCCGGAGAAGGCCCTTATCGAGCACGCCCAGCAGCAGCCGCGTCATGGATGGAGCAGCCTTTTCGATTTCGTCGAACAGTACCAGCGAAAGACTGCATTTCTCGCTAGTTACGGCGTTCAGCTTCTGCTGGGTGAGCATCGGCTGAGTTTCGCGGTGGCCCAGGTAACCGGGAGGCGCGCCGATCAACTTGGCGACTTCGTGCTCCATCTGGAACTCACCGCAGTCGACCTTCAGGACGTTCTTTTCGCT
>CAYMHP010000147.1:0-14326 GCA_964390225.1 uncultured Solibacteraceae bacterium
GATATCGGGATCGTCGATGCCCGGAAAATAGGAGCGGCTGCTAGTGGTGATCGCAAACCCCGCGCGGCGGAACAGGTCGATGGTGGCGTTTTCCAGGCTGCCCTTGGGAATGCCCAGCTTGAGTTTCACGACTTGCCTCCGTAAACGCCTTCGGGGTCGTAAGTGCGCTGCTCGGATACCTGCCATTGCCCATCTTCGAGCCTGCGGAAGAAGCAGCTTTCGTAGCCTTCGTGGCAAACGCCTGGACCAAGCGCCTCCACCTTTACCAGCACGGCGTCGCGATCGCAGTCCGTCGAAATCTCCTTGACGACCAGGCGATGCCCCGAGCTTTCCCCTTTGAGCCAGAGCTTTTTGCGAGACCGGCTGTAGAAGGTCGCATACCCGGTCTCGACCGTCTTGCGGAAAGCCTCTTCGTTCATGTAGCCCACCATCAGGACGCGACCGGTACCGTGGTCCTGAATCACAGCCGTGATCAGACCGTCTGCTTTTTCAAAATCGAGATTCATCGGGCGCAACAAAAAAGCCCGCCAGTACTGCGGCGGGCGTCCTTTCAATGTGTGTTTTGAATCGAATCAGAACACCGCCCGTCGCGTGTAGGCATGATGATGATGGAGATGCCGGGCGACGGTGGCTGTTGCCATAAACTCAGAGTATAGCAAATGCGCTAACGTGATGCTCTCAGCGCTCCGCGCGTTTGGAACCGCCACCGCACGCGAATTCCGCAGATCGATTCCTATCCAATGTTATCCACCGTGCACGATCCAAAGGGCTACCAGCCGCGTGCTTGCCCGTCATGGTGTGACCTGTTCTACTGATGGTTGCGGTCCCTGGCCGCAGTGAGGATCACATGACCCCAGCCGATACCCACTCCCTCGCCCAACGCCTCGCGGAGGGGAGGCTTCCGGCACACGAAGCTCTTCGCCTCGCGATGTCCCTCGCCGAGGAATTGCGTAAGATGCACGACGACGGGCGCGTGCATGGCGCGCTCACCCCCGCTGCCGTCTCTCTCACCGGAACCGGTGTGCAACTCGTTACCGCCAATCGCGAGCCGGGGCTTGTCACGCCCTACACGGCGCCGGAGCTTCTGCGCGGCCGCGCTGCGGATGCGCGCAGCGACATCTTCTCTTTCGGCGCGATCGTTTACGAAATGCTCACCAGCCGCCGCGCCTTCGAAGGCGACTCTCCGGAAACGCTCGCCAGGGCGATTCTGAACTCGCCGCCGCCTGTTTCCGGCAGTCATGCCATCGATCGTTTTGTCGCGAACTGCCTGGCCAAAGAACCGGCGGCACGCTGGCAGCGTATGCAGAAGGCCGTCATGGAGCTGAAGCTATTGAGCGTCTCCGCGCGCCGGATTGCCGCTCCGCCCCGTCGTGACAATGTGGAGGCGCTGGTTCATGCCGAGGTCCAGCGAGTGGCCTCCCAGATTACAACTCGCCTCGAATCCCATGAGAAAGCCGTTGCGGAGCTTCATCGCGCCATTACCGACTCCTTCCACGCTCTGCGCGAGCAACTGATCACGCTGGACACCCAGTTGGGCGCCGCACAGCAGCGCTCCGGCCGCATCGACGAAGCCGTCGCCGCGCTAAACTCTCGGATTACGGCCCTCGACGACGGAATGGAAGCCATCGCCGGGCGCATCGGCAGCGCGGAATTGACACTGCAGACAGGTGGAGAGCGCATTACGCGCGCCGAGCAGGTGGCCGATTCCGTGCGTCAGCATTCGGCCGAGTTCGCCGAAAGCGCCGCCGTGCAGTTGCACGCGCTCGAGCAGACGGTGCGGTCGCAAGCCTCCGCGATCGAATCGGCGCGCACCGCCATGTCGCAGACAGACGATCTGGTCGAGCGTGTAGTGGAGGCCCTCGAATCGCTCCAGAGTGTCATTCTGGAACAGACCGAAGAACGCTCCGCGGCCGTGAAGTAGGCGGCGCGCTGTGGTACCCCGCCTGGCGAGACGCGGCTGAAAGGAAGTTTTTACCCGCGTCCCGTGAGGGCGCGGGTCTGCGAGGTTACCGCATCGCGTAAAGATACGCCGCGATATCGGTTGCGTCCCGATCCGACACTCCCAACACCGGCATGGCGGTTTTCTCGTCCACAGCCTTCGGGTTTCGAATCCAGGTGATCATGTTCTCCGGAGTGTTGCGCAGCACGCCCGCGATGTACAAACGGTTGCCGACGCCCGTGAGCGGCGGCCCAACCAGGCCGCGCGCTCCGGAAATTCCGGCGATCGTGTGGCAGGAGCCGCAGCCGTAGTGGCCGATCGCAGCCTCTCCTCGGTTTGGATCGCCGCCGGTGACCGATGCTCCCGCAAATTGCGCCGAGCGACTGCACGCCGCCAGCATCGCGAACGCGAGCGCGGATAGAGCGAGCGCGTTACTCCGCATAGCTTCTACTCCTTTCCAACACGGCGTCGCTCTCGCGCAACCATGCCGCGAACAGCGCCAGCCCGATGACCGTATAGATCACGCCCGCTGGAACCCACATGATGAGTCCGCCGATCTGCTGGTCTTCAAGGACGCTCAGTCCCCAGGCTTGCGTACTCGCGGAATAGGCCGGGTACCACGGCGTCGTCGCGAACGTAAGCAACGCGCCCAGGATACTCGTGTGCACGGCCGTCGAGAAGACATAAAGAACTCCGGCTCCATAAGCCATCCGTCCGCGCGCATAGAACAGCGACCACCAGAACAGCAACGCGGAGCCGAGAAAGCTCACGTGCTGCGCCGTGTGCACCAGATCGCTCGAAAGTGTCGCCTGAAATGCCCCAGGCGCGTGCCAGCCCCACAGGACAACCGCATGAATCCACCATGCGGTAAACGGGTCCGTCAACCTACGCCACCAGCGCTGCACCGCGCTCCCACGCGACCACTGACCCAACTGGCGACGAGCGTCCATCGGCAATCCCCACAAATACGGCACCAAGGGCCGCGAGAACACCAGCAGCGGAGCCGCCACGATCATGAGTAATTCGTGCTGCACCATGTGCGCGGAAAAGAGGGCTTCGCCTAAAGGATGCAGAGGCGAAACTAACGCGACGGCCAGCACCAACCAGCCCGTCCAGTAACAAATCGCTTGCGATCGCGTAACTCCGCGCTCCCTGCGCGCGCCTCGAGCGTACAGCACGGCCGAAGCGAGCAGCGGTAGCACCACGCCCGGGTCGAACTCCCAGGCAGTCCACAGGTCGTGTGGTTCCAGCGGCTCGCCCGTATGCGCCATCGCCGCCCGCGCCGCAATCGCGAACAACAGAGTGAGCCGTGCGTGGCTCACTCGCACGCCCCCAAAATGATTTGCGGGATCGCCTGCGCGAGGATCACCAAGAAGGACATGGCGCTCAAGGCCATTCCGCCGATCGCCAGCGCCCGCTCCGCCGCCAACGCGCCGCCTTGCTCGTGAGCGTCGGCCTCTCCCAACTGCTGCCACTCTCTGCGCGCCACAAATCCGAAACCGGCCACTATCGCCAGTGCGATGATCGAAACGGCATAAAGCGCTGGTTTCCATCCCAACGCACAGGCCCATGGCGCCAGCACAAAATTGGCCTGCATGGCAGTGAACCAGATCAAAGGCCCGGCAAGCACGGCCGCCCACAACACGATTTCTCTTTTCATGCGGGCGCCCCCACGATGCGCGGCCCCCAGTAGATCACGATGTAGAGCGGAATCCAGCTCAGCACGATGAAATACCACACGATGGAATCCACGTGGACTCCCAGGCGCTGTTTCGGGCCAACCCGGCCGCTAATCAGGATCAGAATTAAAACCGCAGTAAAGATCAGATCTGCTACGTAATCGAGCGTGTGCAGACCCAGAATCGTCCACACCATCGAGCCGTGAATACTGCTCGACCAACTGAAATTGAACGAGTGCCACACAATCAGGCGAAGCGCGAGAGCGGTGCCGGCAAACACCAGGTTCCAAGTCAGTCCGAAAATCATCCCATGCCGGTCGTTCTTCTTAGCGGCCTCGCTGGCCCAATAGGAACCCAGACAACTCACGAGCAGCGGGACCAGCGCTAGGGTTGAGAGCCCCAGATGCGGCAGTTGCTCGCCCGGCGGCGGCCACACGTCCACGCTCAGACGGTAATAGAAGTACATCGCGATGAGGATCGCGAACATGGTGCCTTCAATAACGGCAAGGAACAACTGCCCCCACCACAGCGGCGCTTGACTGGAGATGTCGTAGGGGGGGAGATGCGAAACGTCGATCGAGCGCTGCGCGATCATGGCTCCACCTCTATCGGCCGCCGTGGCCAGAACCAGCCAAGCAGGCCAACGCCGGTCAGAATTGCGCCGGCGAAATACCAGCTGAACATGAATACCGATCCGACCAGCCCCGGCAGCAGAAGCAACGCCGTAACCAAGGGCCAGAGGGTCGGGCCCGGGAGCACGTATCGATGATGCGGTTCCGCCTCCATCAAAGTGGTTACCAGGACTTCCCGGCGGTCGTTGCGCAGGCCAGTGACGACAACCTGCTTGCCGGGGTCGGTCCACAGCGGATAACGGCTCGTCGCGGCAGGCAGGTTCACAAAATTATAGTTGGCCGGCGGCGAATCCGCCGCCCATTCGAAAGTGCCGGCTTGCCATGGATTTTTGCCCGCAATTTCTCCTCGTCGCGCGCTCTTGACCGCATTCACGATAAATACAATTCCGCCGACCGCAATCACGAACGCGCCTATCGTGGCCAACAGATTCGCCGGTCCCCATCCCATCTCCAGTTGGTAGGTGTAAACACGGCGCGTCATCCCTTTCAGACCCAGGATGTGCATGGGGAAGAACGTGAGGTTGAAGCCAATAAAAAGAAGCCAGAAGCTCACCTTGCCGACGGTTTCGTCCATGTGGCGGCCAGTGAACTTCGGTAACCAGTGATATAACCCGCCGAATAGCGGTAATAGCGCGCCCCCGATGAGGACGTAATGGAAGTGCGCCACTACGAAGAACGTGTCATGCACCTGCAGATCGAACGGAACCGAGGCCAGCATCACTCCCGAGAGCCCGCCCAGCACGAAGATGAAAATGAATCCGAGCACGAAGTGCAGAGCCGTCGTGAACCTGAGCCGTCCGCTCCAGAGCGTCGCCAACCAGCAGAAGACCTGTACTCCGCTGGCAATCGCGATCATGAGGCTGGCCGCCGTGAAATAGGATTCCCCGATCTGCGGCAGCCCGGTCGCAAACATATGGTGCACCCATAGGCCGAAGCCGATAAAACCCGTGGCTACCAGCGAGAGCACCAATGCCGGATATCCGAAAATCGCCCGACGCGAGTGAGCCGCGACAATCGCCGACACGATTCCCGTCGCCGGTATGAAGATGATGTAGACCTCCGGGTGCCCGAAAAACCAGAAGACGTGTTGGTAGAGCAACGGATCGCCGCCCTCCGCAAAATTCGCAAAGTGCGTCCCCACTGTGCGGTCGAGCAGCAGAAAGATGTTGCTCGCGATCATCACCGAAGGCATCGCAAACAACACCATGAACGACTGCACCAGCATGGCCCAGCAGAATATCGGGATTCGGTTTAACGACATACCCGGAGCGCGCATCTTCATGATCGTGGCGATCAGTTCCGTTGCGACGCACAACGCCGAGATCTCCGTAAACGTGATCATCTGCGCCCACCAGTCGACCCGTTTACCCGGCGAGAAGGTCGGTCCTGAAAGCGGCGTGTAAGCGAACCAGCCCGCGTCGGGAGCCGTGTTCGTAAAAACGCCCCAATATAGAAACAGCCCGCCCAGCAGATACATCCAGTACCCGAATGCATTCAGCCGCGGAAAGGCGACGTTGCGCGTTCCCAGCATCAGCGGCACCAGGTAAACGCCCATTCCCTCCATCACCGGCACGGCAAACAAAAACATCATGGTGGATCCGTGCGTAGTGAAAATCTCGTTGTACTTGTCGGGCGAGAGGAACGTGTTTTCGGGCCGCGCCAGTTGCAGGCGCATCAGCAGCGCTTCGATGCCGCCCGCCAGCAGGAAAATGAATGCCGTAACGATATAGCGCTTACCGATCGCCTGATGGGTAGTAGCGGAGAGCCACCCCCGCAACCCGGGAAGATGGCGCCATACCCGCTCCAGATCGAGCCGTTCCCGCCGCTCGTCGATTTCGATCATCCGCGGATCGGTCAGCGGTGTCATTTCAGGCTCTCCAGGTATTCCACTAAGGGCTGAAGATCATCGGAGTTCAGTTCGATGGTGGCCATATGATTCCCCGGTTTGACGCTTTGCGGATCGGCGATCCAGCCCCCCAAGTTGCCTGGGGTGTTCGGCAGCGTGCCAGCCGCAATCGTTTTGCGGCTCGCCAGGTGCGTCAAGTCGGGAGCAACCTGCCCCGATGCCGTCGTGCCGCGAATCGCATGGCAGTACACGCAAGCGTTGTTCAAGAAGACCTGCTCGCCCTTGAGCTTTACCGGATCCGTCGGGATCACCGCCTCCTGCCGCTGCGCGTTCATCCAGGCCTCGAACTTGTCTTCGGGCTCGGCGACGACCCACAGCGCCATATGCGCGTGTTGCATTCCGCAGAACTCGGCGCACTGGCCTCGCCATTCGCCGGGGTCATCGGCCTGGATCCACTCGGTAGTCACGCGCGAGGGGATCAGGTCGCGCTTTCCGTGCAAATTGGGCACCCAGAAGCTGTGAATCACATCCTGCGAAGTGCCGCGGATCATCACCGGCCTCCCCACCGGGATGTGAATCTCGTTGGCCGTGACCACAATCCGGCTCGCGTTGTCGTCGAGGTAGCGCACGTACCACCACCATTGATTTCCCGTAACCTCGACGGCGAGCCCCTTGTCTTTCGATCCGAGTTCCGATATCGCTTTGCCGGTACTGACGCTCAGCACCAGGATCACCAGGAGAATGATGATGGTGGCTATCGTCGCGGCGGTGACCCCGCGGACCATGCGGGCCTCGATTCCACCCGACGGAATATGCGTGCGCTCGATCTCTTCCAAGCCGGGCGGCCGGCGCACCAGAGCGCGCACCAGAACGCCCATCACGACCACAAAAATGGCCCCGAGTAGAATCAGGAAGAACCACCAGAGCCCTTCGATTTTCCCGGCCTGCGGCCCGGCCGAGTCGATGGCCGATTGTTGCGAGGTGGCACAGCCGGCTAAGAGCAGTGTGACGGCTATGCTCACAAGCCCAGCAAGTCGCCTCATTTCGTCACTCCGGTGGTTTTATTCTGGAGCGTATCGGGCTTCTGTTCAATGGTGTCGGGCCGTGCCGGCGTGGCGGAGCGGGGCTGCTCGTGGTTCAGCGATCGGATATACGCGACCAGTTGCCACACCTGGTACTCGGGAATCTTGCCGCCCCACGACGGCATTCCATTCGGCCTCCCTTTGACGATGGTGTCGAAGAGATTCGCCGGCGCGCCGCCGTAGATCCATTCGTCCTTAATCAGCGGAGGCCCGATGGCTCCCCCGCCATTCGCGTGGCAGCCAACGCAGTTGTACCAATTGAACAGCCGCTGCCCTTCGGAAATCGCATACGCATTGCTGTTGAATGGATTCGTCAACACAGGCTCGGTCTGCGCACCCCCCGGCTGCAACTCGCTCTCGCGTGCCGCGTCGCCGAATATGGCGAGGCGCATCGGCGCGGGCCGTAAGTCTCTCTTCTCCCTTTGGCAGGCGCTTAGTGCAAGGAGGCAGAGGCCGACGCCCCAGACGATTCGCATTTCTGTTTCCCTCCTACGCGATGGACCAGCGGAACCCCGTATCCCGCGAGCAGCGCTTGAATAGGCGAGCACTCCCTTGCAATCACGCCGTCCAGTTCCGCTCTAAGTCTGGCGTTGTCTCTGCGCACGCCCATCGCAATCTCGTACGTGAATGGGACCGCAAGGTAGTATTCCGGCGAAACCGGCTCAATTTCCATGGGAACAGTCTGATGCTTGCCAAAGTATCCAGCCAGCGGTCCCCAGACGATCGCCACATCGATATCCCCGTGCGCCACCGCATCGACGATCTTCGCCGGCGGATTTACCTCGCCGAATTTTCCGAAAAGGCTGTAGCCGACGAGATTGGCGCTTAAGCCGCGCCGCGCCAAAGCCTGCGCCGGCGGAGCGAAATCGTTGCCGACCACATGAATTCCGATCCGCCATTTCTCGAGGCGCGGGTCCGTGAGCGACGAGACGGCCAGCTTCCGGTCGGCCCTCGATACAAACACGTACGTGGAGCGATAGTACGGCGTGGTGGCCGCTACGGAATCCAGGTCGGCCGGCACGCCCATCCACACTTCACACCGGTCTTCTCCCAGAGTGTGTTCGACGAAGTTTTCGCGCTGCGACCACCACGTGTACCTGAGTTCGGCGCCCAGATCGCGCGCCACCAATTCCGCCAGCCGGTTCTCCAGTCCCTCGCCTTGTTGGTTGGAAAACGGAAGGTTATTCGGGTCGGCACAGACGCGCAGAACCCGTTCTGCCCCGATAACTGGAAACAGGCACAACAGGAGAGCGCTAAGACAACGCGAACACATAGAGCATCCCGCCCTTTGTCGTGTATTTGCCGAGGTCGGCCATCGCATTCACAAACCCCAGAGCGCCGGTTCCATCCTGTGCGTTCAACCCGCCGGAGACGATGGCCCCGGACCAGCCTCCGACCCCGGACAATATCGCCACGTACTGTTTGCCGTCCGGACCCTTGTACGTCACCGGTTGCCCGATGATCCCCGACCCGACCTTAAATTGCCACAGCAGATTGCCGTTATGCGCATCGAGAGCCTTGAACCAGCCATCCATCGTTCCGTAGAACACCACGTCGCCCGCTGTAACCACTGCGCCGCTCCATGCCGGGAAGTTTTCCTTCACTTTCCAGACCGCCTTCGCGCTTACTGGGTCCCACGCGGTGAACTCTCCGCGATTCCCACCGGCCCCCGCATACATCCGCACGTTCGCGCCCACGAACGGGGTGCCGGCAATGTAGTTCGCCTGTGTCCCCTGCATTTCGAAGCAAAGATTGTTATGCGGAATGTAGACGAGCCCCGTGCGCGGGGAGAACGCTGACGGCTGCCAATCCTTACCTCCGGGGGGCGCCGGGCACATATCCCGAACCGTCTTGTAGCCCGTAGCCTTGGCGTCGTTGACCTTGATGCGGCCGGTCTTCAGGTCGACATATTCGGTGGTGTTGATGTTCACGAACGGCTCCGCGGAAAGCACCTCACCCGTCCCCCGGTCGAGGATGTACATGCGCCCGTTCCGGTCGGGGTGGGCCAGCACCTTCCGCATCTGGCCCTTGATGTTCAGGTCGAGCAGGATATTCTCATTGACGCCGTCGTAATCGTGGTCGTCGTGCGGAAAAATCTGGTAGGCCCAAATCGCCTCCCCGGTCTCGGGGCGGCGCGCGAAAATCGTGCAGGTCCACTTGTTGTCCCCGGGGCGCTGGTCGGGATTCCATGGACCCGGGTTCGAAGTCCCCGAATAGATCAGGTCGAGATCCGGATCGTAGGAAATCCAGGTCCAGCCGGTGCCGCCGCCGATCTTCCACAGGTCGCCCGGCCACGACTTCACGCCGAGATCCTTGCCACGATGGTCCGAATAAAACGGTTTGAAATTCGGGCCGATGAGCACGTCCTGGTCCGGCCCCGTCGCATAAGCGCGCCAGGCGATTTTCCCGCTGTCGGCGTCCAGCCCGGCCATCCAGCCGCGCACGCCGAACTCGCCGCCGCTGTTCCCCACAATCACCTTGCCCTTGACCACCAGCGGAGCCATGGTCATCGATTCGCCCAGGTTGATGTCGCCCAGCTTGGTCTTCCAGACTTCCTTGCCGGTCTTGGCGTCCACCGCAACAGTATGGACGTCGAGCGTGTTGTAGTAGATCTTGCCGTTGTAATAGGCCGCTCCGCGATTCACCACGTCGCAGCAGGCTACGCCCTGCGCCGACGGCGACGGATGCGGTTCATACACCCACTTGGTGGGCGCACCCGGCTGAGTGAGGTCGAGCGCATACAGGTTGTTCGGAAACGGCGTCACGATGTACATCGTGTTGTTGACGACCAGCGGCGCAGCCTCGTGCCCGCGTGTTTGCCCCGTCGAAAATGTCCAGGCAAGCTTCAGGTTCTTTACGTTGGAGGTGTTGATCTGATCGAGCGTGCTAAACCGGGTGCTGGCGTAATTCTTAGCGGGCATGACCCACTGGCCGTCATCCGGCTGGTTTTGAATCTGCGAAAATCCCGAGCCCCACAGCAACAAGATCGCGTAAACGCAAAACCAACGAGGCCTCATCCTGTTCTCCCGGTCTCGAAAACAGAGTACCTAACCTTTACTCTAAGTCGCCGGTTTGCGGGCTCTGTTCTGCGGAGTCCCGAAAGATGTTTTGTTGCGAACGAGGCGGATCACAAGCGTGTGGCCGAGTAAACAACAAAGGCGAGGGCTCGCAGCAGAATCTGTCAGCTAACGTGAATTAGCGAACGTCGTACATCCGGTAACTTTCGAGAGCGCCCGGGTATTCAGATAGATAACTGAGCGCTCATAACTCGCTAACCCCTCTCCGGAACATTCTGGGGGAAGTCTTTCCAAAAAACTGCTACTCTGCAGACGCGTATGGCGTTCGTCGGAACCTTCTTATTCATACTGTTCTTCGTTCTTCTTGCTCCGAAGTCTCGGGAGATGCTCGGCACTGCAATAAGCGGCGCTGGCGATTGGATTCAGCACTGGGCGCCCTATTCGTATGTCCTGCTGGTGATCGGGGTTGTGGGGCCCCTGATCGCCGCGCTGGTGATCATGAAGTGGCCGCAGGCTCCCGAACCGGAAAACCCGCTGGCGCGCTACAAAGCCGAAGACGTGGTCGAAGACTGATCCCGGAGAGCGAGCCAGGCGCCGGTATGCTTCGGTCCGGCCGCCTCCGGCCCCTCTGCGGCGGCTTCCCGATTCAGTTCCTGCAGAGCCCAGTAATATTGCAGGAGCAGTTCCGATTGCGTAATGTACCCGCCGGTCATGGCACTTCCATTCTGCGCACCCCACATTCGATTTCGCCAGACCCAACAGTAACGGTACAGGTACCACTCCGCTGATTCCGCAGCGTGATCCAGAGACAGTCTCCGGCAATTCTCCCGAACAAAATCACTGCCTGTGGGCTGCGATACGTTCCCAGCCAGGCTTGTGCCTCAGTGTTGATAAGCATCCACAACAAGTGCGCAGAGAGACGTTAGAATCGAGTTGAGAGTAAACGTGAGCACTCAGGCCCCCCAAATTCTCATACTGGAAGACGATGCCGCGAGCCGCTTCGTATTGCGCACCGTTCTGGAGAGTTCCGGGTTTTCTGTCCTCGACAGCGCAGATGCGGAATCCGCGATCTCGTACTGCACCCGTAAGTCGGAGCCGATCGATCTAATGATTACCGACGTTGTGCTGCGTGGATCGCACGGTCCCGAGATCATGGGCCAGCTTCAGGCACTGCGGCCGGAGATGCCCTTCCTGTTTATTAGCGGGTATCCGCTAGAGCAACTTGCCAACCGGCGGTTAATCGACTCGCGGATCATGGCCGGCGAAAAATCCGACTTCTTGCAGAAGCCCTTCACCGCGGATTCCTTGCTGTACGCTGTCCACAAGCTTCTCGACAAGGCATGAACCCTGGCCGGCAGGACCGGGCAGATGCTGACTTTTAGCCCGCCGGTTAAGGCGGGCTTGTCCAGGACGTGGGACGCTCCCGCCCTAACGGCCCAGGTTGAAGCGCAGTGTAGACCGGCCTGCGGTTCGTTCTACAAGCTGCGGCGTGATCGAGATCCTTAGACTCGCACATGTTCGAAGTCGTACCTTTGCAGGGCTTCCACCAATCCTAAATCCTGAATAAACAGCTCGCGTTCGGCGCGGATGGCGGCTGCCGGAATACACCGGGTCCCTAGCGACTGAAGACCACCAGACCGGGACTTGCCTTCGGCGCTTCCCATGTAAACGGCGACGTCGGACTGTTGTTGTTTGAGCGGCATCGTCAGCCAGGCGACGAACAGTTCATAGTGCAGCCGGCGCAGAACGCGATCGATCACCTCGCCGCCGAAGTTTTTCGATAAGACGTGCGAATACTGCCCCGTCTGAGGGTTCCACAACGAGGAAACGGCCACCAGCCTTCCGAAAACGGATGGATTCCGAAAGAGCTGTTCGCACAATACCTCTCGAGCATCTGGAGAATGGAAGGCCGGCTCCGTATTTGAACTGAGGGCGCCCCCTTGGTGGGCGTTCACCCCCCGCAAGAGGTATCCCACAATGCCTCGTCGGTATGCGATTTTCCGAGCCTTACTTTAGCATACGCGGCCTATTAATCAAGATTTCTAAGAGGCGTAACCCTAAAGATAGCGATGCGAGAGTTACTTCCGTTAGCACCCGTGGCATTGGGTCTTTGATACTACTCGCCCACTTACCAGAGTCCACGTTGACGACACCACTCGAGATAAACAAAAATCAAGCAGTTCCATGGAGCACGAGCATCAGGAGGACAATTCATTGCCCACCTTCGTACCGCCCCCCTCGGTGTCGAACGAGCGAGACCTGAAGGCTCAGCACGCCGCCGTTTCCGACCGGCTCACGAAGCTGCCCCCCTTCCATCCCGCCGCGCTTAAGCTCCTGGCCATCTCGAGTGAGAGCGAAGGCGCGATGATTGAGTTCGAGAAGATCTTCAAGCTGGACCCGGCGCTCACGGCCGATTTGCTCCTGGTCGCGAATTCGGCAGCTTACGGGTTTCGCTTCCGCGTCGATAACATCAAGCACGCGCTCGCTTTGCTCGGCCTGGAACGAGTCCGGTCGCTTGGCTTTACTATCGCAATGAGTTTCTATGTGCGAAACGTTCCGAGCAAGGATGACGTCCGCACCGTCTGGGCGCACAGTATCGCCACGGCCGTCATTGCCGATGTCCTCGGAAACATCTTCGGATGCTCCGGCAGCTACACCGCCGGCCTGGTTCACGATCTCGGACGGTTGGGCCTGCTCCTGAGCGCAGGGGACAGATACGCCAGCGCGATCTCGAAGGAGTTCGCCGATATTTCTGAATCCAATAAGCTGGAGAGAGTCTTGTTTGGCGTCAGCCATTGCGAGGCGGGCGCCCTGGTAGCGCGCACATGGGGATTCCCCGACTCGCTGCAGTCTTCGATGGCCAACCATCACGACGGGGAAGCGCGTGACTCAGCCGACTGCGAAAACCTGGTGCGGATGGCATGTCAAATCGCCGATTCGCTTGGTTTCCCTGAGATACAGCGCCGGGATCTCGACGTGCCCCCGGTGTTGCCGGGCCGTGTCCAGAATCATCCCGACCTGGAGCCCAATCGGCTTCGGGAACGGATCACCAATCAGATAGCCGCAACCTCGGCCTAGTTCGGCCGATTTATCGCAGGCCGTCGTGTATAATCGGCTCGATGCCTATTCGCGTCGATGCCGATCTCCTCAAGGCAGCTCTCGCTGGATACCAGGAGAAGCTCAAGGAAATTGATGCCCAAATCGGTCTGCTGCGGGAGCAGTTGGGCACGAACCGGGGCGCCACCACTGCTGCTGTGTCCACGCCAACCCGCAAGCGGCGTGTTCTGAGCGCGGCAGCCCGTGCCAGGATCGCGGCGGCGCAACGCAAGCGATGGGCCGCTAAAAAGAAATCCGACGCCGCTGCCGCAGAAGAGCGCCGCAAGCCCGCGCCCGCCAAACGCGCTCCCCGCCGCGCCAAACGAGCCATGACCAAAACGACCAAGCGCGCCTTCGCGCCAAAGAAACGCGCGAAAGCCTCGCCACAACCTCCCGCGGAAACGACGCCGGCATCGCCGACCGCCTAGTAGGGGGGGATTACGAAGAAGATTCCCATGGTTGCGCTCGTATAGATCTGCTTACTGACAATTACCTTCAATTCTGGTCGAATGCCCCAGTTCGCGCCAACGTAGTAGCGAAGTCCGGCCCCAGTGTGGAAAGCCGCGTTGAATTGGTTGTAATTGCGCGTCACCAAGTTACCCTGAGAACCGGCCGAATTCTGGCGGAATGCATCCCAAAGAAGGCCCACGCCCGCGATTCCATAAGGAGCCCACCGTTCGCGTACCGGCACCCGAATGTGAAGACTGAAATTAAAGTCATACAGCTTAGCATTCTGCACAGTAGACTTTGCCGGCCAAGGCTGAATAGTGTTATTGCTCAAAGGCGTATAAGACGCAGAAATGAGCGCGATCGCGTATTTCGACACGCCGATGCCGGAACTGCCTCCAACGGTTGGATGCGCGCCTGATCCGAATAACCCGCCGCCGAAGGCGGTGAACTCGCCCGAATCGGTGTCGCCGGACTGCGCGAAAAGGACAGCAGGCGCAAAGGCGAATATCACCACCCAGAGAATCAGCCACGTTCTGCTGGTCACGCGTAGCACCATGAAAGGATCGACTAGAGGGTTCTCTCTAT
>CAYMHP010000148.1:0-14306 GCA_964390225.1 uncultured Solibacteraceae bacterium
GAAGGCGCGGGATGCTTCGAGTGCGGCGGCACGGGTTTCCGGGGCCGCTCGGCGATTCACGAATTGCTCGACCTCACGGACCGGATCCGGGAAATGATTCTCGACCGTCGGCCGACCTCAGAGATCAAGCGGCTGGCGCGTGAAGAGGGCATGACCTTTCTGCGGGAATCGGCGGTGGCAAAGATGCGCGCGGGCGTAACCACGCTGCGCGAGATCAACAAGGTGACGTTCATCGAAGGGTAGCGATGCTTTTGGACCGCTTGAAATCCCTCGTGCAGGAACCGCCGCCGGCCATGGCGTTCGAGATCTCGGAAGCAGGGATCGCCGCCGCACGCATCGCCGCGCGCGCGGAAGTCGATTTTCGCCCGCTCAAGCCGGGCGTGCTTTCCGTTTCCCCGCTGAAGGAAAACGTGCTCGATGCGGATGAGTTTGCGATGGCCGTGCGGGCGATGTGGGCAACCCAGGGCACTCGAAAGCGGAGAGACGTCGCCTTGATCCTGCCGGACTTCAGCACGCGCATTGCGGTGCTCGATTTCGATGAATTTCCCTCGGATCTCAAGGAGCAACTCTCGTTGGTACGGTTCCGCCTGAAGCGAAGCGTTCCGTTCGATGTGGAGTCGGCCGCCATCGGATATTGGGTACAGCCGAACGCCGCAAAAAAGAGCGATGTGCTGGTGGTCATTGCGCCGCTCGAGATCGTTTCCCGCTACGAATCCCCGTTTCGAGCGGCGGGGCTGAATCCCGGGTTCGTCACTACGTCGTCGCTGGCCGCGCTGGAACTGGCGCCGGAGGCGGGAGTGAGCGTGTTCGCCAAGATCACCGGACGCGTCCTCACCGTAGTGGTGCGGGAACAGGGAACGGTGAAGCTGGTCCGCTGCCTGGAACTGCCGTCCACGGAATTGGAAGACATCGCCGCGGTGTTGTTGCCTACATTCGTTTTCATCGAAGATAACCTGGCGGCGCAGGCGGAACTGCTGATCCTGTGCGGTTTCGGCGCCCAGGCGGAGAGCGCCGGCGCGTACTTCCAACAGGAGTTGGAAGTGGCCGTTCAGCCCCTGCGATCGCCCTTGGGAACGCCGGGAGAGAACAACGCGGGGCTGCTTGGGTACTTGCGGTCCATCGCGAAGAACAATTGAGATGAAGATTCCGATCAATCTTGCCAGCCAGCCGTTCCGGCGCGACCGCGCGATGCTGGCCGCTTCCATCGCCGTTTCGGTGCTGCTGGTGGGCACACTGGCCGGGCTGATCGCGCTGACTCTGCTGGACCGGGCCCAACTCGCCGACGTCCGACACGATCTGGAGCAGACCAACCGCGAGATCCGCGCAGTGGCCGCGCAGCAGGCAAGCTTCGATTCCGTGCTGCGCAAACCCGAAAATGCGGAAGTGCTGGAACGCAGCGTCTTCCTGAACGAACTGCTTTACCGCAAAGGGATCAGCTGGACGAAGATTTTCGCGGATCTCGAAACGACGCTGCCCTACAACGTGCGCATCATGACGATCCGGCCGTATATCAACAAAGACAACAAGGTGACGCTCGATATGCAAGTGGGCGCGGAAACGCCGGGCGCGGTGATTGAGTTTCTGAAAGCCCTCGAATCGTCTCCGCTGTTCGAATCGGCTTACGTGCCGAGCAGCCTGGCGCCTTCGCAGTCGGAGCCGCTCTACCGCTCACGAGTGACGGTGAACTATGCGCAGAAACTTTAGACTCGCCATTAAAGATCCGAAGGTGGTGATGCGGGCTGTCATCGGCCTGCTGCTGGCGGCGAACCTGATCGGTGCGGTGCTTGCCTTCAAGCCCTTCGGCGGCTCGGCCGACGACCTGCGGCGCGAGCAGGCGGACTTGCGCCGGCAGCTGACCGTGGCACAGGCGCGGCTGACTGCCACCAGGAAGCTCGTGGAAAAAGTGCAATTGGCGCGCACCGAGGGCGATCAGTTCCTGAACAAGTACGTGACGGACCGGCGCACCACGTTTTCCACGATTCTGGCCGAGTTGGACCGAACCGCGCAGGAAGCCGGCATCAAGCCGCGCGACCGCAGTGTCGAGCTGAACGAGATCGAAGGCAGCGATACGCTGGAGATGATGTCCATAACCGCGGGGTACGAAGGGCCGTACCCGAGTCTTGAGAAATTCGTGAGTCTGCTCGATAAGTCGCCGCGGTTCCTCATCATCGAGAGCATGACTGCTTCGCCGCAGCAGGGCGGGCAGATCCTGAACATCAGCGTGAAGCTCGACACGTTCGTCAAGGAAGCGCCGGGAGAAACCTCGTGAAGGTGGGGACCGACGATCGGAAGAAAGTCGCGGCGCTGGGCGTCTTAGTCCTGGTCGCGGGGTATCTGGTGTATTCGAACGTGTTCTCCGGGCCGTCTCCGGCGAGCGCTCCTCAGCCAGCTCCGCTTGCTCCAGTTGCTCCCGCTGCGGATCCAGCGGCCACGTTTCCAGCAAGCACTCCGCAGGCCACGAGGCCCGCACCGCGCGCCGCATCGCGGGGGAGGAGCGACGAGTTTCATCCCACGCTGCGATCGAAACGGCCCGAGGAGAGGATCGCCACAGAGCGCATCGACCCGACTCTGCGCCTCGACCTTCTTACCAAGCTGCAGGACGTCGCCCCCTCTGGCGCGTCGAGAAACGTCTTCCAATTCGGCATGCCGCCCGTGAAACCGGCGGAGGCGCTGAAGGGGCCGGAGCCCAAGGTGCCCCCAAAACCGGTGAAGGTGGAAGAAGCCAAGGTGGAGCCGCCCAAACCTCCGGCGCCGCCCCCGCCTCCACCCATCAACCTGAAGTACTACGGCTTCTCTTCCGCCCCCGGAAACACGGCCAAAACAGCATTTTTCCTCGACGGTGACGACATTCTGGTGGCCAAGGAAGGCGAGACCTTGAAGCGGCGCTACCGCGTGGTGCGGATTGGCGTGAATTCCGTCGTCATGGAAGACACGGAATCCAAACACGAGCAGACTCTTCCGCTGGCGGAGGAAGCGGCCGGATGAAAAAGCGCGGCGACTCCGGGTTCGCGTTGCTGCTGGTGCTGCTGATGGCAGGGATCATCGCCATCACCTTATATATGCAAATCCCGCGCGTAGCCTTTGAGGCGCAGCGGCAGAAGGAGCAGCTGCTGATCGAGCGCGGTGAACAGTACCAGCGTGCCATCGAGCTGTTCTTCCGCGAGAACAAACGGTATCCGGCGCGGATCGAAGATCTCGAAAGCTTCAATAATCGCCGCTTTCTGCGGCATAAGTTCAAAGATCCGATGACCGGAAAGGACGAATGGCGTTTGATTCACATCAACTCTGCCGGAGTGCTTTCCGATTCGCTGTTGAACAAGGGCAAACCTGGGGATGCGAAGCAGGAGTCGACCACAGCCGGGCAGTACGTGGGAGAGCAGGCGGCGATCGGGGCGGTGTTGACGCCGGCCCAGGGCGGCGCGGCCAACGCGGCCAACCGCCGCCGCGCCAGCGAGGGAGGCGCGAACCCGGGTACCATCGGTCCTGACGGCCAGCCGATTTCGGGGGGCGTTATCCAGCAGACCACGGGCATTGCGCCCTATCCGAACCCTCAGCAGTTTCCCGGCGCGCAGCCGGTCAATCCCGGGCAGCCGCAGCAGTATATGCCCGGCCAACAGCCTTATCCGGGCGCAGTGGGGAATGTAGCTGCGAATCCGGGTGCGCCGGTGCCGGCGGAAATCGCCAATATACCCCAGGCGGCTGGGAATCCCGCATCGCCGGCCTATCCGGGCCAGCCGTCTCAGGTACGGTATGGGGCCACGCCTTATCCGATTCCCGGGCTGCCGATCCCCGGACAGCCGATTCCGGGACAACCGGGGCAGCAGGCGCCGAACAGCCAGGCGAATGCGGGGTATGTTGGCGGAAACCAGCCCTACGTCGGCGGATCGCAGCCCTATGTGGGCGGAGGCTATGTGGGGGCGCAGCCCGTTGGTGGAGCCGTTCCCGCCCCCGGACAGGTCAATCCCGGCGCGCCGGGATTCCAGCCAAACTACCCTACCGGAGGCGTGCAGCCGATTCTAGGCCAGGGGCAGACCCCGCTGTTTCCAGCGCAGGGAGCGGGCGCCCAGAATCCGGCAACGCAGATGATCCAGCAGATCCTGACGAATCCACGCCCCGCGCCGACAGGGGCAGCACCGGGCCAGGCCGCAGGGCAGCCCATCGGGCAACAGATCGGCGGCGGTATCGCCGGCGTGGCCAGCAAGGCCGAGGATCCGTCGATCATGGTGTACAAGGACCGCACCAAATATAACGAATGGGAATTCGTTTTCGACTTCTCAAAGCCGAAAGGCGCGGTCGCGTTGGCTGGCCAGGGGCAGGGCGTAGTTGGCACGCCGGCACAGACTCTGGGATCGACTCCGGGAACCGCCGCCTCCGGTACCAATCCGGGCAACTTCGGAGCGGGCTCGCTCGGCAACACGCAATCGAACTCGGGCGCAAACTTCGGCCCCGGTTCGCTCGGCAACACGACTGCGGCTCCCGGTGGTACGTCGCCGAATCCAAATTCCGGGCAGAATCCTCCGTTCCAGCAGCAGCTACCAATTCAAATGCCGCCCACTACCGATCCGACGCTGCGCATGGGCCAGCCGTAGGCAGGTACTCCAAGCGAGTAGGATCGATCGCCAGACTAGACCGCAGCATTACTACCCCGGCTGAATTTCGGTTTTTTCTGCGCGGGCGGTGACCCGCGGGGCTGAAGTCCGCGCCAGGAGAAGATTGTGGGGCGGGCAATCCTGCCCGCAGCCGGCCTTTGGCCGGCTCGACCCGCTCGAAAGCGGGTCGGCGGCTGAAAGCCTGCCCCACGACTTCTGCCGGGAGAATGTCAGCGACGACCCCGGCAAGAAGTACCGCGTGCCTACGCGGCCGGAACTCCAGACGCGGTCACCGGGGATGATGGGAACGCGCCC
This sequence comes from uncultured Solibacteraceae bacterium, assembly GCA_964390225.1. Lineage (GTDB taxonomy): Bacteria > Acidobacteriota > Terriglobia > Bryobacterales > Bryobacteraceae > PSRJ01. Next base: position 4,905 of record CAYMHP010000148.1, read on the forward strand.
GGCGGGTGCGCTCGGCGGTGCGCACCTGCAATTCGTCCATCCCGAAATAGTGCGCCACCTCGTGCCACAGGGTGTCTTCGACCATTTGCGCGAGCTGCTCGGGGGTACGCGCCAGCCGCTCGTGAGGCCCCTGGAAAATCGTAATACGATCAGGCATGGAGAACGGCTCGAAGACGCTGCGCCTGGTAAGCGGCCGGCCTTCGTACAGGCCGAGCAGCGTTCCTCCACGGCGGACCCCGGCGTGGACGAGTTGCGCGCCGGTCGGCTCAGGCTCGACCAGAACCGCCAGATTTTGAAGCCGCTTGCGGAAGCGGCCAGGAATCCGGCGATACGCGGCCGAAACCAGGCGGTCGAATTCTTCCGGACTCATCTCTGCTGCTATTCTACTTTCTTGCCATGAGTTGCCCCCGGCACAATCGCGACAATACGCCTTCTTTACGCCTGCGGGAGCTGGCATGAGCCAACGACGCATCGTCGTCGCGATCGACGGCCCAGCGGGGGCAGGCAAGAGCACCATAGCCAAGCGCCTGGCGGATCGGCTGGGATTCACCTATATCGATACCGGCGCTATGTACCGTGCGGTGGCGCTGTGGGCGGTGCGCCAGAACATCGACCCCGGGGATATGCATCGCATGGAACAACTCGCCCTGGCTTCCGAGATCGAGCTTTCTCCCGGACGCATACGGCTCAACGGCGAAGACGTGACGGACGCCATCCGCAGTCCTGAGGTATCGAATGGCGCTTCCAAAATTGCCGTCATTCCGGGCGTGCGGAGGGCCCTGGTGGCCAAGCAACGAGCGATCGGGGAGCGCGTCGGCGTCGTCATGGAAGGGCGCGACATCGGCACCGTGGTTTTTCCGAACGCGGATGTGAAGATCTTCCTCGATGCGAATGTCGAGGAACGCGTGCGGCGCCGCCTTCTGGAAACCCGCGCCAAGGGCCAGGAAATCTCGCCAACTTTGCTGGCGGAGCAGATGAAAGAACGCGATCAGCGTGATAGCACTCGCGCCGACGCGCCTCTGTCACAGGCGCCCGACGCGATCTACGTGGACACTACGCCGCTGACGATCGAGGAAGTGGAGGAGACACTGCTCAAAATCATCCGGGCGCGTGTGACCAACGGAAAGGATTTCAGTTGAAAGACCTGCTGGTTATGAAGTTCGGGGGCACCAGCGTGGGCTCGGCCGGACGGATGCGAGTGGCGGCGCAGTTGACCGCGCAGGCGAAAAAGCAGAGGCCGGTGGTGGTGGTGGTATCGGCCATGTCGAAGATCACGGACCTGCTGCTCGATACCATGCGGCACGCCGAAGCCGGCGACCGGAGCGGCATGGAGACCAACCTGGCTGCGCTGCGCGCGCGCCACGAGGACGCCTGCCGCGAATTGCTTCCGGAGACGCGCCACGCGGCGGTGCTGGCGGGCATCCACGGCCTGATCGGCGAATTCGAACGGATCGTCAATGGCATGTCCATGCTCAACGAGCGGCCGCCACGTTCCGTGGATGAAGCCGTGGCGGTGGGAGAACGTCTCTCGGCGCTGCTGGTCTCCGAGTGCCTGAACGCGGAGGGTACGCCCGCGGTGGCGGTGAATGCGTGGGACGTAGTAGTGACGGACGCGGTTTTCGGCAACGCTTCCCCGCTGATGGAGCCGACTGCGCAGAAGGCCGCCGCGAAATTGGCGCCGCTGGTCTCGCGGGGCCTGGTCCCAGTCGTAACGGGATTCAATGGAGCTACCGCCGATGGGCGTCCGACCACGCTGGGACGCGGCGGCTCGGATTTTTCCGCCTCGATTCTCGCTGCCGCCATGGATGCCGCCGAAGTGTGGATCTGGACCGATGTCGATGGCATCATGAGCGCGGACCCGCGGCTCGTTCCCGATGTTGTGGTGCTGGAGGAAGTCACCTACGCGGAGGCCGCCGAGTTGGCGTACGCGGGAGCCAAGGTGCTTCATCCGCGAACGCTCGCGCCTCTTGTGGACAAGGGCATTCCCGTCTGGAGCAAGAACAGTTTTGCGCCGGAGAAGCCAGGCACGAAAATCGTTCCCGCTATTACCGCTGCCAATGGCGCGCGGGCGGTGACTTCGACGGCAAAGGTTGCGCTCATCTCGCTCGAGCCGGCCAGCGCCGAGCTGAGCGGTGTCCAGGTGCTGGCCCGTGCGCTCGACGCGGTGGCGCGCGCCAACGTGGAGGTGCTGGCTCTCTCCAGTTCCAGCTACCGGCAGAGTTTCTGCTTCCTGGTGCGCGAAGAGGAATTGCAACGGACGCTGCAGGCGCTGGAGTCATCACTTGCGCTGGAACTGGCGCACGATTATGTGCATCCGGTCCACGTAGACGATCGCGTGGGATTACTGGCGGTGGTAGGCGAGGGCATGCAGGGAAAACCGGGTTTGGCGGGGCGCATCTTCACGGCGATTTCTCGCGAACAAGTGAACATTATCGCCATCGCCCAGGGCTCGAGCGAGTTGACCATCGCCATCGTGGTGCGCCGCGACGGCCTGGAGAAGGCCGTCCGCGCGGTGCACCAGGAGTGCGGATTGGGACGGCGCTAGCGACGCTGTTCACCATCTCACCGCGCGGGCGCGATCCCGCGGTCTGGAATACCCCGTGGAAGGCTCGAAACGATGGCCACAAAGAAGGGCACGAAGTCAGCCACCGTCAGCAAGAAAGCGGGAGGCCGGGGTCAACAAAGCGGTAAGCGGGGCCGCACCGGCGGCGGGGGAAGCAAGCGCAACACGCCCAAAGGGTAGCGCCCAGCCGCCCGGCGCAGAGGGGTTTCACGATATAATTAACCTTTCCCCTTTAGAGCACAGGAGTTCTCTATCACATGTTTGATCTGTTTCGAAGCCGGGACAAGGCCATCCGTATCATGCTGGGCGCCATGCTGTTGCTGGTTGCCCTGTCGATGCTCACTTACCTGGTTCCGAGCTATGACACGGGCACGAACGCCGCCGGCAACAGTACGGTCGTGGCGAAGGTTGGCAGCGACACCATCACCCTGCCTGAGGTGCAGCGGCTGATCCAGAACACGCAACGGAACCGGCAGATGCCGCCGGAAATGCTGACCACCTTCATCCCGCAGATGGTGCAGGATATGGTGACGGAACGGGCCATGGCTTACGAAGCGCAGCGGCTCGGATTCCAGGTGAGCGACGCGGAACTGCAGGAAGCGATCAAGCAGATCGTCCCCACGTTGTTTCCCGATGGCAACTTCGTTGGCAAGGAGACCTATGCCGCGATGCTTGCGCAACAGAATTTGACGATCCCGGAGTTCGAAAGCGACTTGCGGCGGCAACTCCTGATCACGCGCTTGCGGAATATTGCGCTCGAAGGCACGGTGGTCTCGCCCGCCGAAATCGAGCAGGAGTACAAGAAGAAGTTCGAAAAGATGCGCCTCGAGTGGGTCAAGCTGACGGCCGACAAGTACCTGAACGAGACTCCCGTCACGATCGACGACATGAAGGCGTACTACAACGCCAACAGGGCCAGCTACCAGACTCCTGAAACACGAAACCTCGTTGTTTTGATTGCGGACCAGAACAAGATCGAGCAAGGCCTGAACCCCAGCGAGGCCGACTTGCAGCGCGCCTACGATCAAAACAAAGATCAGTACCGGACTCCGGAGCGGATCAAGGTTCGCCACATCCTGCTGAAGACCACCGACAAACCGGCTTCCGAAGAGCCCAAGATCAAAGCGAAAGCGGATGACCTGTTGAAACAGTTGCGGGCGGGCGCCAACTTTGCCGACCTGGCGAAGAAAAACTCCGAAGACACGGCGACGGCCCCGAACGGCGGCGACTTACCCGATTGGGTGACTCGCGGACAGACCGTGCCGGAATTCGAGCAGGTGGCGTTTGCGCTCAAGCCGGGCCAGATCAGCGATGTGATCAAAACGCAGTACGGTTATCACATCCTGCAAGTGCTCCAGCATGAGGACGCCCGGGTCAAGCCATTTGCTGAAGTGAAGGGCGAGCTGGCTACGCAATGGAAAAAACAGCGTGCGACCGAGATGATGCAGCAGGTCGCCGACAAAGCGCAGACGGAGCTGCAGCGCGATCCCGCGCACCCGGAGAAGGTAGCGGCCGAGATGAACATGCAACTGGTCCGCGCCGATGGCGTGCAGCCGGGCAAACCGATTCCCGGGGTGGGGACGAGCAGCGATTTCGATCAATCGGTTGCTTCCTTGAGGAAAGGCGAGGTCTCCCAGCCGGTAGCTTTGCCCGACAACAAAATCGCGGTGGCGATCGTCACCGACGTGATTCCGGCGCGGCCCTCGACCTTTGAAGAAGTGCAGAGCCAGATCCGCGATACCGTGGCCCGGAACCGCGCCCAGACCGCGGTGCAAAAGCACGCGCAGGAACTATATGACAAGGCCAAGTCGATGGGCGGCGATCTCGCCAAGGCGGCTAAATCGATGGGGCTGGAGGCGAAGACTTCGGACCCTGTGGACCGTTCGGCGAACATTCCTGGGCTTGGCGCGCTGAGCTATCTCTCGGATGCATTCAGCCGCCCGGTGGGCACCGTCTTCGGCCCGCAAAACTTGCCTGATGGCATCATGATAGGCAAGGTCGTCGAAATTCTGCCCGCCGACCCGGCCAAGTTTGCCGAGCAGCGCGCCAGCATCCGCGACGAAATCAAGAGTCAAAAGGCCCGCGACCGGAACCTGCTGTTCGAAGCTGGAGTGCGCGATATCCTCACCAAAGAAGGCAAGCTCAAGTTCAACCAGAACGTTGTCAATCAACTGCTCCAGCAGTACCGCACCAGCTAGCGGATGATCCAGACCATTCTGGAGTTCCTGCGGGCCCTCACCAACCCGGAGCGGCTCATTGAGTTGCTGAGCACGCTCCTGGCGGGCTGGCTCGGGTACACCGCTTTGGCCGCAGTAGTGTTTTCCGAAACCGGGCTACTGCTCGGGTTTTTCCTTCCCGGCGATTCGTTGCTCTTCACCGTCGGGGTGGTTTGCGGAGCGGGACAGCTCAACATAGTTCTGATTAACGCCATCCTCATGGCGGCGGCGATGGTCGGCGACTCAACCGGCTTTTTCCTCGGCAGGAAAACCGGGCCACGGATCTTCACGAGGCCCGACTCACTGTTCTTCAAGCAGGAGTACGTGCAGCGGACCAAGGAGTTTTACGAGCGCTACGGTGGCAAGACCATCATCTACGCCCGCTTCGTGCCGGTAATCCGGACGTTCGCGCCTTTTATGGCGGGCGTCTCTGGAATGCGCTACCTGCGATTCCTCTCTTTCAGTATCTTCGGCAGCATCGGCTGGGTGTTTCTCATGACGATGCTGGGCTACAAGCTCGGCAGTATTCCAGTCGTGAGGCGGAATTTCGACAAGGTCGTCCTGCTGATCATCTTCATTTCGCTGCTGCCGACCTTCACCGAAGCGTTCAAAGCGTGGCGCGCCAAAGCTAAGAAGATTTGATCTCGGTCCAGATGCGGTCGCGCAAGCGCTGGGCGGCCGGGGGCGGCGTCGTGGGCCACTCGCCGCGCGCGAAGATCTCCGGCGGCGGATACAGCGTCGGATTGGTGCGAGTGTCTTCGGGCAGAAGGGCGGTGGCCGCGCCGTTGGCCGTTGCGGTTCGCGTCGCTTGCGCGATTGCGGCGGAAACGCGGGCGCGCAGCAGGTAATTCAGAAATTGGTGCGCCAGGCGCTGGCGGCGGCTCTCGCCCAGAATTGCCGCGCAATCGCAGTAGAACGGGAAGCCCTCCGCCGGATAAGCGAATGCCAGACTGGGTGCGGCATCAATCGCCTGTTGCGCGGTGGTAGACCAGAGTTGCGCTACCAGCACGTCGCCCGAGACAAGCTGGTCGCGGACCTCGGCGTTGAGATACGCGCGCAGCAGCGGCTTTTGCGCCAGGGCCTCGCGCTCGGCGCGCCGCAACTCAGCCAGGTCGCTCGAGCTAAACGACAAGCCGAGTTTCTTTAAACAAGCGCCCAGCAGGTCCTCGGGGTCGTCCAGCATGGTGAGCCGTCCCTTGAGGCGCGTGTCCCAGAGGTCGGCCCAGCGCTCCGGCGGCGGGCGAACGCTGCGGTGGTAAACGATCCCCGTGCTGAACCACATATACGGGACGCTCCAGCGAAGCTCGGGGTCCCACGACGGCGCGCGGAAGTTTGGCGCGAGATTGCCGAGATTCGGAAGCCACTGATGCTCGAGTGGCGCTACCAGCCCGTACTCCCGCATGGGGGCGATCCGCGTATAGGTGGGGAACACCACGTCCCAGCCGGAGTTGCCGGTGAGCACCTTGGCCAGCATCTCCTCGTTGCTCTCGTAGGTGGCGTAGCGCACGCGCACGCCGAACTCGGCTTCGAAATTCGGGATGGTCTCCGGCGCGACGTACGCCGACCAGTTGTATACGTTGAGGCGCGGAGCCCGGTCGCGCGTGCAGCCGGCCAGGCCCGGCAATCCCAGCAAGAAGATGCGGCGCTTCATGTCTCCCGCACCTGCCCGGAAACCAGAATCAGGATGCCGAAGAACACGGTGATCAGAGCGGAGATGGCATTGATGACGGGACTTGCTCCGCGGCGTGCCATGGCGTAGATGACCATGGGCAGCGTCTCGGAATCGACGCCGGCCACCATGCTGGTGATCACGTAATCGTCGAACGAAACTGTGAGCGCCAGCAGCGCGGCCGCGACGATGCCCGGAACCAGGGCCGGCAGCGTGACATGCCAGAACGCTTGCCATTCCGTCGCGCCCAGGTCCATCGCAGCCTCTTCCAGCGTGGGATTGATGGTGCGCAGGCGCGCGGAAATCACGATCACGACGTACGCGATCGAAAACGCGACGTGTGCCAGAATCACCGTGTAGAGGCCCAGTCGCCACCCCAGCCAGCGGAAGGCCCATTGAAAGAGGGCCAGCAGCGACACTCCCGTGACGATTTCCGGCGTCACCAGGGACAGGTAGAGCGCTCCCGTGATCAGCCGCGAGCCGCGTTTCCAAAGGCCGTAGGCGCACAGCGTGCCGATGACGGTCGAAATCACGGTGGCGGTGACCGCAATCACGGTGCTGTTCCAAGTGCCCTCGAGAATCTGGGGATCGCGGAAGATCGACCTGTACCAGACGAGCGAGAAGCGCTCCCAGAGCGTAAACCGCGACGAATTGAAGCTGAAGACCGCCAGTGTAATCAGCGGCAGGTGCAAGAACGCGAAAAACGCAAATACGTAGACCGCCAGCCAGCGCCTCATACCAGAGACTCGCGTTGCCGGCGAAGCATGGCCCACACCAGCGCCGTCACCAGAGCCATTAAGGCCATCGACACGGCCGAACCAAACGGCCAATCGCGCGCGCTGGTGAATTGATTTTGCACCAGGTTGCCCACCAGGACTGTGCGCCCGCCGCCGAGCAGATCGGGTGTGAGGTATGCGCCCAAACACGGAATAAAGACAAGAACGCAGCCGGCGATGATGCCGGGCCTGGAAAGCGGGATAACCACGCGGAACAGCGTGGCGAGCGGCGTTCCGCCCAAATCGGCCGAGGCTTCGACGAGCGCCGGGTCGAGCCGTTCCAGCGTGGCGTAGATCGGGAGCACCATAAATGGCAGATAGCCGTAGACGAGCCCGAGCAGCACGGCGCCATCGTTATAGAGCAGTGGCAGGGGAGCGTGAATGATCCCGAGCGCCTGGAGCGCCGTGTTGATGAGCCCGGTATCGCGGAGCAGGAACAGCCAGGCGTAGGTGCGCACCAGGAAACTGGTCCAGAAGGGCAGCATTACCAATTGCAGGTAAACGTTCTTGTGGCGCGCCCGCGAGATGAACAGGGCGGCGGGGTACGCCAGCAGCAGGCAGAGCGCCGTCGCGCCGAGCGCCATGACGAAGGACCGGGCGACGATGGTCAAATATAGCGGATCGAAAAAGCGCTGGTAGCTCTGCGCCGTCCACGGATGCTCGACTCCGCCATACGCGCCCCGGCTCAAAAAACTGTAGGCGAGGACGATGGCAAACGGCGCAGCGAAGAGCGCGACCATCCACAGCCAGGTTGGCAGCAGGAACCAGAAGCGGAGCTTCACTGTTTGACAGTATAGAGCGGCGGCGCGGGTAGCGCGGCGGGGAAGGGGTAAACAATAGCGCGCCTGTTGTGTGGCCGTATAATCGCCTAGGGTTCCCGGTGCCGCGGCTTTCGGCACTGGGCCGCCGCCAGATGGCGCGATGCCCGTTACATGATCAGGAGCGGGGAAATCCTCGGAAGCGTCTCTCGCGATAGCTGACGCGGAGTCCGACTGGGTGGAGTGATCGGCCTATTTTTTCTCGGCTGTGAACGTTCCCTTCCCAAGGGCACCGTATTCACATCTCCCCTTAATCTTCGAGGTCCCGTCCAGTGTGCCAGTGTAGACGATTTTCCCGGCTTGCTCGCTTTGGAAGGACCATTCCACCTGATCGCCCTTCACCGTCCCCGAGACCTTCGCTTCGCCCAGCACGCCGCTATACGTGCCCGAGACCATGTCGCCCATCTGTTTCAGCATGAAAGTAGCCGTGCCGTTGCCGGCGTCCAGCACCACGTTCGCTGACCAGGTGCCCGTTACATCCGCCGCCAGTAACGTGGGAGCGGCGGTGAGAACCAATATTACGAGTGTTACGGCCGCGATTCTTTTCATGGGCCAAAGTATATACGAAACGCCCTAATGAGAGAGGTCGAGATCCCCGGCATTCGTTCGGCGGCCAGAGCGGCGATTCAGCACGGCCCCAAATAGCTTTACGAGCCGTCTACAATCGGAGTCGGGGAAATATCCGATGGCACGCCAGTTTGACGTCATTATTGAGCGCGACTCAGAAGGCTACTACGTAGCCTCGGTTCCACAAATTCCGGCGTGCCATACGCAGGCGCAGTCTCTTGACGAGGTCATGCTGCGCGTTCGCGAAGCCATAGAGCTGTGTCTTGAAATAGAGGGTGTGCCGGGGCAGGACTTGGAGTTCGTTGGTATCCAGCGTGTGACCATCGCGGCATGAGCCGAACTCCCCGTGTGACAGGTGCCGACCTCATTGCCGCCCTTGAACGGGTGGGTTTTCGCGTTCTTCGCCTTAGAGGCAGCCATCACTTCCTGCGTAACGATGATGGCCGAAGCACGGTTGTGCCAGTGCACTCTGGCGAGACCATCGGGCCCGGTTGCTCCACAGAATTCTCCGAGACTGCCAACTGACGGCCGAACAACTCGACAAGCTGCTGTAACAACGAATAGACTTTGCGGAAACGTCAGGCAGGCGATCCATTTGGCGGTGTTGTCGCCGAACCGACCTCTTGGCGAGGGCTTCTGCGCTACGGTTCGATACCGATGCGGTCGTTGACAGCTCCGCGACTCCTGCGCGTTGTACGGCCAAGTGGTACTTTTCCGATTCGTCGTATCTCCTCACAATCCAGCACCCGCCATGGGTGCGTTACTTCTCCGCTGCGCTCTCCGCCACATTTTC
>CAYMHP010000149.1:0-14239 GCA_964390225.1 uncultured Solibacteraceae bacterium
GGGCCAGCAAACAGGTTCCACTCCGAGGCCCCGGTTTCCGGGGCCTTTTTCATTTTTCAGGCTCTTTCCTCCGGTTTTCAAATCTCCCCCACATGGACGTGAGATCCCGCACTTCAGCGGTGCGTCGGGCATGCGCCCTCGCGCGGCGCTACTCGTCCGGCAACTCGCCGGTGTCTTCGGCGCGGTTCTCAAACTTAGTCTGGGCGTGCAGGAATACGAGATTCACCGTGCCCACCGGGCCGTTGCGCTGCTTCGCGATGATCAGCTCCGCGAGACCGCGGAGGTCTTCGCGCTCGCGGCGATAGACCTCCTCCCGAAAGATGAAGCCGACGACGTCGGCGTCTTGCTCGATGGAGCCCGATTCGCGCAGGTCGCTCAACTGGGGCCGGTGGTCGCCCTGGCGCGTCTCGACGGCGCGGCTCAACTGCGAGAGCACCAGCATCGGGACGTTCAATTCCTTGGCCAGCAGCTTCATGCCCCGGGAAAGTGCGCTGACCTCCTGGTTGCGGTTCTCGAAGCGGCCACGGCCGGTCATCAGCTGGAGGTAATCGACAATCACCAGCCCGATGCGCTCCCGCTCGGCTTTGAGGCGCCGCAACTTGGCGTGCATATCCATGAGGTGCACGCCGGGAGTGTCGTCGATGTACAGGGGCGCTTCCACCAGCTCGTGAAGGGCGTGGTTCAGTTTCCGGCGCTCGTCCTGGCTCAGGTAGCCGGCGCGGAACTTCTGGCTGTCCACCCGCGCGGCGGCGCACAGCATGCGCGTCAACAGCGACTCTTTGGACATTTCGAGACTGAAGACGGCGACGGTCTGCTTGTTCTTGAGCGCCACGTGCTGCGCGATGTTCAGCGCCAGGGCAGTCTTCCCCATGGAAGGGCGTGCCGCCAATATAAACAGATCTCCGCCGTGCAAGCCGCCGGTGTACTCGTCGAACTTGGTGAAGCCGGTGCTGATGCCTTTGATCCGCTTGCTGGGGTCCAGAAAGGCGTTTATCCCGCCGTCGTAAGTCTGCAGGATCTGCTCCGGCGTCAGCAAGCCGGCCTTGACCCGCGCCTCGCCGAGTTTGAGAAGCGTCTCCTCGGCTCCGGCCAGGATCTCGGTGGGCTCCTCTTCGCCCAGCAGGCACCGGTTCATCATGTGCTGGGAGGCGAAGATGATGCGGCGCAGGACGGCTTTGTCTTTGACGATCCGGATGTAGCTGTCGAGGTTAGGAATCTGGGGCAGCCCGTCGTCCAGCGAAACGAGGTAGGTCAACCCATCGCACGCCTCGAGCTCGTTGAACTTCATTAGCTCGTTGGCAAGGGTTACGCGGTCGATCCTTTCGCCGCGGTTCTGCAGGTCGCCCATCCGTTTGAAGATGCGGCGGTGCTTTTCGAGACTAAAGTCATCCGCTTCGAGCGTGCCGGCGGCCTGGACGTAGACGCTGTCATCGATGAGAATGGAACCGAGCACCAGCCGCTCGGCGTCGACGTTGGTGGGAAGACCCTTTTCAGTTGTGGCGGGAGCGGACATGGGCTTCTAGGACCGGTTCAGCGTAACGCCGGGGCGCGCTCATCGTTTCACCCTAAAACACAATCCCCCGAACATGTCTGTGCACCCCGGTATTGGTTTGGAATGAGCACTTGCGGCCGGCGATGAACACTCGTCCACACGGTTTTCCACAATCTTTGCAAAACAATCACTGCTCCCTACGTTTTAGCAGAGTTTTCGGTACGGAGCGCGCCGGGGGTGACTTGCGGCACGGGCGGAATCGGCTACCATTGAGGAGGAGGAATGGCCGAGCGGTTGAAGGCGGCGGTCTTGAAAACCGTTAGTGGGGTGACTCACTCGGGGGTTCGAATCCCTCTTCCTCCGCCAGATGTCCTGCCGCGCGCCGTCTCTTGGAGCAGCATCGCAAAGAGTCCCAGCGAACCCACCGCCGGAAGGGCCGTCCAGAAAAACAACGTGCCGGGCAAGTTCGGCCAGGCATCGTGCGGGCTGTAATATCCGCGGAGCACGGCGGCCGTCAAGGGAAAGGCGAGCGCGGCGCACGTTAGCGTGGCGGCGAGCAGCGGCCAACGACGTTGGCGGACGCCTTCCACCAGCAGCAGCACGACTCCGGGGTATTGCAGCACCTGGTAATGCCACCAGGAGAGCGGGGATGCGGCCAGCGTTAACGCCAACAGAGCCGCCGCCAATATGCTCTGCTCGGACGTAATCCGCCCGCCGGCCGCTGCCCACAACGCGAGCACGCCGGCGCCGAATACCGCCACGGCGGCGCCGAGCGAAATCAGCCGCTGCTCGGATGAGAGACGCAGGCGAGGTAAGTCCCATCCGTTCACCCATTGGTCGGATAGCTTGTCGCCGGCTGCGGGAAATTTGGCCGCACGCAGCGCAACCGCGGGGACTGACCAGTTCAGCAGGCTCGGTGTGCCGGCGAGGTAGTCTGCTCGCGCTGGAGCGTGCGGCCCCTCGAGGAACAACGCCATAGCTGCCCAGGGAAGCGCAGTGAGAAGTGCCGACATTGCTACAGCCGCCCAGAGCGCGCGCCATCGCCGCTCGAACACCGGTAGTAAGCCGAGCACTCCCGGCAGCAACTTCACTGCAAAGCCGGCGCCCACCGCGAACCCTTGCCGCCACCCGCATCGCGTGATGGCTGCCACGCACAAAAGGAGCAGCAAATGATCCGGCTGCCCCGATCCGAATGCATCCTGCGCGGCTCCGCCGGCCGCCCACACGAACGCGATCGCGCACGCCGCGACGCGGCTCTTTCCCAAACGTTGCCAAAGCAGATACGCGGCGCCGAGGAAGCATGTGTGCGAAACCACGAACCAAATCCAGCGGGCCGTCACGTAATCGAAGAGAGCCAGCGGAGTGCACAGGAAAGCCAGCAGAGGAGGGTAAATGTAGTTCTCCACCTCGAACGGCGACTCGCCCGAGAGTACATGCAGTGCGGCCGCGTAGTAATAGCCGAAATCGCTAGCCCCGCTGGTCGGACGAACGGCCCAGACGTTCTCCTTGAGATACCAGCCGGCGCACAAAACCAGGAACGCCACGGTGGCAATCTCGAGCTTCCTCGTGGCGGGCGAAATCGCGGAATCTCCGTGCGTTTCACGCGGGAGAGTCATGTTCTTCAATCTTAAGGCCATCTCCCATTGCTACAGTTGCGTGAGGACGCTTCGTTCCGCCGCGTGGTAGATTTGAATCTAGCGACAGCCCCGCGACTCCTCGCAAGCTCCCGCATGATGGACTCGATTCTCAACCTGCTGTTCCGTTGCCCGCACCGCAGGCTCACGCGTCCCGTGACTCCCGTCAGCAAATCGGGAATCGCGCATGGCCAAACTTATGTGGTGTGCCTCGATTGCGGCAAACAATTCGCATACGACTTGGAGGAGATGCGCGTCGGCAAGGCAATCAAGACCTCCGCGGGATCCGGCGTGCTTCCGCCGGACATGCCGAAACCGCGCAGCCAGAAACTCAGATATGCGCTATGGGCCTCGCTGCCAGTTGCGGTGTTCGTGAGCTCGGTGTTACGAAAGAAGCCGGACAATCCGGAGCATCGCACACCACAGCCGGCCGCCGGCGCCGGGGATTCGCGAAAGCCTGGAAGCTCCTGACGCTTGTCAGTGCGTCATCGAGTAGACCACGTAATTGACGCCAATGCGAATTCCGAGTGCGGAATACTTTTCCGGGTAGCTTGGCTCGTCCGCCCATTCCCACGAATCGCCAACGTCGGAGTTGAAGCACATCGCTACCATGACGCGGCCCTTATCGTCGTAGATGCCGCGCCAGTGCGCCACCGCGCCATCGCTGCGGTAATGCTGTTCTCCACGGAGAGCCCACTGGCCCGGCACCTGATAGCGATCGTTCAGATCGTAGACGGTGTGAAAGATGGCATCGCCATTACCGATCTCGACAATTGGCCGATCGGGGAATACCATGTTCATGCTCTCGATGAACCGGTTCCATTCTTCGGTTCCCCAGAAATCGTCCAGCATCAGAAAGCCGCCCCGCAGCAGGTACTCGCGCAGAGTCTGGGCCTGCGACTCGGTAAGTTTCCAGTCGCCCATCTCGCCGGCGCACAGCCATGGCCAATTGTAAACGTCGTCGGCCTCGTCAAGGTTCACCGGCTGTTCTACGGACCGCACATGCAGGCGCGTCAAGCGGCGAAGGGCTTGCGAGAAGTGGCGATCGGCGCGGGGATAATCCTGCGACCAGCTGGTCCCGCCCTCCCGCCAGTCGAGCCGGCCGAAGCGAAATCGTCCGAAGCGGGCCCGTGGGTGTTGCGGATACATCAAACGGCCGAAGACCCACTCGGTCTTTTCCTGGTAATCCGAAGGCAGCTCGATGGCGTCATAAGCCTCCATGCTGATGAACTGCCGGAAGGGACGTTGGAATGCGTACAACGCCGTGACAAAGGCAATGCCGCAGCCTAGCCGCCACAATGTTTTCCGCAAGGGCCGTCCTCGCTTTAGAGCATACCACTCGCACCCGGCAAACCCGGCTGACGCGTCCGAGCGATTCGTGTGGCGGGACGCGGTCCCAACCGTCGCATTGGTATTCTGGCCTGATGCGGGCTCTCCGATGGGCTGGTGTTCTGGTGGGCGTGGCAATGGCGATTACAGCCGCTGACGGTCCGGTCTTCCACGGCGATGTGACGCTGGTCAAGGTCGATGCACTCGTCTATGACCGCAACACCCGGGCAACCATCAGCGATCTCCAGGCCGCCGATTTCGAAGTGCATGATGGCGATGAGCCGCGAGAGATCGCCTACTTTTCCGGCGATTCCGGTCCGCTCGATCTGGTCTTGCTGCTCGACGTGAGCGGGACGATGAGGGAGGTTCTTCCGAATGTCGCCGCCCAGGCTCGCGAAGCCTTGGCCAACTTGGGAGAAACCGATCGCGCGGCGGTGATCGCCTTCGGAAAACAGCACACACTGGTTCAGCCGCTGACGGGCCGCTTCGAGGAGGTAGTCAGAGGACTGGGCCGCGCCTTTGATGTGCGGGTGGGGCTCGATACCGACATCAACCAGGCCGTCTGGGGCGCGGCCGACTACCTCCGGCGCAACGGCGGAACCGCCAGACGCGCCATTTTGATTTTGACCGACAATATCCAGGAGAGCCGGGTTCCAGATGCTCTGGTGGACGAACAACTGTTTGAAGCCGACGCCGTGCTGGACGGCTTGCTGGTTCGCGGCCACTTCGCGCTGCCGCACGTGGTGCGCTCGGGAGTGCTTCACTTCGCCCTCAAAACCGGGGGTGAAGTCATGGAGGGCCCCCAGCCTGGCGCGCGCCTGGCCGAAATGGTGCAGCGCATCAAGGCGCGATACAGCATCCATTTTCATCCGGTCGAAATGGCATCCGCGCAGGAACGCAAGATTCGTGTGGACCTGACTCCAGAGGCTCGCAAGCGCTACCCCCATGCGATCGTACGGGCACGCACGAGTTATTTCCCGCAAGGGAGTTACAAACCCAAGCCCGACGTGCCGGAGGGTCACAAGGTTGCTGTGGTAGTGAACCCCCGCCCTCACGGGCAGGGCTGAAGAGAGCTTTTCAGCCGCGTCCCGTAAGGACGCGGGTTTGAGCCACGCCGCAACCCGTGCCGTGACAGGCGGGGCGAATCGCAGTTTTTAGCCCCCTCAGTAACGCCGGGCGCGCCGCCAACTGCGCGGAGCCGCTGTATGTATTTTCAACGGTCTGCGCCGCACTCTCTGTCGCAGGGTTGCGCCACCACGTCTGTTAATCTAGTCGATTGATGACCGTCGATGAGATTCGCGAACTGATCAAACTGGCCACGGAAACCGGTATTGCGGAGCTCGAAGTGCAGCGCGGGGACAATCGGGTCCGGATCCGCCGTGCCGGGTTCAGCGGCCAGGAGATCGTGCTCGCGCCGCAAAGCGCGTCCGGCTCCGCTCCGGAACCAGCTGCGTTCGCTGCGACGGCGGGAACGGCGCAGGCCCCGCCCGCAACCTTAGAGAGGTCGCGAGAGAAGGCGGAAAAGATTCCCGATCCGAACCTTGTCGTGGTGCGATCTCCCATCGTGGGAACGTTCTATGAAGGTCCGGCGCCAGACGCGCCGCCGTTCGTGCGAATCGGTGAGCGGGTGCAGCCCGGCAAAGTGCTGTGCATTATCGAGTCGATGAAGCTCATGAACGAGATCGAAGCGGAGATAACCGGCACAGTGGAAACCAAGCTGGTGATGAACGGCCAGCCTGTCGAATATGGGGAGGCTTTGTTTGCCATCCGGGCGCTTTAAAAAGATCCTGATCGCGAACCGCGGCGAGATTGCCGTCCGGATCATCAGCGCTTGCAAGGAACTCGGCATCCAGACCGTCGCCGTATATTCCGAAGCCGACCGCTATAGCTCGCATGTGCGTTTCGCCGATCAGGCGATCTGCATCGGCCCGGCCAAAAGCTCGCGGAGCTACCTCGATCTGCCGTCCATCATCAGCGCCGCGGAAATCACGAACGTGGATGCAATCCACCCCGGCTACGGCTTTCTCAGCGAGAATGCCGCGTTTGCGGAAGTCTGCGAGACGTCGGGGATCGGCTTCATCGGCCCGAGAGCGGAGGTCATCCGGCTCACCGGGGTCAAGGAGCAGGCCCGGGCTTTCATGCGCCAGCAGGGCGTACCCGTGCTGCCTGGTTCGGAGGGCGTACTGCACGGCATCGACGAGGCCCTGGAGGTGGCCGGGCAGATTGGATATCCGGTGATCCTCAAGGCTTCTGCCGGCGGAGGCGGTCGCGGCATGCGCGTGGTGGAGCGATCCGCGGATCTGCCCGCACTGTTTACACAAGCGCAGCAGGAGGCCGGCGCCGCGTTCAGCTCACCCGAAGTCTATCTGGAAAAATATATCCGCGCGCCGCGCCACATCGAATTTCAAGTGCTTGCCGACGAGCACGGCAACGTCGAAATCCTCGGCGAGCGCGAATGCAGCATTCAGCGCCGGCACCAGAAATTGCTCGAAGAATCACCTTCGCCGGCGATGACTCCGCAGCTACGCGCGGAAATCTCGTCGGTGCTTGCAAAAGCGATGGGTGCCGCCGGATACAGCAATGCCGGTACCGTCGAGTTTCTCATGGATGAGAAGGGGAAGCTCTACTTCATTGAAGTGAACGCGCGCGTGCAGGTGGAGCATCCGGTCACCGAATTTGTGACCGGCATCGATATCGTGAAGAGCCAGATCCGCATCGCGCAGGGGGAGCGCCTCGAAGAGGTGATCCGGTGGCCGATCGAGATCCGCGGGCACGCCATCGAATGCCGCATCAACGCCGAGCATCCGGAAACGTTTGCGCCCTCGCCGGGCCGGATTACGGGATTTCATGTCCCGGGAGGCATTGGCATCCGCGTCGACACGTGGGCTTACAGCGACTGCGTGATTCCGCCGTTTTACGATTCGCTCGTGGCCAAGCTGGTTGCCTACGGCAGCGACCGCGGCGAAGCGATCCGCCGCATGCAGCGGGCGCTGGAGATGTTTATCATCGAGGGGATACACAGTTCCATTCCGCTTCACCGCCGGATTCTTGCCGACAGCGAATTCCAGGCCGGGCAGATGGATACGAATTTCATCGTCCACTTATTGGCCGGCGAAAAAGTCGGGGTGGGCTAGAAGGGTAACGGAGGGCGGGGCACTATTCCCCTGTTCGTTGACGAAGCCGGGACAGTCGCCTGAGAAGGCGGTGGAGGCGGCTGGTAACCGGCGAAATTCAACTCGCCGGAGTCGAAGCTCACGGGACGGTCTAACACCATCTCGATGGTGCTGCCTTTGGCCAGCACGGCGTCCGGACCTCGGGAAAGGAGCACGCCGATCATTCCAGCGGCAGCGCCCGCGGCGGAGCCGATTCCGGCGCCCATCCCATAGTTGCCGGTCGCTGCTCCTGCGATGATTCCCACGGAGGCTCCCGCCGCGGCGGCCTCGCCGATGGTTCGCGCATCGCCGGCCTTATTTCCTTCACTCCTCACTTTTCCTTCCGAGCGATCCAACTGTTGGCCGGAAAGGCCGTCAACGCCGCCGATGCGCGCGCGAAAATCGCGGCTGGCGCCGTTGGGTAATGTGAGGGAATCGAAACGGACGTACAATTCGCCGCGGCCTTTCACGCGGCCCGGCCGCTTCACCTGGGTGACTGTCCCGGCCACATAGCTTCCGGGAGGGATCACGATGCGGCCGTTCACCAGAACCGGGAAGAGCGTCTCGAGGTAAACACGGTCGCCCTCGGCGGAATTCTTTGTGCTGACACTGTTCAGCAGGGCAAGGGGAACTCTGGTGCCCTTTTCCACAGTGTACGGAACTGCCTTCGATTCGGGAGAGCTCTTGGAATCCTCAGCGTTGCGCCATCCATCGGGCCGCGACTCGACCTTTTCCTGGGCCGCCAGAAGGCCGACCGCGACGCAACCCGTTACCGCTAAAGCCCACCGAGACATCGACGTTTCTCCTGAACCGATTCTAGCCTATCTATTTAACGTTCTCCGGGTGCGGAAAGTTGCCCTCCGGTGGACTTACGGCGAGTTTTAATCCGGCACGGCTGATGTGATCTTCAACAGCCGCACGGATTTCGGGGTCCTGAGCCAGTTCGTCCGGCAGGCGGACGTTGAGCTGATAAACGCCAGCGCAGCCAGGAGTTAACCCCGCATAGAACACCCGATCGGCGCTCACCTCGGTGTCCCCGAGGTAAAGCTTCAAGTCTTTGTAACGGTTCATAATCCCGGGGTAGCCGGGGATTTCGCGGGGAGCCGGGCGGGGCTGGGTGAGCCCGAGTCCGGTTGCGTAGATCACCACGATCTCGCCGGGGCGGGCGGGCGATTCCGGAGTGACGAGCGAATAATCTTTTCCATGCTGGGCAATCACATAGCCCTCGGGCGACTGAAAAAGTTGGGGTGCTGCCTCCACCAACGTAAGGGTCACTTCGGGCCCGGTCACTCCCTGGCGCACCACCCGCACCTTTACGGGGCCGGGCTTGAGATCGATCGGTACGATGAAGTTGATTTGCGTTGGAGAAACGTAGATGAGCGGCGATGCGAAATTCGCCACGTAGACGCCAGAGTTACCCAGGCTGGTGGGCAGCATGCCAGGATTGCCCTGGCCGTTCAGCCCTTCGGTGTACCACGACAGGTCCGACCCGAAGATGGTCACGATGGAATTGGGGGCGACCGGACCGGGGGCGAAGTTCGCTCCGTTGACAATGCTATCCGCGGAGTAGGCTGGCGCCGCTCCCCTGGCGACGCAAAGTGGCAGCGCCGCCACTAACAACCAAGCTCGTGACACGGAACCTGGATATTAGGTTCCGTACGGCTGCCGCAATCTCGGGTTTGTTTCGGACGCTACGCCCGTTCCGGCCGAAGGGCAGCAAGCGCCAACCGCTCTTCGCGATGCGGGTCGTTCACCACTTTGCACTCTTTATCGAAAATCATGGTGGCGCGCTGGTCCGTTTTGAAGGCCGGCCAATTCGCCAGCCCCTTGTGATTGGGATTGCCGCTGCGGGCGAAGGCCGCCCATGCTCCACTCATCTTCTCTTCGAGCGGGTAGCGATCCTCTCCGGTGCCGGTCATGGACTTCGCCTCGTCGACGTTTTCGAGAACAAAGGGAATTTCCAAAGTATGGAACGACTTCAACTGTCCGTCGCGAACCGGCGACTTCCAAGTGAAGTAGTACCGGTAGACGGGAGCCTTTTGGGCCGCTTTGCGCTCCGCCTCGGTGTTTACACCAGCCGTGAAGTTGTCCGACGCGATGATCTGGGAAATATCCAGATTGCTCGCGCCGGGCCGGCCTTTCTTGTAAGCGTCAATGAGTTTCTGGGCATCGGCATCGCTCGAGTGCAGCGTCTGCTTCACGTTGGCGACGAGCGCCGAGTCATCGAGCGGCTTGAAGTTGGCGAACGGGAAGAATGTGACTTCGAACTCGGTGTTACCGATGAGAAGTGGAATCTCCGCGGCAATGGCGGGTGCGGTGGGGTCGAAAGGCCCGGCTGGAAGCGTACGGCCGTCGATCACCGGCGCCAGTCGCAATCCCTGGGTGCCGAGGGTTGCCGCAACCAACTGATCCATTGGCACCTTCTGCAACTCGTCGGGGGTCTTGACGCCGAGCTTGGTCATCAGGGTCTCGGCGGATTTGGTGGCGTCGGCGCGCGGAACGCCGCGCAGGTTGGCGCCACTCTGGACGATCGCGCGGTGGAACAGGCCTTTCGCCGGAGGCATTGCCAGGAGGGTGCTCACCTTGCCGGCGCCGCCCGACTGGCCGAAAATAGTGACGTTTTTCGGGTCGCCGCCGAAATTCGAGATGTTGTCCCGGACCCACTCCAGCGCGGCAACGATGTCCATCATCCCGACATTGCCGGAGTGCGCGTACTTCTCGCCGCCCAGATCTGCCAGGTAGAGGAATCCGAAAGAGTTGAGCCGGTGATTGACGGTCACGGTCACCACATCGTGCTTGCGGGCCATGTTGGCGCCGTCGTACATCGTGTAGCTGCCCGACCCGCTGGTGAAGCCGCCGCCGTGCAACCAGACCATCACCGGGCGCCTGCCGCTCAGACTATTCGTCCAGACATTCAAGTGGAGGCAATCTTCGCTGATGGATTGCTTGGGAATGGTGGCGGCGACCTCGGGGATCTCCGTGTGCGGGCCCTGCGGCGCCTCCGGTCCCCATTCGACGGTGTCTTTGACCCCGGTCCAGGGTTCGGGCTTTGCCGGCGGCATGAAGCGCCTCTCGCCCGCGGTCGATCCGCCGTACGAGATCCCCTTGAAGGCATTGACTTTGTCGATGACCGTTCCGCGAATCTTCCCGGCGGCCGTATTGACGACCGGACCCGTGGACGCGCCTTTTACCTCGGCGGCAATGACTTTGCCGACTCCGGCGAACGAGGTTGCGACCGTCGCGCCGCTGACGGTGAGTCCACTGAAGAACGAACGCCGATTCATCTTCTTGCTCATAGGCTTGGGGATCTCCTTTTCCAGCTGAAAGGGGTAACGCGGACCATTCTACACCCGTTGGACCGTCGGCCGAACCGCACCGGATGGCGGTCGAAACCACTCGCACCTCGATTCCGAGTGGGCCAGTGTTGCAGCCGCCGCGGTTCCCGTTATCGGGAAGGCCCGCGCAGCCAGAACCGCGCCATCACTGGCGCGGCTAAAAGTGGGCGAAGTGCCGTTACACTGGAGATTAGCCCGCGGCCGTCTTTTTGAGGGGCGGGTGCGTCTACACACCAGGAGCCAGAGATTTGATCTTTCGGGCGGTGGAAGATACCGACCTGATTCGACAGGCCGCCCGGGGTGCTGTGGAGGCGTATAACCTCCTGGTGTCCCGGTGGGAAAAACGTGTCTATAATTATCTCCTGCGAATCACCGGAAACCGCGAAGACGCTCTGGACTTGACGCAGGACGTGTTCTTGAAAGCCTACCAGAGCCTCCGCAAGCTCGATGATCCCGCACGGTTCGCCCCCTGGCTATACCGCATCGCGCATAACGAGGCTTACTCCCTGTTCCGCAAGAGACGGCCCGAAACGGATGTCGACGAACTCGAGCCGGAGGGCACGGACCTGGGGATCATGGTGGGTGGCAACTCGGTGTTTCCCATCGAACTCAGCCTGGCCGTGGCCAAGGCGCTGGACCGGCTTTCCCCAGACCAGCGCGAGGCTATCGTGCTGAAGATCTATCAGGGCTTCAAGTTCGAGGAAATGGCCGAGATCCTCTCCTGCCCCGTCTCGACGGTCAAGTCCCGCGTCTACGCCGCGCTCGAACTGCTCAAAACGGATCTGGCTCCGATCAAGGCACGAGGTGTGTCATGAGTTGCTCGCCATTCGATTTACGCGACTATTTTCTGCGAGAGCTGTCCGAGCCCGAGCGGAACCAAGTCGAACTGCACATGAAAGATTGCCAGAGCTGCCGCGAAGAGTTGGATCGCCTGCAGGTGGCCGAAGCGGCGCTGTTCTCGTTGCGCGACGAAGAAATCCCGCAGCGCATCGCATTCGTTTCCGACAAAATCTTTGAACCGTCCCCGTTGCGGCGCTGGTGGACCGGGTTCTGGGGCTCGGCTTCGCGGCTGGGATTTGCCTCGGCCGCGATGCTCTCGGTCGCGCTCATGGTCTTCGCCTTCACGCGCCAGCCAAGCGTTGTGCCATTGACCGTTGCGCAATCGCCGGCCACGCAGGCACGCGCATCGGTCTCCGATGCGGACTTGCAGCAGCGGATCCAGGCGGCCGTGAACCAGGCGGTGGCGGCCACGGAAGGGCGCCTGGAGAAAAAGATGGAGCAGCGCGTCGCCGATGTGGAGGTGCGCGCGCGGGAAGAGCGGCGGCAACTCGCCATTGCAGCCGCCGAACTCGATATTCTGAACCGGCACCAGTTGGTGCTGACAAGCAGCGCGTATGGTCCTCCGCGCACTGAGACTGGAGAAGTGAAATGAGGTTGCTCGTACTGCTTGTGGCGCTCGCTCCCGCGTGGGCGCAGGTTCCTCTGAAGCCCGCGATCGTGCCCTCGACGGAAAAGCCCTCGGCGATGAACCAGGTCATCACGGACCAGGAGAAGCGCCTCGATGACAAGCTGAACTCCACCGGAGGCAACGATCCCATTTACATGCTTGGCCTGACACGCGGGCTTTACCTGCAGGGGTACGGCGCGGTGTTTACGGCCGAGGTCAGCTTGATCAACACTCCCGTCGCCTCGCCGTTCCGGAAGATCACAAAAGACGATGTCGTCAAGGTCCACCAGCGCAAGCTCGAGCGCCTGGGCCTATTGAAAACCGCCTTACGCGAGCAGTGGATCAGCATGGCCGCGGCGCTCAATGCGCTGCCGGATACGGAGCAGATCGTGATCGCGGTGCGGCTGCGTTACTTGCCCTACGAAGACACGACGGGGCTGCCAGGCCAGATCATTATGAAAGGGCCCCGCACGGCTACGCTGACGGGAGCGATCCAGACGGAAGAGCAGTAAGTGGCCGCCACCCACCCACCCAGTCCGGAATTCCAGTCGGAGGGAATGTCGTCCGGACCGCGGTTTCTGCGGCTGGGCGAACTCCTCATCGAGCGCAAGAAAATCGAGGCAGAAGACCTGGAGCGCGCGCTCGAGCTGCAGAAAGAGCGCGGCGACAAGCTCGGCAAGATCCTGGTGGACTTGGGGCTCATCGCGCAGCGCGATGTGCTTGCCGCGATTTCCGAGCAGCTCGGAATTCCCCTGGTGACTGTAGAGGGAGCGCCACCCGTGGCTCCCGAGATCGAGGGCCTGTCGGACCGCTTCCTGCGGCAGTGCCGCGCATTCCCGATATCGCTGGTCGATTCCACCCTGGTGCTGGCGATGGCCGACCCGCTCGACTTTGAAACGGTTGCGGCGGTGCGCGCGTTTTCGGGGCTGCGGATCCAGCCGGCGCTGGCGGCCGAGCAGGAGATCCTCGACGCGATCGATAAGCACTATGGCGAATCCGAGCGCCAGACCCTGATCGCCGAGGGCGAAGACGAGCAGGCCACCGCCGACCTTGAACACCTGCGGGACATGGCGAGCGAGGCGCCGGTGATTCGCCTGGTGAACGCCATGATCGCGGATGCGCTCGAAAAGCGAGCGAGCGATATCCATATCGAGCCGTTCGAGAAGGAATTCCGCGTGCGCTTCCGCGTGGATGGCGTGCTGTTCAACCAGGAGACTCCGCCGCGCGAGTTGAAGGCCGCCATTATTTCGCGTCTGAAGCTGATGGCGAAGTTGAATATCGCCGAGCGCCGCCTGCCACAAGACGGGCGCATCAAGCTCAAGATCCTGGGGCGCGAAGTGGACCTGCGCGTTTCGACGCTGCCGACTCTCTATGGCGAGAGCGTTGTCATGCGCCTTCTCGACCGCTCGGCCGGCGACTTCTACGATCTGCGGCGGCTGGGCTTTAACGACTACATGCTGGCGCGGATGGAGCATTTCACGAGCCTGCCGCACGGCATTTTCCTGGTGACCGGCCCGACCGGGAGCGGCAAGTCTACTACGCTGTACTCCGCGCTCAAGCGCATCAACCTGCCCGACAAAAAGATCATCACGATCGAGGATCCCGTGGAATACCAGATGGATGGCATCAACCAGATCCATGTGAACCCGCAAATCGGGCTGACATTCGCGGCCGGGCTGCGCCACATCGTCCGCCAGGACCCGGACGTAATCATGGTGGGCGAAATCCGCGACCGCGAAACGGCCGATATCGCCATTCGCGCTGCGCTCACCGGCCACCTCGTATTTTCCACGCTGCATACCAACGACGCACCCAGCGCCATCACCCGCCTGACCGACATGGGCGTGGAG
>CAYMHP010000150.1:0-14235 GCA_964390225.1 uncultured Solibacteraceae bacterium
AGTAACAATCTCATTGCGGTTGCGGCCGCGTGGAGGTGCCGGGGTAGCCGGCGGCTCCCGGAAGTCGGAGATCTGCTGCGGCACGGTGGTCGGATACAGACTCTTGGGGATCATCTTGAATAAGCCGGCGCTTTCGATATCGCCCCAGAGGGTCTGATTGAAAACGCCCATGAAACTTTGCGCTGCACCCGATCCCCGGAAATCGGGGATGGCCATGGCGGGACGCACTTCTCCGTTGAGAACGATGCGGATATCCTGTGCCATGAGGAGGACGAGACCTCCCCAGGCTGCCAAGACAAACCAGACGAGCTTTCTCATTGTTAATGCCTCAATTGAAAGACAAACTCGATATCCGCCGAATTCCGCGAGAATCCCGCCGGAAGTGACGGAAAGGGAGCGGCGTCCATAATCGCGCGCTGCGCCGAATAATCGAGCGCGGCATTGCCGCTACGTTGCTCAATGCGCACGGAACCGGCGGGCACGGAACCGTCGCGAAGAATGGTGAAAGTTACGATGACGGGGGGCGGGTTTTGCAGACGCGGATCCAGTTCATTGGTCCTCCAATTCCGCGCTACCTTATCCCGCAGGAGGTTGGCATAGTAGCCGAACTGCTCGCCGAACGGAGAGTTATTGCCGATCCCGACGCCGCCCCCACCGGTCAACCCGATCATGGGAGAGACCAACGCTTGGCCAGCGTTGCTGTAGAGCTGATTCGGCAGATCCTTTTGCTGAGCGCGGAACTTGTTGGGCGCCGAGGTCGCTACCTGGGGATGCTTCTCCGCATTCCGGCTCTTCAGCGGGATCGCATCCGGAGGAGGTTCTTTGATTGCCGGCTTCGGTTTCGACTTAGGGAGCGGCTCCGGGACTCGCGATTCGGTATTGTTGGCGACCGGGTTAATGGGTCCGCTGCGGCTGGGTAGCGGAACTCGCGGCACCACGTTTACCGACACCGACCCAATGCCGCCGCCATTGACATCTCCGAATTTCACGAGGTTGCGAGGGCCGATGAAGTTGAATGCGAGAAGCGCCCCAGCGACGGAGAGATGGAAGATCACCGACCAGGCGACCCATTTCCCGAACGGTTCCGGTTGATCCAGGATGTCGGGGTGCCCGTTCATCACCGCCCCTTGGACGCCGAGTCCTCCGGTTGCGTTACGACATTGACCTGTATGCCCGCCTGGCCGAGGGTGGCAAGCACCTGCGCAATCGGATCGAAGATAGTTTCCTTGTCCGCCCGTACGTAGACGGCCTTGGCTTTCCCGAAACGCTGCTGGATCGTCGACTGCAGATCATTGATGTTGACGGGCTTGTCATTCAGGTACATGGCCCCGTCCTTAGTCAGCGTAACCACGGGGAGATCCTGCGCGCTATCCTTCACCGCCCGCACTTTGGGTACATCGACTTCGATGCCGAATTCCATCACGTGCGCCGTCAGCATGAAGATGATGAGCAGCACGAGCACGACATCGACAAAAGGTGTGACGTTGATCTCGGAAAGCGCGGCGCCGCCTCGGCGCCTCGAACGACCTCCGCCGGTATTGACCGAAATTGCCACTTAATCTCCGAAGCTCCGCTCCGCCAGGTTGAGAAACTCCAATGAGAAGTCGTCCAGGCGTGCGCCGATTACGCGGATCGCATTACCGAAGTGATTAAAGAAGATGGCGGCGGGAATCGCGGCGAGCAGGCCCATGGCGGTGGCGATCAGCGCGTCGGCGATGCCTGGCCCCACGGTGCGGAGGCTGGTGCTTCCTTGCTGGCTCAAATCGAGAAAGGCCCGGATAATGCCGAGCACCGTGCCGAAAAGGCCGATGAAGGGCGAGACCGACGCGGTCGTGGCCAGCCATTGCATGTTGCGTTCGAGCTTGGCGAGCTCCTCGCTGACGCCCAGTTGTAATGCGCGTTCGACGGCAGTGAGTTTGGTGATGGATCCGCGGGCCTTCACCTGGCGGGCCACCTCTTCGTATCCGAAATCGAAGACGCCCACCAGTGGGCACGGGCGGTACTGCTCGCTCGCCACCATTACTGCTTCCAACCCGTTGGCTTTGCGGAAGGCACGCAGGAACCGGGCGTCGGCTCGGCGGGCGGCGCGCAATGCGCTCCATTTCGCAAAAATGACAGCCAGCGAGAACACCGAAAAACAGACCAGAACAATCAGCACCGCTCCGCCCAATGGGCCGGTACGCTGGATCATGTCCAAGAAATTGATCTGAAGAAGGAAGGCCGTGGGAGCTTCGAACGCCAATTCGTCTCCTATTCCCAAATCTATCACATAGACGCGCGCCGGTACCGAAAAGACTACGTCGAATTTAGTCGTATAAAGCCCGTTATAATCGCCTCAGAATGCTGCGGGAACTGATGGTGGAGCACTACGCGGTAATCGAGCGCCTGCGCATCCACTTTCACCCCGGTTTGAACCTGCTGACGGGAGAAACGGGCAGCGGAAAATCGATCGTAGTCGACGCGCTAGGGTTGCTGTTGGGCGGGCGCGCCTCGGGCGCGATGGTCCGCACGGGCGAGGCCCGAGCTCGAGTGGCCGGTATTTTTGAAGTGACGAACGAAGCCGCGGTGCGCAGGTTGCTTGAGCCGGCCGGAATCGAGATCGAAGAAGGAGAACTGCTCATCGAGCGCGAAGTGCAGGCCGAAGGCAAATCGCGCGCCTGCGTCGGCAGCCGGCCCGTGGCGGTGTCTCTCTTAAAGGACTTGGCGCCGTGGCTGGCCGACATCCACGGACAACACGATCAGCAGCTTTTGTTTTCCACCGAAGCGCAGCGGGAGATGCTGGACGCGTTCAGCGGCGCGCGGGAATTGCTCGGCCGTGTGAGCGGCCTGTACGTTACTTGGCGCGGCGTTCAGGCTGAGTTGGAGGAAATCGAGCGCTCCGAACAGGAGAAGCTGAGACTTCTCGACCTCTGGTCGTTTCAGCGCAAGGAGATCGAAGCCGCTGCGCTCGCACCCGGCGAAGATGGCGCGCTCGAAAGCGAGCGCCGCGTGTTACAGAACGTGCAGCGGCTCCACGAGGCAGCAGAAGCTGCCTATGCCGGCCTTTATGACAGCCCGGAATCGGCGCTCTCCCTCACCCGGCAGGCCGCGAAGCGCGTGGACGAGTTGTGCCGCATCGACCCGTCGGTGGAAAACGTGCGCGAGCATCTCAAGACCGCGGCTCTCAGCCTGGAGGAGGCATCCTACGCTTTGCGCGATTACCTCTCGGGCCTCGAGGCAAACCCCGGACGTTTGGAAGAAATCGAGAACCGCCTGGCGGGCATCGATCGTCTCAAGCGCAAATATGGGGGTTCGGTAGAGGAGATTCTACGCTTCCTCAACGAAGTTCGACTGCAAATCGCCTCGGTTGAAAACGCCGGCCAGCGCATGGAGAGCCTCCGCAGCGAGCAGAAGCGGCTTTCCGCCGAGTTCGAGGAGTTGGCGGCCGAGCTGACGTCGGCGCGCAAGAGCGCAGCGCGCAAGCTGGAAAAACGCGTGGAAGCCGAGCTGGCTCAGCTCGCCATGGAGCGTACGGTGTTTCGTGTGGAGATCGCAGCGGCGGCGTGGTCCGAATCCGGCGCCGATCGCGTGGAATTCCTCGTGTCGCCGAATCCGGGAGAGGAGCCGCGCGGGCTCGAGAAGGTCGCCTCCGGCGGAGAGATCTCGCGCATTGCGCTGGCGCTCAAGACATGCCTCGCGGCTCCCAAATCGGCTCACGTGCGGACGCTGGTATTCGACGAGGTAGACGCGGGTGTCGGTGGAGGCGCGGCGGAGGGCATCGGCCGCCGGTTGAAAAAGCTGAGCGCGTCAAGCCAGGTGCTGTGCGTGACACATCTTCCGCAGATCGCTTCGTTTGCGGATCATCATTATCGAGTGGAGAAACGCGAAGCGAAAGGCCGCACGCTGGCGACAGTGGAAGAATTGGACCCGGAGGCGCGAACCCGTGAGATCGGGCGAATGCTTTCCGGGCAGAAACTCACGCCGGAAGCATTGAAACACGCGGAGCAGTTGATTCGAATGAGCGTCGCGTAGGCGAGCAGTTTAACTGCTCCCAGGAGCACCCAACTCATGAAGCGCTTATTTTGCGGGGCGTTGCTGGCGTTAGCCGGGGCAACTCTGCTGCCTGCACAAAATCCCGAGGGCGATTGGCAGGGAACTCTGAAGGCCGGGGCGGCAGAGTTGCGGCTCGTACTGCACGTAAGCCGAAGCGGCGGCGGATGGAAAGCAACTATCGACAGCGTAGACCAGGCCGCGAATGGAATTCCGGTGAGCTCGATCTCCCTCGAAGACTTCACCGTCAAATTCACCGTGGATGCGGTGCACGGGTCATACGAAGGCCGGCTCGCCCCCGATAGCAAATCGATTAACGGCACGTGGACGCAAAATCAAGCCTTGCCGCTTACGTTCCAGCGTGCTACGGCGCCACTCAAAACCGAGCACAAGCCGGCCAAGCCAACAGATATTGACGGAGCCTGGCAGGGAGCGATCGACGCGGGCGGCTTGCGTCTCCGCGTTATCTTCCACATCACCAATACCGAAGACGGGCTGACGGCGAAGCTCGACAGCCCCGATCAGAACGCGCGCGGAATTCCGGCTACCACAGTTACGCGCAGCGGCGCTTCGCTGAAGATCGAGATGAAACAGCTCGGGGGCGTTTTCGAAGGAAAAATCGATCCCGGATTCATGAAGATAGAGGGCACCTGGATCCAGGGCGGCATGTCCACGCCGTTAACGCTGACCCGAGTCAGGTCCGCCGCCGAGTTGGAGCGCCGCCGGCCGCAAAATCCGGTGAAGCCATATCCGTACCGCGAAGAGGAAGTCGCGTACCGGAACGAAAGCGCCGGTATCCGGCTCGCCGCAACGCTCACGGTTCCCGAAGGCAAGGGACCTTCCCCCGCAGTGGTCCTGATCACGGGCTCCGGGCCGCAGGATAGGGATGAGACTCTGATGGGACATCGGCCTTTTCTCGTCCTTGCCGATTACCTGACGCGGCACGGCATTGCTGTTCTGCGAGCCGACGATCGAGGAGTTGGGAAATCCGGCGGGACCTTCGCCAATGCGACGATGCGCGATTTCGCGACGGACACCGAGGCAGGCATCGGGTATCTCAAGACGCGGCCCGAGATTGACGCTCACAGGATCGGGCTCATTGGGCACAGCGAAGGCGGAGTGATCGCGCCAATGGTGGCAGCGCGCAACCCCGACGTCGCGTTTATCGTGATGATGGCGGGGACCGGCGTTTCCGGCGAACAGATCCTGATCGCCCAAGCCCGAGCGATGGCCGAGTTCGGCGGCAAAAGCCATGAGGATGCCGAACTCGCCGCGAAGAAAGAGCGGGAAATCCTGGACATTATTCGTAACGAGAAGGACGAATCCGTGGCACGCAAGAAACTGGCCGAGGTGGAGCAGGGTATCGAGGGCAGCTTGGCGGTGCTGAACTCCGCGGCCTTTCGCGAGTTCATCGACTATGACCCAGCTTCCGCGCTGCGGAAGGTCAAATGCCCGGTGCTGGCCATCATCGGAGCAAAGGACTCACAGGTCGCTGCGAAACAGAATCTGCCCGCAATTCGAAAAGCGCTGGAGGATGGCGGTAACCCTCACTTTGAAGTCGAGGAACTCTCTGGATTGAATCATTTGTTCCAGAGCGCTAAGACCGGATCTCCCGCCGAATACGGTGACATCGAAGAAACCATGGCGCCATCCGCGCTCGAGAAGATCGCGGACTGGATTCGC
Organism: uncultured Solibacteraceae bacterium; assembly: GCA_964390225.1. Classification (GTDB taxonomy): domain Bacteria; phylum Acidobacteriota; class Terriglobia; order Bryobacterales; family Bryobacteraceae; genus PSRJ01. The sequence goes on from CAYMHP010000150.1 coordinate 5,713, forward strand.
AAGCAAACCGGACTAGCTCGGTAACTGGCATACAGTTAACAAAACGTTAACCGGAAACTGCTTGAAAGCTCCACTTTCGCGTGGTACTCTTGATAAGTCTCAGTACTTTCAATCCGCAGGAAAGGAGGTAACTCGTTTGCGAAATCACGATCATGCAGCGAAATGGAAACGCGACTTAGACGCAAGGCGGGATTGCCTGCTTTCCGGGCTTCTCTCGCAGTCGTAAGTTCCCAGAACAGTTAGCACTTGTGGCATTCCTGCCGGGTATGTGTGTATCCGGAAGCTTCTCACTTACTCGCCTTGGCGGGCGAGCTGATGTTTACATGGGCAAAATAAATGACTAAGAGTGAAATTACACTAACACCTGCCCAGAAGTGCGCTGCCGATGAAATGCTGGCCGGCATCCCGGTCGGCGATATTTCCGTGTTGCACGGAAGTCCCGGCAGCGGGAAGAGTACCGTTCTGCGGCATATTCATGCGGCTCTCGGCGGCGTACTGCTGGGGGCGCGCCAATTCATGGATTCGCTGGCGCAACGCCAGCCGGAGGCGATCGAGGAGGCCTTCCTCCACATGCTGGAGCAAGGCCTGGCGAGCGCCAGCCTGGTGATCGTGGACGATCTGCACCTGATCACGCAGATCGTGACCAGTTACGAATATCCGCGCGCATTCCTGCTCGATGCCGCTTTGACGGCGGTTTTGGGCGAGGCGCTCGCGGGTGGCAAGAAGCTGATTTTCGCGGTCCACGGCGAGGCGCCGTGGCCGATCCGCCGGCGGGCGTACTCCTCGAAGATCGGCGATTTTTCAGCCGCCGACTACGAATGTGTCTGCCGCGCCTTGCTGCCGGATACGGCGGCAGACCGGCTCGATTACGCGCGCCTTCACCGCTTCGCTCCGGCGCTTTCGGCGCAACAGTTGCGGAATGCCTGCAACTGGTTGGCGCGGGACGCGCAGATCGATACCGACCGCTTCCTGGAGTACTTGCGTTCGCAGGACATGACCAGCAACGTGGAGATCGAGGAAGTGCAAAGGGTGGAGTGGACGGACCTGAAGGGCGTCGACGGCGTGATCCGCGAGCTCGAAGCCAAGGTCGCACTGCCGTTTGAAAACGATGCGTTGAGCGCTGAACTGGGTCTGAAGCCCAAGCGAGGCGTCCTGCTGGCGGGGCCTCCTGGAACGGGAAAGACCACGATCGGGCGCGCGCTGGCCCATCGTCTCAAGAGTAAGTTCTTCTTGATCGATGGGACGGTGATCGCCGGGTCGGGCGACTTCTTCCAGAAGGTCTCGTCGGTATTCAATGCCGCCAAGCAGAATGCGCCCTCGGTGGTGTTCATCGACGATGCCGACGTCATCTTCGAGGACGGTGGGAACCCCGGGTTCTACCGCTACCTGCTCACCATGCTGGACGGACTGGAAAGCGCCAGCGCGGAGCGGGTCTGCGTCATGATGACGGCGATGAACGCAGGCAGCCTGCCGCAAGCGATGCTGCGCTCCGGGCGTGTCGAGCTGTGGCTCGAGACGTGTTTACCGGACGCAGAAGCGCGCGCGGAACTCCTGCGGGCGAAACTGGCCGCTCTGCCGCCCCCGATCGGGTCGGCGGATGCCGCCACGCTCGCCGCGGCCAGCCACGGTTTGACAGGCGCCGACCTGAAGAACGTGGTGGAGGATGGAAAGTTGCTGTTTGCTCAAGATCGGGCAAACGGGCGGCCGATCCGTCCCGTCGAGGAGTACTTTCTCGAGGCGATCGAGACCGTACGCAAGAGCCGCCGCAACTATGCCCGTAGCAAGCCGCCCAAGCTCGGCGAGGCGGTGAAGTTCGGGTTCGGGGTGTAGCCATTCAGACGGGCGGGATGCTCTTACCGCATTCCTGCCCGCTTTATTTTTTTCTCCGGTTATCGCGTTAGGTGTGCTTCGCGACCCACAGCAGCAACGAAAAGACCACCACCGGGATGAGCGCCAACATCAGGTAGAAGGCGACGCTGCGAGCCCAATGGGAGCGGCGCTTTCTCCAGTCTTTGAGCTCCGCGCGCTCGGCTACACCGACCTGGTCCTGATGCTCCAGGTCCCAAGCCATTTCCTTGGCGTTCGCGTAACGGTTTTTGGGATCGCGCTCCATCGCACGGTAAATGATTTCCTGCAGCTCGGGGGGAATTGCCGGATCAATTTCGCGCGGTGGAATAGGGTTGTTCAGCAGCCTGTCGTTCATGATAGCGAACGCGTTCGGGCCCTGAAACGGCACTTTGCCGGTCAGCATTTCGTATAGCATCACGCCCAGGGCGTAAATGTCGCTGCGGCCATCGCCGCGTTTGCCCTTCACTTGTTCGGGTGAAATATAGTCGGGCGTGCCCATCAATTGTGAGAGCTTGGCGAAGGTTAACCGGCGCGATCCCTCGTGGCCGGCGATGCCGAAATCGATCAGCTTCAGGTTACCGTTCGCATCCACCATGATGTTTTCGGGCTTCAGATCGCGGTGGACCACGCCGTTCTTGTGGATGTAATCGAGCGCGCCGGCGATCTTGATGGCGATCGACACGGCGCGTTCGATCGGCAGCTTCTTCTGCTCGATCAGGATTTGGCGGAGGAGGCGCCCCTCCACCCACTCCATCACCATGTACACCTGGCTGCGGTCGCCGTCAGGGAGGACCTTCATCACGTACGGATGATCGAGTTTCTGCCCGATCTCTTGCTCCCGCTTGAAACGGTCGTAAAGGACTACGTCCGCCTCCATCTCGGGATGGGGGATTTTGATTGCAACCGTGCGGCCGTTGTGGAGATCGGTGGCCCGAAAGATGGACGACATCCCACTGCGAGCCACCAGGTTCTCGATACGGTAGTGATCGAGGGTTTCGCCGGAATGAAGTGCCGTCATCAGAAGAGCAGTTGCGCTTGTCAGCGCAGCTTATAGGGCCTGCCGCGGTACATGCCGACGCGTTCGACATCCCGCACACGAATCAACTGAATGCTTATATTGTCGCTGCCGTCGCGTTCGTTCGCAAGTGCGGCAAGTTGTTCCGCCGCGGTGGTGAGGTCGCCGTTCTGGTTCACGATGTCGGCAACTTCGCGGGCCATGACGGAGCCATGCAGGCCGTCGGAACAGAGTAGAAACACGTCGCCGGGGTAAATCTGGTGATCGCTGGTCTCGACGGCCACGAACAGGTCATTGCCGAGCGATCGGCTGAGCAAGTGGCGGCGTTCCGACTCGGCCGCTTCTTTGGCGGAAAGTATCCCCAGGCGCACCTGGTCATTCACCACCGTATGATCGCGAGTCAGCAGCGTCGCCTGTCCGCGCCGAATCAGGTAACAGCGGGAATCGCCCACGTGCGCGATCGCGGCCCGGTCATAACGGAGCGCGCAGGTGACGATGGTGGTCGCCATTGCCGTGCCCCCTGGGCTAGCGGCGCGACCCGCTTCGTACACCTGGATGTTGGCGGCTTGTACCAATCGCTGTAACAGGGAGGGATGGGGCTCGCCGGCTACGGCGCTTTGAAACCCCGCTACCAGAGTCTCAATGGCAAGGCGCGAAGCTACCTCGCCCTGGTCATGTCCGCCCACTCCATCGGCCAGCGCGAAGAGCCACCCGTGAGTGCGCTCCCGCGCCGGCTGGTCGGGTATCGCGCAACCCAAGGAATCTTCGTTGTGCCGGCGGACGCGGCCCGGATCGGAGATCTGCCCGAACTCAATTGCCAGCCCCGAACTTTGCGGCTGAGCGGGTTTTCCTGGAATACTGGCCACTGGGTTATACAAAAGTGCCCTACTGCACTGTATACCCCCGCCCTTACGGGCGGGGCTGGAACTGCGTTCCGCGAATCCTTCCAGCCCCGGCGGGAACGCCGGTGGTTTTCCAAAAAGCAGGACGGGCTGACGGCGCCCGCCCTGTTTTGCGTGTTGTGCGAGTTACCCGATTGCCTCTTTAGCACGCTGCGTGACCAGCGTCGTGCGTCCCGTCGCCTTGCTCGAGCGCATGAAGTAGATGCCGCCGTAAATCAGCCAGACCGCAGCGATTCCCAAGGCGGTGAAGGGTTCCAACTTGGTGCCGAAACCCATGAACGGTCCGATGAGGTAGAACGCCATACACCCCAAGTTGGCGACCAGACCGAAAAGCGGAATGAACGTGTGGCGAAGGGGCTTATAGTTCGGATGGTTATGGTAGCCGACCATGCAAGTGATGCAGCTCAGCATGTACAACAGGAAAGTTCCGAAGTTCGAAGCCAGCGTGATGGTCAGCAGCGAGTTCGGCAGGGCTGCCATTGCGTCATGTGATAGATAGCCGGTGCTCGACCAGAACCCCTGCGGCAGCGCCTTCAGGGTTGCATCCGACAGCGCTCCGGCATCGCCGAACAGGTTGCACACGGTGATGCATCCGACCACCGCGGAAATTACTGCCAGCGTCCAGATGGCCCTGTGCGGCGTCAGGTTGACCTCGTGCAGTTTGCCCAGGTGATCGGGCAGCTCCTGGTCTTTCCCCATCGCGTAGGTCACGCGCGCGCCGGTGTTCATGCAGGAGAGCGTCGTGCCGATAATCGCCAGGAAGACGGTGAACGCTTGGATGAGCATGAAGGTCCGCCCATGGCCCGCGCCGAAAACCGCATTGCCGACGACGATCATCATGTCGCCGGTCGGCGCCGCCGAGCCGGTCGCGGTCGTCATCGGATAACCGCTATTGAGGAAGTAATTAGCCGCAAAATACTCGATCAGGTAGCAAAAGACGCCTTGCACCAGCAGCGAGACGACTACCGCGATGGGAATATCGCGTTTGGCGTTCTTGGCTTCGCCGCCCATCGAGGTCACCGATTCGAATCCCACCAGGATGAGAATTGCGATCGTGGCCTGGACGAACATCCAGCCGAAGTTGTGCATACTGACCACCGAACCGGCCGACGGGTGCGACACGAAGTTGCCCTTCTCATCCCGCTCGGGGTAGGCGATGTGGAACGGTACGGGCTTCCCGGCTGCGTCGAGCTTGGGTTTGGGAACGCCGGCCGAGTCGCGGACGATCACGTCCGTAGCCTGGCCATTGACCGTCTGTTTTTCCGTCGCGAATTCGTACGTGTACGCGTCGCCCGATGCTGAGTCGAATTGATAGGCGACGCTTCCCGGCTCGTGGTTCATGCGATAGCCCAGCGCCATGACCGAGAACACCAAAAGCGCGCTGATCTGGATGACGTTGATCGCGATATTGACCGCGGTCGAGCCGTTCACACCCCGATGCGCAATGTACGCCACGCCGAACGAGAACAGAATGGCTACAGCCATCATGAACATGGGACCGGGATTGGAAGCACTCATAAAGCTGGGCCAAATCGTTCCGGCGAGATACCCGCACAGAACCCCCATGACGCCCACCATCACCCCTGGGTAGATCCAGTAGTAAAGGTGTGAGCCCCAGCCCACGATGAACTTCGAAAGCCGCGCGTAAGGCCACGCGGTTTGGTGATTCAGAAACGATTGTTCCGCAAAGTAATACGAACTGCCGGTCCCAGGGTACAGCTTAGATAATTCGGCATAGCAGACTGCCGTAGCCAGGCACAACAGTACAGCGAAGAAGATGCCCGCCCACATCGCTGGGGCGGTGTTCCCCGCGGTGCCTTGCGCAACGAAGGTGAGCCAAAGGAAGGCGCCGGGTGCAATCAGCGCCATTGCGTTCATGGTCAAGCCGGTTAAACCCAGAGTGGGTTTCATTTCAGGTGCGGTGTTCTCCGCCATGTCAACTCTCTCCTTGTGATCGATGGGCGGCCGCGACAGGGGCCGGGGCGGGACGATCATGGTCCGGCTTTAACATATGCTGCCAGCAACTCTGCTGGAACGGAAACGGAAAATTCTTATAACGGAAATAAGCGTTTTGTATGCGGTTTGGCTGATTGACGCGATAAAAAGAATTGATTGCCGTGCGCCGGGCCGGCCGGGCGGTTGTGCTATGTTGAGCGCGGAGCGAATATCGATTTCATGAAGATAGCGGGATTTCTCTTGCTGTTTGCGGGATGGCTGCTGGTGCTGGCTGCCGTGGTGCTGCTGGCCGCGCCCGGACCGCAGACGGCCTTCGTCCTGGCGGGTATCGGCGTAGAGATCCTCGGATCGGTCCTGTTATTTCGCTCGCACCTGGTGCCCCACCGGAGGCAGGAATGAACCTTCCGGTTCCCGTGCTCTCGGAGAGCGGCACGGTCCTCGTCTTGTTTTCCATTTTGCTCATCCCTTTGGCCATGATCGGCCTATGCTTGATCAACGCCGGCCTGGGACGTTCGCGCAACGCGGCGCATTTCATGATGTCGGCGCTTTGTGTGGTGGGAGTCGCGGCGGGGACTTACTTCGTCTGCGGTTTTTCGTGGCAAGGCTGGATCAGCGGCCCGGCGCACGCGGTTTCCGTCGGCGGAAAGCCGTGGAGTTGGATAGCAAGCCAGGAATGGTTCTGGCGCGGGCTGGACTTGAACGGCTCGCCCGCGTCACTGACCGCCTGGATGCAACTTCTCTGCGTCGCCTTGGCGGCACTCATCCCGTTGGGGGCGGCCGCCGAGCGGTGGCGCCTGGGTTCGCTGTGCGCTTCGGCAGCGTTACTGGCGGGAATCACGTATCCCGTATTTGCTCACTGGAGCTGGGGCGGCGGCTGGCTGGCGCAACTTGGCGTGAATTACGGGCTGGGCCGCGGCTTCGTCGATGCCGGAGGCTCGGGCGCCATCCAAACCGTAGGTGGGCTGACGGCTTTGGCGATGGTCTGGATTCTGGGCCCTCGCCGCGGCAAGTACACTTCGGACGGCATGCCCACCGCCATTCCGGGCCATAACGCCGTATTTGTCATTCTCGGATCCCTGCTGGCGTGGGCCGGCTGGCTTGGGCTTAATACCGCGGGAGCTATTCTGTTCACGGGAACGGCGCCGGGCCGCGCGGTATTGGTCGGTGTGAACACGACACTCGCCGCGGGCTCGGCCGCGTTGGTGACAGCCGTGGTCACACGCGTGCGTTTCGGCAGGCCGGATGCTTCGCTGGCAGCCAACGGCTGGATCGCTGGGCTGGCCGCCAGCAGCGCCGGCTGCGCCTTTGTGGCGCCGGCCGCTGCGATGCTCATCGGATTGGTCGGCGGCCTCGTGGTGCCTCTCGCGATTGAAAACCTGGAGTTGCGGCTTTCCATCGACGACCCCGGCGGAGCCATCTCGGTGCATGCCATTGGCGGAATTTGGGGTGTGCTCGCGGTGGGCCTCTTCGGGCGGTTCCCGGCGGCCGTGCTCAATACAGCGGATGGCGTTACACGCGCGAGTGCCTTGAGCGATTCGCGCCAGTCGGTAGCCCAACTCATCGGCGTGGCTACGCTGCTGGGCTTCGTGTTGCCGATTGCGTACGGACTGAACTGGCTTCTGAATCGTTGGCTGCCCCAGCGCGCAACGCCCGAAGCCGAGCGCCAGGGTCTGGACCTTCACGAACTCGGCGCCGGCGCCTACCCCGAGTTTCTAACGCACACGGACGAGTTCTTACAGCGCTAGGACGCGGGTGCCAACGGGCTGCGGTCAGTCCCACGGCGCCGCGAAGACGCGATGGCACTTACGGCAAAAGTAATGACCGTGGATGGGCCAAGTGGCGCCGTCGTGCATGACCGAACACCAAAGGTCCGTGAATCTTGACCAGTGGCTGCGTACTCGCCTCATTCGATAGCCTCCGATTACCTATTTCTCAAGATGCATCTACTTACCTGAACGTTTCGGAATTACGTCTCTTTAATGCGAAATGAGCCGCCGCTGCGCATCTTCGATACAGAACTTTCAACTTGAGGGGGAAGGCCTAGTCGCAGGCTGCCGTCTCGAACGTGCGCGCATCGCTACCCGGTCCACCCGCAAATCATTTAAACAAGTAGGTATGGACATCAATCGATTCACGGAAAAATTACAAGAGGCGATCCGGTCCGCGCAAACCAAGGCGATCCGCTACGGTCATCAGCAGATTGATGTCGAACACCTGTTCGCCGCTCTTCTGGAGCAGGAGGGCGGCCTAGCGGCATCGATCCTGGCGAAGGCCGGGTTAAATGCGGAATCACTCACACGGCGGCTCGAATCGGAGCTAGAGCGGATGCCCAAGGTCTCAGGACCGTCCGGCGGGCCCGACCAGGTGTACGTAACGGCACGTTTGAACCGGTTGCTGGCCGATGCCGAGCAGGAGGCCGCCCAGCTCAAGGACGAGTACATTTCGGTGGAGCATGTTCTGCTGGCGGCAGCGAACGACAGCGGCGCCGTCGGGCGACTGCTTAAGGAATTCGGCCTCACCCGCGAGCGCCTGATGCAGGCGTTGCGCGAGGTGCGCGGCAATCAGCGCGTCACCTCGCAGAATCCGGAAGCCACATACGAAGCCCTGGAGCGGTACGGGCGTGATCTTACGAAACTCGCGGCGCAAAACAAGCTGGACCCAGTAATCGGCCGCGACGAGGAGATCCGCCGGGTTGTCCAGGTGCTTTCGCGCCGCACCAAGAACAATCCCGTGCTGATCGGCGAACCCGGCGTAGGCAAGACGGCCATTGTGGAAGGGCTGGCCTCGCGCATCGTGCGCGGC
>CAYMHP010000151.1:0-9470 GCA_964390225.1 uncultured Solibacteraceae bacterium
GCCGGACATGGACGGCTACGACCTCGCCTCGCTGATCCGGCAGCGGGAACGCTCTCGCCATACCCCGATCATTTTTCTAACTGCGCTCGGGAGGAGCGAGGAGCATATTCTCAAGGGATATGATCTGGGCGCCGTAGATTACATGGTGAAGCCGTTCGTCCCCGAGATCCTTCGCTCGAAGGTGAGCGTCTTCATTGAACTGCAGCGCAAGAGCGCACTGTTGCGCCAGCAGTCGGAGATGCTCGAGCAGCGCAATTCCGAACTGAGGCACGCGATAGAGCGAAGCTGGCGCGCCGAAGAGGAAGTCAAGGCGCTGAACCAGCACCTGGAGCGCCAGATCGCCGAGCTTGCCGAAGTGAACCGCGAGTTGGAAGCGTTCAGTTTTACGGTGTCTCACGATCTGCGCGGCCCACTCAGCCGGATCGCGGGCTTCAGCAAGGCGCTGCTCGACTTTCATGCCGGACAGCTGGATGAGACCGGCCGCCGCTATCTGGAGCGCATCGATACTTCGGCGGTGCGCATGTGCGAGCTGGTCGAGGAGCTGCTGAACTTCTCCCGGATCACCCGGATCGAGATGTCCGAGGGGAAGGTGGACCTCAGCGGGATCGTGCGCACTATCGCTACCGAGCTCGCTGCGCGCGACGCCGCGCGCCGTGTCGAGATTTCGATTGCCGACGGGATGGTTGCCTGGGGCGATATGACGTTGCTGCGCTCCGCCCTCCTCAATCTTTTGGAGAACGCCTGGAAGTTCACTCGCAAACGAGATCTCGCGCGTATCGAATTCGGCATGCTTCGCGGACCGGAAGGTCCCATTTATTATTTGCGCGACAACGGCGCCGGTTTTGATATGAGCGCCGCTGGACGTTTGTTCAATCCTTTTCAGAGGCTGCACAAAGACTCCGATTTCGAAGGCACCGGGATCGGACTTGCGACCGTGGACAGGATCATTCGCCGTCACGGCGGGCGCATTTGGGCCGAGGGAGAAGTGAATCGAGGAGCGACCTTCTTCTTCACCTTGCGCCAGGAGGTGTCCCAGTGAGCGGAACTGCCATGGGTGTTGCCAACCCGCCCCTCCGCGTACTCATCGTCGAAGATTCCGAGGAAGACGCGGACCTCATCGTCCTGGAGCTGAAGCGCGGGGGATACAATCCCGTGTGCCGGCGCGTGGATACTCCCGAAAGCATGGTCCGTGCTCTGGAAGAACGCGAATGGGATGTCGTGCTCTCCGACTACTCGATGCCGGAGTTTTCCCTGGCCGAGGCTCTGCACATCGCGCAACAGAAAGCGAAGGACCTTCCCTTCGTGATCGTGTCGGCGACGATCGGCGAGGAGGCTGCTGTGGAAGCCATGCGGGCCGGGGCGCATGACTATATCCTGAAGCACCGCCTGGGCCGCTTAGTGCCCGCGGTCCGCCGGGAACTGCGAGAGTCAGAGCTGAGGCGCGAGCGCCGCATTCTGGAAGAGCAATTACGGCATGCGCAGAAGCTGGAGAGCCTCGGGCTTCTCGCGGGCGGTGTGGCACACGATTTTAACAACCTGCTTACGGGAATCCTGGGGAATGCCAGCCTCGTGCTGGAGACGATCGACCCCGGACCGGCCGCGCGTGGAATGCTCGAGGACATCATTCGCGCCAGCGAACGCGCCGCCGATCTGACGCGGCAGTTGCTGGCTTATGCGGGTAAGGGGAAATTCCTGATCGAGGCGGTGGACGCCTCGTCGCTCGTCCGCGACATCAGCGAGCTGCTGCGCACGTCCGTGCCCCGCACCGTCGAGCTCTCGCTCGCGCTTCAGCCGGGGCTGCCGCCCATCGAGGGCGACTCGAGCCAGATTCAGCAACTGGTGATGAACCTGATTCTCAACGCCGTCGAAGCGACAGGTGAGAGACCGGGTACCGTCCGGGTTATCACGGCGACGCAGGAAGTGCGGCCCGAAGATGCCGTAAGTCACTTCCAGCCGGAGGCGCCGAGCCCTGGCCTGTATGTCTCGATCCAGGTGATCGACGACGGGTGCGGCATGAACGACACGGTTCGGGCGCAGATCTTCGATCCATTCTTCACGACGAAGTTCACCGGGCGTGGTTTGGGGCTCGCAGCCGCGCTGGGGATTGTTCGCAGCCATAGAGGTTGCATCGGAGTATCGAGCGCCGAAGGACTAGGCAGCACATTCACCGTGCTGCTGCCGGCCATGGAGCGCCGGGAGATCGATGTTGAGGGCCCGGTTACGGCCGCCCACCCGGAGAGCTGGTCGGGAGCGGGATCCATCTTAATCGTCGACGACGAAGAGGTCGTTCGCCGAACCGCCAGGTCGACGCTCGAGCATCACGGATATAGCGTTTTCGAAGCCGCCGATGGTCGTGACGGCGCGGACCTCTTCAGCCGCCTCTACGATCGCATCTCCGCCGTGCTGCTGGATGTCACCATGCCGCGCATGGCCGGACAGGAAGTCTTCCAGTACATCCGCCAACTGCGTCCGAATATTCCGATCATCATTTCGAGCGGCTACGAAGAGTCGGATGCATTAAGCCTGTTCGCCGAGGACCCGACTCTGCACTTCATTCAAAAGCCGTACACCGCTGCCGCGTTGGCCGCGAAGTTGAAGGACGTTCTGGAGAACACCGGGGCGCGATAAGGCTGCGGACGCTTTACAGCAACTGACACGCTTCGTCGAATTCCAGCCGCGGACCGCGGGGATACAGCTTGGCGGCGTCGCCATAGCCGAGATTGCAGAGAAAATTGGATTTGATCCGGCTGCTGGGCGAAACCTCTTGCGCCGGAGCGCGACCGAAAAATTCGCTATCCACCTTCGCATTGTCGAACCCGGACATCGGCCCGCAATCCAGCCCAACGGCGCGCGCCGCCAGTATAAAATATCCGCCCTGGAGCGACCCGTTGCGAAACGCTGTGACCTGGGCCGCCTCGGGCGAAGTGGCGAAACGCTCGCGCATGGCCGGATTCGCCGGAAACAGTAGTGGCAGTTTCTCGTAAAAATCCAGATCGTAGGCGACAATCGCAGTCACCGGCGCCTGCATCGTCTGGTTCACATTCCCCGGCGCCAAAGCCGGCAGCAGCCGCTGCTTCGCCTCGGCGGTACGCAGGAAGACGATTCGCGCGGGGCAGCAGTTCGCGCTCGTCGGGCCCCACTTCATGAGGTCATAAAGCTCGCGTAGCGTCTCGTCGCTGACGGGCTTATCCAGCCAGGCATGGTGAGTGCGTGCGTTACGAAAGAGAGTGCCTTGCGAGTCGTTAGTCAGTACGTGGCTCATAGAGTATCTTTCCATAGTACTTCCAGCGTTCTCGTCGCCGGCCGGCGCTGGCGCCACGCCCCGCATGGCACAATGACAGTAACGATCAATGCCCGAGACCAATCATCTGGAGGAACTCGAAGAACAGGCGGCGCTGTTTGCCGTCGGCGCGCTTCCGGCCGAAGAGGCCGGGCAGTTTCAACAGCGCGTCGCGGCGGGATGTCCGGTCTGCCAGGCCCTGCTGCGCGAGTCAGTCGTGACGATTGCCGCGCTCCCGCAGACGGTTCCAGAACAGGAGCCGCCCGTCGATCTCCGCTCGCGGGTCGTCGAGCGAATCACCGGGGCCAAACCGGCTGCCCCGGTCCCACCGGTTGCGGCAGGCACTATCGTCCGCGCCGGCGACACCCCCTGGGAGGATTCGCCCGTGCCTGGAATCCAATTCCGGCCGCTGCTTGGCCGCACCACGATGCTCGTCCGCATGGCGCCGAAAACCTCCTTTCCCGGGCATGAACATGCCGCCGCCGAGCAGTGCCTGGTGCTGGAGGGCAGCGTTCAAAGCGAAGGGGTTGTCGCCCGCGCGGGTGACTTCACGTACATGCCGCGCGGCAGTTCCCATCGGCCGCTATACACCGACGAGGGCTGCTTGTTGCTCATCGCATATACCTAAACCGCTTCTGCCGCGTCTGATAATAGGTATATGGCATTTGAATCGCCGAAGCTGCCCGCTATTTTGCTGGCCGGCTCACTGTTTTGGATTTGCGCTCCCGCCCAAGCGGACGAGGGCATGTGGACCTTCGACAACCCTCCAGTGAAGCAGTTGCAGGAGAAATATCATTTCACCCCAACTAAGGAATGGCTCGATCATGTGCGGCTCTCCTGCGTCCGCCTGAACGACGGAGGATCGGGTTCGTTTGTCAGCCCCAACGGCCTGCTGCTGACGAACCATCACGTGGCCCGCGGGCAACTCCAGAAGAATTCCACGAAAGACCGTGATTATTTGAAGGAAGGATTTCTCGCCGCCACTCCTGAGCAGGAGATGAAGTCCCCCGACCTGGAGGTGAATGTCCTGGTCTCGATGGAGGACGTCACCGGGCGAGTGCTCTCCGCCATAAAGGACGCGAAGACTCCGGAAGCGGAATTCGCCGCGCGCAAAGGCGTCATCGCTGAGATCGAGCGCGAAAGCCAGCAGAAGACCGGCCTGCGTTCCGACGTGGTCACGCTCTACCAGGGCGGGGAATACTGGCTGTATCGCTACAAGAAGTACACCGATGTGCGGCTGGTATTTGCGCCCGAGCAGCAGATTGCATTCTTCGGCGGTGACCCGGACAACTTCACGTATCCGAGATACGACCTGGATATGGCGCTGTTCCGGGTGTACGAGAACGGGAAACCGATCAACTCCAAGGATTACCTGAAATGGAATCCAAAGGGTGCTTCCGATGGCGAGCTGGTGTTTGTGGCTGGGCATCCCGGGACCACCGACCGCCTCGACACCGTCGCGCAGCTCGAATTCCAGCGCGATAGCCTCGACCCGCTCGAGCTGGAACTGATTAAGGCTCGCATCGCGACGTTGGAGAAGTACTCGGCGCAGGGACCGGAGCAGGCGCGCGAGGCCTTCTCCGAGATCTTTAACCTGCAGAACAGCCTGAAGGCGATTGACGGGGAGTACAAGGGGCTGCTCGATAAAAAGATCATGGACAAAAAGCAGCAGGAGGAAAATGACTTCCGGTCCAAAGTCATGAGCAATCCCCAGTGGAAGCCGGAGTACGGCGGGGCGTGGGATGCCATTGCGCAGGCGGAAAAGAAGATGGCCTCCCGCATCAAAGAGCAATTCTTTCACGGGACAAACTCGCAGCTCGCGGGTTATGCCAGCAGCATTGTGCAATACGTGGCCGAGGTCAAGAAGCCGGACGCTCAGAGGCTTCCCGGCTATCATGAGGCGCAACTCGATTCACTCAAGTTCCGATTGGCGTCTCCCGCGCCCATTTATCCCGCTCTGGAAATCGCCAGGATCACCGGCGCTCTCGAACAGGATCTGGCCGAAATGGGTTCCAACGACCCCTTCCTGAAGATCGTTCTCAATGGCCGAACACCCGCCGAAGCGGCCAAACAAATGGTCGAAGGTTCAATGCTGGAGGACCCGGCCGTGCGGAAAAAACTCCTCGAAGGCGGCGAAGCGGCAGTGGCTGCTTCGAACGACTCCATGATCGTGATGGCCCGTAAACTCGACCCGATGAGGCGCGAGCTCATTAAGTGGCAGGAGGACAACGTCCTGAGTGTCCGCGAGCGCGCAGGCGAGCAACTCGGAAAGGCGCGGTTTGCCGTCTATGGAAAGAGCACCTACCCTGACGCCACCTTCACCCTCCGGCTGTCGTACGGCCAGGTAAAGGGCTACCCGATGAACGGAACGCAGGCGCCCCCGAAGACCACCCTGTTTGGGTTGTACGATCGAGCCGCCAGCTTCAACTACGAGGGTCCGTGGGCGCTGCCGTCGCGCTATCAGGAAAACCGCGGCAATCTGGATCTGGCTACCCCGATGGATTTCGTGACTACCAACGACATCATCGGCGGCAATTCCGGCTCTCCCGTAATCAATAGCAAGGCCGAGATCGTCGGCCTCATTTTCGATGGAAACATCGAATCGCTCGTAGGCGACTTCGTGTACGATGCCGAGGCGAATCGCGCCGTCGCCGTTCACACTGCAGTTATGACCGAGGCGCTGCAGAAGCTCTACCGGGCCTCAGGCCTAACCAAGGAACTCCTCGGCCAGTAGTTGTCTTCGAAAGAATATTGGTTTACCCGCCCGGCGCCGAGGCGGACAATGAAAGCATGTCACGCCGCTGTTATGCGCTTATTGGCTGCTTACTCGCCGTCTCGGCGGAGAGTTTTCCCCCGGCGGCGGCGCCGGATCCGGTGGATGCCGAAGGCCACCACTGGTGGCAGCACGCGGTCTTCTATGAACTCTATCCGCGGAGCTTCGCCGACAGCAATAACGACGGCATCGGCGACCTCAACGGCATTGCCTCACATCTCGAGTACCTGCGCTGGCTCGGCGTGGACGCCGTTTGGCTCACACCCATGTTTCCCTCTCCGCAGGTCGATTTCGGCTATGACGTCTCCGATTATCAGAACGTCGACCCGCAATACGGCACTCTCGCCGACATGGACCGGCTGATCGCCGCCGCCAAAAAGAACCGCATCCGCATGATCCTGGACTTCGTGATGAACCACACCTCCGACCAGCACCCCTGGTTTCGCGAGTCCGCCTCATCGCGCAGCAATTCGCGCCGCGATTGGTACATTTGGCGCGATTCCCGTAGGCCCGGCCAGCCGCCGAATAATTGGATGTCGACATTTGGCGGGCCGGCGTGGAAGCTCGATCCGCGCACGACTCAGTGGTATTATCACTATTTCTATCCGCAGCAGCCCGATCTGAACTGGCGGAATCCAGCCGTAGAAAAGGCGATGTTCGACGTAACGCGCTGGTGGTACGGGCGCGGCGTCGCCGGATTCCGGCTCGACGCGGTGGACACCCTGTTCGAAGATCCGAAGTTGCGCGACA
The DNA here is from genome assembly GCA_964390225.1 of uncultured Solibacteraceae bacterium. Classification (GTDB taxonomy): domain Bacteria; phylum Acidobacteriota; class Terriglobia; order Bryobacterales; family Bryobacteraceae; genus PSRJ01. The sequence goes on from CAYMHP010000151.1 coordinate 6,804, forward strand.
ACCCCGTTATCGATAACCAGAAAAACGCGTACGGCGATCCGGTGGAGAGCGAACTCTACAACAAGAAGCAGCCGGAAGTTCATGAGGAGTTGCGGCGCCTCCGTCGCGTAGCGGACGAATCCGGCGCCGTCCTGATCGGAGAGACATGGACTCGCGACATCTCCGAACTGGCCGCCTACTACGGTGCGCACGGGAACGAATTGCACCTGCCCATGGATTTCATGTTCACCCGCGTCGACAGGCTCTCGGCGCCCGAATTCCGGCGCCAGATCGCCGCGGTTGACGGAGCTGGCGGCTGGCCGACTTATGTTCTGAGCAATCACGACATCCGCCGATCGTACGACCGCTATGGCGATGGCCGCCACAACGATGAAATCGCGAAGCTGATGGCCGCCCTTTATCTGACCCTGCGCGGAACGCCTATCCTCTATTACGGCGAAGAGATCGGAATGGAAAACAACGATCCCAAGCGGCGCGAGGACGTAAAGGATCCGATCGGAAAGTTGGGGTGGCCCAAGGAAAAGGGCCGTGACGGCGAGCGAACACCCATGCAATGGGATGGCTCGGCCAATGCCGGGTTCAGCAAGGCTACGGCCTGGAATCCCGTCGGCCCACGGTTCGCGCAATACAACGTGGCGCTGGAACGGCAGAACCCCAATTCCATTCTGAATTTCTATCGCCAACTGATCGCCTTGCGTAGAACCAACGCGGCCGTACGAGAGGGCCGTTACATCCCACTCAACGAAGACGACCCGAACGTGCTCGCCTACTTGCGCAGCTATCGCGGGAGCACTGTCCTGGTAGCGCTCAATATGAGCGCGGGCCAACAGAGCGTTCACCTGAAAGGTGTCCAGGCGAAAGGCGCGGCTACCCTGTTGTCCTGCGGCGACGCGCGGCCCTCGGGTCCGGCCAGTGTTTCGCTGGGGCCGTTCGCGGTGTACATCGCCGAGCTAAAGTAAGGTGCCGCCGGCGATCTCGTTGCCGGCGACCCGGATTGGCGGTGGGCCGCCTAGAACGGCATCCTCCCGCCGGTCACGCCGATCACTTCACCGGTCATATACCGCGCGTCGTTGCTTGCGAGGAATACATACGCCGGGGCGAGTTCGGCAGGCTGAGCGGCGCGGCCAAAGGCCGTGTCCTTGCCAAACTCCTTCACTTTGTCTGGAGGAAAGGTGGAGGGAATCAGGGGCGTCCAAACCGGCCCAGGAGCGACGGCATTCACCCGGATCCCGTTCTTCTCGGTCATTTTGCCGAGGGCTTTAGTGAAGTTCACGATCGCCGCCTTGCTGGCCGAGTATCCCAGAAGCGGCGGCTTCGGGTCGTATGCCTGGATCGACGCCGTGTTGATGATCGCGCTGCCGGGCTGCATCCGCGGCATCGCGGCTTTACACAGATAGAACATTCCAAAGACATTGGTGTGCATGGCGCGCGCGAAATCCTCCGAGGACCACTCCTCGATGCTTTCGTGCGTAATCTGGAATGCGGCGTTGTTGACCAGCACGTTCAGGCGTCCAAATTCATCGAAGGTCTGGTCAATAATGCGCCGGCAATGGGTTTCGTCTTGGATGTCGCCGCGCAGACGAAGCGCCTTCCGCCCGGCCTTCTCCACCCAGCGGATGGTTTCGTCGGCATCGTGGTCTTCTTCCAGGTAGGAGACCACAACGTTGGCGCCTTCGCGGGCAAACGCGATCGCCACCGCGCGGCCGATGCCACTGTCGGATCCCGTGATCACGGTTACAAAATCCTTCAATCGCCCGGTGCCCTTGTAGGACTGTTCGCCGTGGTCGGGCTGCGGCAACATGTGGGCGTCGCTGCCCGGGATCGGCTGCTGCTGCGGTTCTTGCCCTTGAGGCTCCGCGGTTCGCGGATCTTCCAGGCCAACATTGCTTTTCGACTCGATAGGCATAAGTTCTCCACTGCTTGTCGTTACGACATGGTTCTGTTGCAAGGGACGGACCAACGGGGCGGCGCGCCGCGCTGCGTCTTTCAGCTGCGGCGATAACGCCGCAGGTATCCTGACGGATTACAACCCCCGCCGTTAGGGCAGGGCTGAATTGCGTCGGCACGGTGCTTCAGTCGCGGGTCTGGCGCGCGGCGAGTGCGACGATACATACATATTCAGTCGCGGCCTACACCACTTCGCGCCGCGTGCCCACGCTCGGATCGACGGTAATTTTGCCTGTCGCCGCTTCGCAGTTATCGCAGAAGTTGCACGGCCCCTGAAATTCATCGCCGAAATATCGCAGCAGCATCTCGCGGCGGCAGCCTGCCGAATCGGCGTAGGTGCGCACTGCTTCCAACCGCTCCCGCTTCCCCTGACGCCGCGTCTCGTGCTCCGCGGCAGCCATCTGCGCGGCTTCTTCGGGGTCCACCTCCTCCACCGCCACGACTTCCCCGGTGGACAGCGTTTCAGTCGCGCCGGCATCCTCGAGCCGCTGCAGCGCGCTGGTCAGCTTCCGTTTGGAGAGTCCCACCTCTTGAGCCACCTCAGCTGGATCTACAGGACCACCCTGTTCGGCAATGCGCGTTGCCAACTGCTCCAAAGCTTCTGTTTCGATTTTTCCTTCCCCGGTCTTAAAACTCTGGGCGCCAATGTCTTGCCTCCGATAAAACAGGATCGCCTCGGACTTCTCGCCATCGCGCCCGGCGCGCCCGGTCTCCTGGTAG
>CAYMHP010000151.1:9480-14164 GCA_964390225.1 uncultured Solibacteraceae bacterium
ACCTCGGCCCCTTCGAGGCAGAGATCGCAGTTGCCGCACGGTTCGGAGCTCTCGTCGAAATAGGCCAGCAGGCTTTGGCGCCGGCAGCGCGGCGCCTCGCACAGCGCCACCAGCGCGTTGAACTTCTGCCGCTCGATGCGCTTGCGCGCCTCGGGTGCCGCGCTGTCCTCGATCTGCTGGCGGCGCAGCCGCATGTCGTCGAGGCCGTACAGCGTCAAGGTGTCGGCCGGCAGGCCGTCGCGCCCGGCGCGCCCGATCTCCTGGTAGTACGCGTCCAGTGAATCGGGTGGATCGTAGTGGTACACGAAACGAACGTTTGGCTTGTCCACGCCCATTCCAAAAGCGTTTGTCGCTACGATTACCTCGACCTCGCCAGACATGAACCGGTCCTGAATCTCGTGACGGTCCTTGCCCTTGAGCCGGCCGTGATAGAACAGCGCTTCCGTGCCCTCGGCGTCGAGGCCGCGCATGATCTCCTCGGCTGCCTTGCGCGTGCCGGTATAGACGATTCCGGGTTTATCGGCCCAGCGGACCCGGTGTATGAGGGCATCGCGCTTCTCCGCTTCGGTCTTGAAGTGATCCACGCGAAGATAGATATTCGGGCGGTCGAAGCTCTGCACCAGGATGTTGGGCGAGCGCATGCGCAGACGCGCGACGATCTCGTCCCGTACCCGTGGAGTCGCGGTCGCGGTCAGCGCCAGCACGCGCGGGTGCCCGAGCGCCTCGATAATATGCCCCAGCCTCAGGTAGTCGGGCCGGAAATCGTGGCCCCATTCACTGACGCAGTGCGCCTCGTCCACGACGAACAGAGAAACGCCCGCGGTTTGCAGGTTTTCGATGGTTTCCCGTTTCCGCAGTTGCTCGGGCGCGAGAAAGATATATTCAACTTTGCCCTCCTCCACGCGCGCGAGCCGTTCGCGAATTTCCGAAATTTTCTGGGTTGAATTGACGGCCAAAGCGTCGGCTGAATTCTGGTCCGCGATCGAATCGACCTGGTCCTTCTGCAGGGCGATCAAGGGAGAAACGATGACGGTCGAACCGTCGATGTGCAAGCCTGCAATCTGGTAGATCGCCGATTTGCCGGAGCCGGTGGGCTGTACCACGAGCGTATCGTGGCCCGCGAGGATGCCGCGGACGGCCTCCTCCTGTCCAGGGCGAAGCGATTCGAAGCCCAGACTTTCGCGTGCGGTCTTGGCGATATCAGGTGTGGCGCTTTTCTTACGGGGCATAACTCAGGGGCTTCCAGTCTTTCGGGAGAGCTTCGGCAGCTTGGGCGGGCGCGGTCCGTGATGTGTCAGTTTGCCTACCGGGACGTAGGTCAGTTGAATGCCGGCACGCGAGCAGCGGAGCAGCAGTCCGCCGCGGCTCATGTCGCCGCGGCCAATGAACTCTTGCGGAAATAGCAGCCGGTTGTCGAATACGGCCACTAGAGGCTCCAAGTACTTCACCGTTGCGACGCTTCCTAAGAGGACAAAATCGCAATCGGGTCCGGCAATCTCGTCCAGCGTGCGGCACGCGCTTTCGAGTGGCGAGCGGTACCGCGCGTCGGCGGCATCGATCGGAATCGAGGCGATCTGGTGAAGCTGCTCGAGATTCACCATGGTATCGGGCGGCGCCAGCCCGTAACCGGAAGTGATGACAAACGCGCCGGGAACTCCCTCCGGCGGCGCGGCGAACGCCTGTGCATAGGCCAGCTTCCCCCGAAAGTAAAGTCCGCTGATAAAGCCGAACGCCTCGCCGAGCGTCGCGCCCTCCTGGCGCAAGCGTACGGCCAGATCGAACCTGGCTTCGGGGCGCAGCAGCATTCGGGCTCGCTCTCCACGTACGTTCGCGGGCGAGAGCAGGAATATCCGGTGGCGGGCTGCGGCCGGCTCAGACACTCGCGGCTCCCTCCGCCTCGGTCCCGGGATTCACTGCGAATCGATCGTTTTCGTCACGTGAGACCACGTACAACTCGTCGAAACCCTCGGCTGGCGAGGGCCGTTCCAGTCTTTTGAGCGTCCCTGCTACGCCGGCCGCCGGAATGTTCGCCACTCCAGTGCGTTGCGCGTTGCGCCGCAGTGCGTCGCCGAGCCGCACGTCGAAAAAATACCCGATCACGCGGAACCCCGAGCGCTTCGCCGCTTCGATGTATATGGTGCGCTCCGCCGCCCGGACGTTAGTATTATCGATGACAAAGCGCTGTCCGGTACCCAGACAGGCCTGCAGTAACATTTGCTCGCGATGGCGGGTTTTCAGCAGGTCGAGGCTGATCCGGATGTGCGTATCGAAGAAGCGTTCGCGGTAGAAGGTGCTCTTGCCCGACCCCTGGATTCCGATCAAGATCACGGCTTCCACGCCGCGCCTCCCCTGGAGTGAACTTGCAGGCCAATAGCCATTCCAGTTAGATGCCCGCCAGCATCTGCTTGACTCTGCGAATCGCCTTTTCGTCGCGCTTATAGAATGTCCATTGTTTGATGCGTTCCCCGCGAATCAGGCCGGCCTCTGCCAGGATGTTCAGGTGTTCGCTGGCGCTCGGCTGCGTGATCTTCAGCTTTCGGGCAATGAACAGCCCGCAGACGCCGTCCTTCACGAGGTCTCCATCCACCTGCGCAGGAAAATGCCGCCGCGGATCTTTGAGCCACGCGAGGATTCGCAGCCGCCGTTCGTTCGCAATGGCCCGCAGGGCAGCATCCATTTTCATATAGGCAATTAGCCAAGTGCCTAAGTATACTCGATAGCACCATGGCGTGTCCGGACATTACCCAAGAGGCGATCGCGAGCACGGAACTGCTGATTCGTCCTTGGATCCGCCGTATCCCGGTAATCGACGTCGAAGCGAGCGATTTTGGCCTACGCCTTGCGCCCGCCGCCAGATCACGGTGCGGCCGGATCAGCTCGGCCTGAAGATTGCGTACGTCAATGAGAGCGCCGGGACGCATATCAACACGCGGGTATTTCCGTGCGCACTGCGACGCCTCTACGACTTCCTGATTGAGCGCGAAGGGGCGAGTTGGGCCGCTTTGCCCCGCCGATTAGAACACCCGCGGATCGCCCGCTACTTGGCGGCCAGGAAAGAGTAATTCCGTCACAAATATCATCGGCGGATGGGGAGCACACTCGGGCACATGCCTCTAAGTTCGAGAACTGCCGGGGATTGCGCACGGGAGATCCGCGGTTTTCCAGGCATCGAAGCCGCCGGTCAAGTTCGCGACGTCGCGGAACCCGGCACGCCGCAAGATGCTCGTTGCGATTGAGCTTCGATACCCACCCTTACAGTGCACGACCAAGAGTTTCTCACGGTCCAACTCGGAGCACCTCGATGCCAGCTTTCCCAGCGGGATAGACAGCGAGTTCTCGATCACGCCGCTCGCGATTTCTCCGGGTTCGCGGACATCCAGTACCACGGTTCGCTGCGGCTGCTGATTCCGGAGTTCGACAAACTCGTCAACTGTGATTTGGGGTATATATTCCAGCTCGAAGCCGTTCTTAATCCAACCGGTGATGCCATCCGCCAGGTACCCAACCAAGTTCTCGATCCCGACGCGTGCGAGACGCAACTGCGACTCGCGCACGTGTTCCGGATCCTCGCCGGCGATGATCAAGCGCGTGTCCAGGCCAAGAATGCGGGCCGCCCACGAAGCATACTGCCCGGTGAGCGCGATGTGTACGGATCCAGGCACATGAGCCACGGCGAACTGCATCGCCGGCCTGGTGTCCACCACGACCGCACCCTCCTTCTGCAAGCGCAGAACTTCCTGCGCAGTCAATGCGGACAACTCCGGCAGATCCGCTAAGGGCGAGGCGCCGCGCCGGTTGAGATCGGCGTCCCGCGCGAAGTACTCGGGCCGTGCCGGAAGATTGTCGGTCAGCAGGTGAACAAATTCTTCACTTGTCCGCGCAAGCAGCGCATAGTTCGACCGCCGTTGCTTGCCAATCGTGGAGGAGCTTTCTGAACTCATCTGACGGCCGCAGAGCGAGCCGGCCCCATGGGCGGGAAAAATCTCGGTATCATCCGGAAGCGTCAGCAGCTTCTCATGAATGCTGTGGTACAGCATCGTCGCAAGCTGTTGCGGCGTGTGGTTCGGCGAAAGGTCGGGCCGTCCCACGTCGCCTACGAAAAGAGTGTCGCCGGTAAAGACCGAGGCCGGCCGATCCGGCTGGCCACGATCGTTCATCAGAATGCAAATGCTCTCGAGGGTGTGTCCGGGAGTTTGCAGGAACCGGAGGCGGCATTCGCCGAACTGAATCTCGTCTCCATCCTGAACCGAGACGTGCGGGAACTCAGCGCCGGATCCCGCGCCCAGATAGATCCGCGCCCCAGTGCGTTCCGCCAGTTCACGATGTCCCGAGACAAAGTCGGCATGGAGATGAGTCTCGATAATGTACTCGATTTTCCAATTCTTGCCGGCTGCCGCCTGGAGGTAGAGTTCCACATCGCGCTGGGGGTCGATGACAGCGGCGACCCCCTCTGAAGCGATGATGTACGACGCGTGGGCCAGGCAACCCAAATAGAATCTCTCCACTGTTACCGGTTCCATGCTTGTTCTCCTGAAAGGCTCGTCATTACTTCGGCTGTGCCACCAGGCGCAGATAGGGAAGGACGGTGTTCCAGCCGGCCGGATATTTCTTCGCCGCCTCTTCATTGGACACGGCGGGCACAATGATTACGTCATTGCCGGGCTTCCAGTTCACCGGCGTCGCC
>CAYMHP010000152.1:0-14146 GCA_964390225.1 uncultured Solibacteraceae bacterium
GAAACCGAGCCTGTGGGGTACACCGAGCAGCGCTGGTTCCTGAATATGGTCGCGGAGGCCGAAACGGAACTCTTCCCGATGCAGCTATTGGCGCGAGTAGCGAAAATCGAGAGAGCGCTAGGGCGCATGCGGACGATCGAGAACGGGCCGCGCACCATCGATATCGATATTCTGCTCTACGGAAAGACGGTTGTGCACAGCCGCGAACTGGAGATTCCACATCCCGGCATCCCGGAGCGCCGCTTCGTGCTTGCTCCACTAGCGGAACTCGCGCCCGACCTGCGCCATCCCCTCACGCATAAGAGCGTTCGCGAGATGCTCGATGCCGCGCCGCCCCTGGCGATCCGGCTGATACACTCGTAGTTCTACAGTGCAGGACCTCCACTCCGCGCTCAAACGGTATTGGGGATACGACTCGTTCCGTCCGCTGCAGGAGCGCATTATCCACAGCCTGATGTCCGGCCACGACGTGGCCGTGGTGATGCCTACCGGCGGAGGGAAGTCGCTCTGCTATCAACTGCCCGCTTTGGTGCTGGGGCAAACCGTGGTAGTGATCTCGCCGCTGATCGCGCTCATGCAGGATCAGGTAGCGCAACTCGCGGATATGGGCATCCCGGCCGCTCTCGTGAACAGCACGCAATCGCCCGAGGAGCAACGGAACGTGATGCGAGCTGCGGCGCAGGGCGCCTTCCGGCTTTTATATCTTTCCCCGGAACGGCTGGCCCGCCAGGATACGGTTGCGTGGCTCCGAAACGTGCCGGTGGCGTGCTTTGCCATTGACGAGGCGCACTGCATCTCGGAATGGGGACACGAGTTCCGTCCCGAATACCGGCAACTCAGCGCTCTCCGCCAGCACTTCCCCGACAAGCCGATCGCCGCCTTCACCGCCAGCGCTACGCAGCGCGTGCGGCACGACATTCTGCAGCAACTGCAGCTGCACGAGCCCCACAAGTACATCGCCAGCTTTCATCGCGCCAACCTGCGCTATAACGTGCACCAATGCGACAAGCAGAATCATACGCGACTCCTGCTGGCGGCTCTGCGAGCCTACGCGGGCGAAAGCGTGATCGTCTACGCGCCCACCATTGCCAGCGTGGAAGAGACGGTCGATTCCTTAGCCGACCGCGGCATTGCGGCAATTCCCTACCACGGCCAAATGGAAAACGAACTCCGCCGGCGCAATCAGGAGCTGTGGATGAATGACGAAGTGCGCGTCCTGGTGGGCACGATTGCGTTCGGACTCGGCATTAACAAGCCTGCCGTGCGCGCCGTGATTCACACCTCGCTGCCAAAGTCGATCGAGCAGTATTACCAGGAGGCGGGGCGTGCCGGCCGCGATGGCGAGCCGTCCGATTGTGTGCTTTTGTGGCGGCCCAAAGATGCCGGACTGCTCGCGTACTTCATCGAGAAGCTAACCGATCGCGATGAACAGGAGCGCGCCTGGCAGCGTTACCACGCGATCCGCCGTTTCGCCGAAAACAGCCAGTGCCGGCACCGGCAGATCTGCCTGCACTTCGGCCAGACCCCGAAATGGCCGCGCTGCGAGATGTGCGACGTCTGCGGCAATGTACCCGAATGGCTGAAGGCGCCGCCGGAGCAAGTGCCGGCCGCGAGAAAGAGACAGGCACAGCCAAAAACGGAATCGCCGCGCGCCGCCAAAACGGAAGCCCAATCCCGCAGGGCGAAAACCGATACTAAATCCGAGTTGCTCGACCTCTTCAAAGATTGGCGGCGCCGGACCGCGCAACAGTCCGGCGTGCCCGCTTATGTGGTGTTGAGCGATGCCGCACTCGAGGACCTCTGCCGCAAGCGGCCCACCAACTTGCGGGAGTTACTTGGCGTCTTCGGCATCGGCGAGCGCAAGGCGGAACTTTATGGGGCAGGAATTTTCGCAACGTTCGAGGCTTTCGACAGGGGCGAACGCGCCGCGGCGCCGGAAGTCGCGCAAGTCTCGCCCGCCGACCAGACGCTGCACCTCCTAGCGGAAGGAAAGAGCTTCGAGGAAATCGCCCAGATTCGCGGCCGGCAGGTTTCGACGGTTGTGAACCTGGTGGCGGACCTCGTCGAGAAGGGGCGCGTGAGCTACCGAGTCGAGTGGGTCGGCGAGGAGGCACATCGTCTGATCGCCGAGGCCGTCGAGCGCCTCGGCTCGCAGTGGCTGAAGCCCCTGCGGGAGGCGTTAGCGGCTGAGATCACGTACGATCAGATTAGGCTGGTAGTGGCGTGGGCGCGAAGCAAAGCGAACGATAGTCGAACTTTTGAGGAGAGGTGAGATCCGGATCGACGGCTACGACCGCCGGCGCTACGGAACCGCGCGCCTGAGCCCTAGATGAACATCTCCTCGTCCTGCGTAGCGTGGTCCACGGAGGATTTCCGGGATCCGCGGACGAGGGTGGAAAGGACGGCAGAAATGCCGGCGGCCAGGCCGTTCACTTCCCGCACAGGTTTCATGACGGCGCGCTTCACGGATTCGCCGACCTGTTCTACTTGTTCGACGGTGCTATCCACCGAGTGGTCGATCTGTTCGAGACGCTGGCGGGCGCGGTCGCTCGCATCATGCAGCAGCTTGCCAATTCGCTCCATCTGCTCGCGACCAGACTTCACCATGGCCGCGCCCTCCGTCGAGATTTCCCGGATCCGCGGGCGCGTCTCTTCCATGATCTCGTGGGTGGTCGCCAGTATAGCCGTGGCCTTGTCGATCGCGGGACCGATCTTTGCGATGATGGGGCGGGCCTGATCGATGACGGGCCCGATTTTTTCCACCACGGGCGACGCCTTCGTAACCACGATCTCCGCCTTGTCAACGAGCGGCATCACCTTCGCCTGCATCTTCCGGATCACTCCGAATAAGGCGATAGCGACGCCCGCCTGGACGAGAAACGCCACGCACGCGAGCGCTACCGCCACCGTAACTACGATTCGGAAGACGTCGTCAGACATCGAACTTGCCGTCCCACTACCGCGAGAAGCCTTCGGAGGGCGGCTGCTGCGGCTGATTCACGGTGTCGCGATACGCCTGGCGGCCGGCTTCCATCGCATCGGCGAGGTTGTCCTTCTGCCGGCCCAGCGCGTCTTTGCCCTTGTCGACCCACTCGGACGCGGACTGCTTGATCTCCGTGCTACGCTTCTTCAGATAATCTGTGCCCTCGCCGGCTTTATTGGCGAGCAAATCGCGCGTCTCCTGGCCGGATTTCGGCGCGAAGAGCATGCCGATTCCGACCCCCACACCCAAACCCAACAGGAAGCTAGAAAGTCCGTTCTTGTCCATGTTTTCCTCCTCTTGATCCGATCTAACAGTCGGTGGGAAAAGCACCAGCTTGCGCCAGTTCCAGTATACTCCGCAAGAGAAACCAGATGAGCCAGGACCGTAAGATCCGCCGCTTGGACAATGAGGCACTGTGGGCCTACGCACTCAAGGTTCTGGCCGGGCGAGCCCATTCCACGGGAGAGCTCCGCGAGAAGCTTCGCCGCCGCGCGGAGCGGCTGGAAGACGTAGACGACCTTCTGAGCCGCTTAAAGGACCACGGCTACCTTAACGACCAGAAATTCGCGGAGAGCTTCGCAGCGTCGCGGCTGGCGAACGACAAGTTGGGCCGCACCAGGGTCGTTCAGGACCTGCGGCAGCGGCGCGTCGCTCCGGCCGTGGCCGAACGGAGCGTGCGCAAGGTCTACGAGGATATCAACGAGGAGGCGCTCATCGAGGATTGGGTCCGCCGCAAGTACCGTCTAGCGCCGCGCGAAGCGCTATTTCAGGAGGATAAAGACCTCGCACAAGCCTACCGCAGGCTGCTGCGGGCCGGCTTTCGATCAGGCGATATCTTTCGCGTGCTGAAACGGTTCGCTAAGAACCCCGACTTGCTGGACGATTGGGAGCCGCCGGAGGAGCCTGCCGAAGACGAAGCCGACTAGCCCAGGGGATTGCGTGCGAACGCAAACTCCTCGACCACCTGCCCGTTCACGAGATGTTCCTGAATGATTCGCTCCAGGACTTCGGGAGTGGCCGAGTGATACCAGACGCCTTCCGGGTAAACCAGCGCAATCGGCCCTTGTTCACAGATGCGCAGGCAGTTGGCCTTACTTCGATAGACGCGATCGAGCAGCCCCAGCTCGGCCAGACGGCGTTTCAAGTAATCCCAGGACTCCAGCCCGGCCTCTTTCGCGCAGCACTTCGGTTTGGTCTGGTCGGAGCAGAGGAAAATGTGCCGGCGGACCGTCGGGACACCCAACCCGGCGGCAATCTGCTGGAGACGCGGTACGTCGGCCATCAGAATTGGACCTTAGGGACGGCCCGCGCGCCGGCATCCGTCCGGAAGTAAGCGTCGTTGCGGCTAAAACCGGACATCCCCGCGACGATGTTATTCGGGAAAACCTGTATGGCCGTGTTGTAGCGCTGCAGCGTCTCGTTATACTTGCGGCGCTCTACGGCGATGCGGTTCTCGGTTCCGGCGATTTCATCCTGCAGGCGAAGAAAATTCTCGTTGGATTTCAATTGAGGGTAGTTCTCCGCCACGACCAGCAAACGAGAGAGCGCGCCTGTCAATTGATCGTTCGCCTGGATCTTCTCCTGTGGTGTGCGGCCGTTGATCAGGGCCGCGCGCGCGTTCGCGATGTCGCGGAAGACCTCGGTCTCATGGCTCGCAAAACCCTTGACCGTTTCCACCAGGTTGGGGATCAGGTCGGCCCGGCGCTGCAGGGCCACGTCCACCTGGGACCATGCCGCATTCACAGCCTCCCGTTGCGTTACGAGGTCGTTTCGCACGCTGACAAACTGGCTTCCGGCCGCTACAGCCACCACGACCAGCACCAAAATTACGATCAGAGCAGCTTTCACAAAAATTCTCCTATTTTCCCAACCGGTCCACGGCGTCGATTACTTTTCCAATCCCTTCCAGGTACGATCCCAACAAGCCGACCGGTTCCAACTCTCGGGGCTTCATGCGCTCCTCCCGAAGTTCGAGGAGTTTTTGGAACGGCGACGGATCGATTCCGAAACGTTCGCGCGCCCGTTCAATCACATCCCGCTTCAATGCCGGAGGCTCGGCGCCATCGAGCGCAAGCGCGTGGCGGAAGAGCACGCAAAAGGTGGAAACGGAGTCCGCCAGCAGCCGCCGCAGCAAATCGTCATCGGAAAGCATTCCCGATGCCTTCTGGCGAAGCCGCAGCAATTTCGCCCTGAGATCGTGCTCGACCTGGGCACGGTAAAACGAGCGGTCCACCACCAGTGGCGTAATCACATCCTTGCCGTAAAGCAGCCGGTGATGTTGCTGCATATCCAAGAACTCGATGGCGAAGCAGTCGGTCGAAGTAGCCACCTCATGTTCCGAGAGCAACAGCGGGGAAGGGCTGCCCTGCTCGCGCCACCAGCGAAAAATATCTTCGCTCTCGCGGAGCTCGCGCGGGGTAATCGTAGACAGCACGCACAGAATGTTGAAGTCGGAAAACTTCGGATGGTGATCGCCGGAAGCAGCAGACCCGTATAAGACTACCGAAACCAGCCGGTCGCCATAGGCCTTCTGCAACTTCTGTAAGAGCTCGTCGAGCACCTTATCCATGGCCATCCTCACCAGTCGCTGGAAGCGCCTCCGCCCCCGGAGTCGCCGCCGCCGAAACCTCCGAAACCATCGCCCGAGTCGTACCCGCCGAACCCACCGCTACCGCGGCTGCCCCAACTGGAGCGGCCCAGCATACCTCCGAGGATCAGACCCGGTAGAAAGCCGCCCCCACCCCCGCCACCGTACCCGCGCGGACCGCCCGACCGCATCAGCCAGAGCAAAAGGAAAATTCCCCCGAGCACCACCGGCCACGGAATCGAATTCGAAGGGGTGGGCCGCATGCGCCGCGGCAGGCGCGCCTGAAGAGCGACGTGCTTGGCTTGCGCGATCGTGTTGCCGATGGTTTCCGCAGCGGCCATCAGCGCTTCGCCATAGTGTTGCTCGCGCAACGCGGGGCGCATCTGGCGCAGAATACTGCCGTCGAACCCATCGGGAAGAATCGGTTCCAGGCCGTAGCCGACTTCCAGCCGGCTGCGCCGGTCGTTGATGGCCAGCAGCAGCAGAATGCCTTCGTTTTTGCCCTTCTGCCCTACTCCCCAGGCGCGGAAGAGGGTATTGGCCACGTCTTCGATGGGCTCCTGCTCAAGAGTCGGGATTGTGACCAGGGCCATTTGCGCGCCGGTTGACTGCTCGACGACGACGCAATAAGCTTCCAGCTGTTGCTTGGTGGCAGGGTCGATCACACCTGCGAAGTCGCTGACGTAACCCTGTGGTTTCAGCGCCTTCCAATCAACGGCCCAAGCGGCGGAAGCGCACAGGGCCAGCACCAGGCTCAGCCGCCAACCACTTTTCATTGCGAAATTTCAGTGTACTACGCCGCACTCTCTAGATCGCCCGTCCAACCGTTTGATAAAATAGGAATCTCGTTGGGAGGTCGTCTAACGGTAAGACTGCAGACTCTGGATCTGCGTATCGGGGTTCGAATCCCTGCCTCCCAGCCAATCCCGCGCCGTATCTTCCTCTCGATCGAATTTGATGCTTCACCGTAAAGGAACTGCCATGACGCCGATCCGAACCTTCTTCGCTGCTGTGCTGCTCACGACGCTCGCGTTTGCCGCGACCGCTGCTGGCCCGAGCGCAGTCAACTTGCCCAATCCGTCCGCCCCTGGAAGTCTGCAGCCAAACTGGTCGGTTACGCCGGACGGCAACGCGCTCTTGAGTTGGATCGAGCCGGCCAAGAACGGGCTGTTTACACTGCGCTACGCCGTGAGAACTGGTGGCAATTGGTCGGCGCCGCACACGATTGCGGGCGAACGGCACTTTTTCCGGCATCCCGCGGAAGTGCCCGAGGTGGCGCAGCTCAGCAATGGCCACTGGCTGGCGCACTGGGTCGAAATGCCGATGGAATCGAGCGACGCCGAGTTCATCTACGTGTCTTCTTCCACCGATGGCATGACGTGGAGCGCCCCGGTGATGGCGAACAAAGATCGCAGCCCGGTGCAGCACGGTCTTGTTTCCATGGCGGGAAACCCGGCCGGTGATGCCTCGTTGTTCTGGCTCGAAACGCCGAAAGGCGAAGACGGCCCCGGTTACCTGATCCGCACCACCTTGAACGCGGCCGGTAAGCCGGAGAAGGAAGACATCCTGGATAAGGATATCTGCTCGTGCTGCCCGACGGCCGTGGCCAAAACCTCGCGCGGCTTGCTCGTCGCTTATCGCGATCACACACCCGAGGACGTGCGCGACATCGCGGTCATCCGGTACGAGAATGGCAAGTGGACACCATCGAAGATCGTCCACGACGACAAGTGGGTACTGAACGCCTGCCCGACCAACGCCGCCGCTGTGGCCGCCAACGGAGACCGCGTTGCCCTGGCGTGGTACACGGGCGCGGACGATAACCCGCGCGTCGAGCTGGTTTTCTCGAGCGATGCCGGAACCACGTTCACGAAGCCGATCGTGGTCAGCACGGGTCACGCGTACGGTTACACTTCGGTTGCGCTTTCCGACGACGGCGGCGCCACCGTCTCGTGGCTCGAGCAGGGCAAGGAAAACGCCGCTCGCGTCCTCGCCCGTCATGTAACCGCTGCCGGTATGCCCGGTCCCGTCGTTGAGGCGGCGCAGGGCGGCCGCATGGCGCTCGGCTACCCGCGGGTCGTGCATGCTGGAAAAGATACATTCATCGCGTGGTGCAACCCGAAATCGGGTTCGCCTCTCGTCACCGCTCAATTGAAGTAACAAAACACGCGTTCGCCGAGCCGTGCGCATGCAGGCGGAACTTAGCGCGGCCCCGTTACGATTGCCCCTGGTGCGACGTCTTAACGGTCTAACTACGTGTAAACACTCAGAGGAGAAACGCAAATGAAACGATTTTTCCCGGTTGCCGGGTTAGTGGCGGGACTCTGCACGTCTGCCCTGTATGCCCAAAACGCGCCGCCCAGCATGGCTGCGGACGTGAAGCAGAACTACAACCAGTTGAAGATGCTGCTCACGCAGGCAGCCGAGAAGATGCCGGAAGACGGCTACAGCTTCCAGCCGACCAAGGAAGAGCCGACCTTCGGGGGACGGGTTGCCCACGTCGCCGATGCGCAAATGAACACCTGCTCCACAATTGGCGGCTCCCGGCAAAATCTCAACGCCGGCTCCAAGACGGCGAAGGCGGATCTGGTGGCCGCGCTTAAGGAATCGTTCGATGCGTGCGATCCCGTGTATAACGGTCTCACCGACGCCAACGCGGCCGAACCTGTTCCCACCTTCCGCGGTGAGCATCCTCGGTTAACGACGTTATTCGGAAATCTCTCTCACGACAACGAGTGCTATGGCGCCATGGCCGTCTATCTCCGCCTGAAAGGCATTGTGCCGCCTTCCACCGAGATGATGAACCGGATGCGCGGAGGCGGAAAGAAGAAGTAGTCTGCGCCAGAAGGTTCTCACTTCGGGGGCCGGAACAGAAACACGAGTTCGATCACGAGAATGATGACGACCATCACTTCCAGGGCGAACGAGCGCCCCTGGTAGAACCGGTCCATCATGAAGCCGTATAGCTCGCCGGCGCTCTCCAGTTTCTGGTCTACGAGCCCCCGGTAATCCGGCACGCCGATTCTTCCGGCGGCCATGCGATAGAGCCGGGCGGCGAACATGTCGCTCAAGAACTTAATCGAATTATCCACCCGCTCGGTCAATTCGCGGACGTCGAGACGGATGCGGCTCAGCCGTTCGGCGTCCCGCGCCATGCGCCAACGCCCCAGAACGCCCGTACCATGCTCCAGGGATCGATAAACGTCGGAAAGCACACGCGTCAGCACGGCGTCGTAATGGCGAAATTCAAGCAGTTGCGTATTGGCGTATTCCAAAAGCTGAATGCTGGAAACCGCGCCCTCGGGGGTGTCGTAAACGAACGCAGCGGTCCAGCCGACCACGAGAAGATCGGTTTCGTAGTACGACATCCTCGGCGCCAGAATCTCGGCGAGTTCGGACCTGGAAAACCTGGCGACCTCTCCCCTGACGATCTGCGCGATCTCAGCGCCGTAGTTGTCAATCAACTCGCTGGCCGTTAGTTGCCGCTGATCGGGACCGCTGACCGGCGCGAGAGTGATGATGAAGTAATCTTCGCTTAGCCGTTCCGAGTAGGGGTTGATCAGGGCAGTCCCGGCCCGCTTCACATGCTCCTGAATCATGACGGCAACCCGTTGTTCCAACTCCGGCGAGTTCATCCAGCGGGCGACCAGATCGATAATCGTCTGCCAGTCGCCGTGAAAGGGCACGTCCAGCCGCACGCCTACGACGCCGTAGTCGTAATACGCCAGGCGCCCTCCGGCATGCTCGCCGGCGCCGCTCGTTAAAGGCTCCAGGCGTTCGACGACGGGAGGTTTGCTGAATTGCACGTATTCCGGCGCGGGATGGCGGAAAACGGGCTCTCTTCCGGGCGGCGGAATCTTCAGGATCGAGCGCAGACGATCAAGATTGATCTCGTCGGCGACGTCATAGAGAAACAGCACACCGAGCGATCCGGAAAGTGCGCCGTCGTGCATGACGCTTCGATTATAGGCGGGCGCGCGTTCGGCCGCGACGAATCCGGCTCTGTCGTAGTACCCGTCGTTACCTCTCCATGAGCCGGTTCATTTCTAAGTGCGAGAGGTGCGTACTTTCCGCCAGCGCCGAATACGTTCCATGATGTTTGAGTTCGTCGGCGATGCGCCGCAGAAGAGCCATGGCCGCGCGCATCGTGCCCGAACCAAAAGTAACCCGAGCCACTCCCATCTGCTCCAGTTGCGGAATGGTCGGACTGCCTGGAAACGCCATCACGTTGATCGGCCGCGGAATCGCCTCAGCCAGCCTTGCAATCGTGTCGCCATCGCGCACCCCGATCGGGTATACACAATCGGCGCCCGCGCTCCGGTAAGCCTCGGCACGCTGAAGCGTTTCGGCAAAGCGTTCTTCCGGCGAGCCGAAATTCAGCAAATAGGTGTCAATGCGCGCGTTGATGACCAGCGGAACGCCGGCCGCTTCCGCGACTCTCCGGATGGCGCGGATCCGCTCCACCTGCTTAGCGATTTCGATTAGCTGGTGATGGTCGGAATCTTCGAAGTTAATCCCCGCCAGGCCGTTTTCGAGAACCCCTCGGGTCATCTCCTCGATGTCCGAAACAGACGATCCGTATCCCGCCTCCATATCCGCCGTGACAGGGACGGAAACTGCCTCCGCGATCCGCCGCACCGCTTCGAGCATCAAGCCGCGGCCGATTCGTTCGCCATCGGGGTACGCAAGCGAATTGGCGATGCCGGCGCTGCTGGTAGCGATCGCCGGGAATCCGGCATGCTCGATAATCCGGGCGCTGCCCGGGTCCCAGGCATTCGGGAGCACTAAGATTCGGGGCCCTTCGTGGAGAGTGCGCAGTGTTTTGGCGGTCTCGGCGGCTGAAAATGGCGGCATCTCCCCATTCTCGCCGAGAGCGGTAACGCCGGCGGTACCGAAAGCTGGCGCGATCAGAAACGCGCCAACCCTACCCGTGCCCTCACGGGACGCAGCTGAAATGTTCTTTCAGCCGAGGCGGTAACGCCGCGGGTTCGTCGCCGGAATACACCCCCGCCCTTACGGGTCGGGGCTGGAAGGCTGCGGCTTTTCAGCCGCGGTAATGATTGGCGCGGCTGAGCGCCGGCCGTTATCCCGTATCTGGCAGCGGCCTCGGCGCACGGTGCGGCAGAACGCGCGCGGCCCACAGCCGCAGCCGGTCGAGATAGAGATAGATGACCGGGGTTGTGAAGAGCGTGAGCATCTGGCTTACAATCAGGCCTCCGACGATCGTGATTCCCAGAGGCTGGCGAAGCTCCGACCCCGCTCCTCCGCCGACGGCCAGCGGCACGGCGCCGAGCATCGCTGCCATGGTCGTCATCATAATCGGACGGAAACGCAGCAGTGAGGCTTCGTAGATGGCATCCCGCGAATTCTTGCCCTCGTTCCGCTCGGCGACTAAAGCAAAATCGATCATCATGATGGCGTTCTTCTTCACGATCCCGATCAGCAGGATGATGCCGATCAGAGCGATCACGCTGAGTTCCTGGCCTGTAATCAGGAGCGCGAGCAGCGCTCCCACTCCTGCCGAGGGCAGCGTGGAGAGAATCGTGATCGGATGGACGTAACTTTCGTATAGGACCCCGAGCACGATATAGACGGTGACGAGCGCCGCCAGAATCAGGTATGACTCGTTCGCGAGGGAAGCCTGAAAGGCCTGCGCCGTTCCCTGGAAACTCCCCTGCACATTCCCCGGCATTCCGATCTGCCGCTCCGCCGTATCGAGCGCACTCACGGCCTGTCCCAGCGCAACCCCCGGCGCGAGGTTGAAGGACAGCGTCACTGAAGGGAATTGGCCCTGGTGATTGACCGCCAGGGTCGTGTTGGTCTCCTGCAGGCGCGCCACCGCGCTGAGCGGCACCTCGCTTCCGTTGGCGGAACGAATGTAGATGCCTCGCAGGGAATTGGGGTCCTGCTGGAAACGCGGGTCTACCTCCATCACCACAAAATACTGGTTGAGCGGCGTGTACATCGTAGAGACATCGCGCTGGCCGAAGGAATCGTAGAGCGCTTCGTCGATCGACTGCGGTGAGAGCCCGAGGCGCGCCGCCGTATCGCGGTCGATCGTCAAGTGGGATTCGATGCCCTTATTTTGCAGATCGGAGTTGGCGTCGCGAATTTGAGGCAACTGCCGTAACCGGTCCAGCAGGCGTCCGGACCAGCTGTACAGGTCGTTCAAATTATCGGAGCGCAAAGTGTATTGGTACTGCGAGTTGCTGGCGCGGCCTCCCACGCGGATGTCCTGCACGGATTGGAGGTAGAGGGTGGCTCCGGGAATCCGCGCCAGCCGGCCCCGCAAGCGGTTGATCACCTGGTCGGCGCTGACCTTGCGAATGTTACGGTCCTTCAGGTCGGCAAAAACGCGGCCCGTGTTCACCGACCCTCCCCCCGTAAAGCCGACCACATTTTGGACCGCCGGGTCGCTCTGCATCACCGCAATAAACTGTGTCAGCTTCTGCCGCATGGCCGGAAACGAAATATCCTGAGCCCCTACGATCGACCCCGTAATGCGCCCCGTGTCCTGCTGTCGGAAGAAGCCTTTGGGTACGACGATATAGAGGTAAATGTTCAACACGATCGCCAGCAGCGTCACGACCAGGGTGGTCGAAGGGTGCCGCAATACCCAGGAGAGAGCGGCCTCATACTGCCCTAATAACCAGTCGAATGCACGCTCCCCTGCCCGATAGAAACGCCCGTGAGACCGTTCGCGCTCCGCCCGCAGGAAACGCGCGCACATCATGGGTGTGGTCGTCAGCGAAACTACCAGCGAGACCCCGATGGCTACTGCGAGCGTGACCGCGAACTCGCGGAAGAGCCGGCCGACGATGCCTCCCATCAATAGGATGGGAATGAAGACGGCCACGAGCGAAACGCTCATCGAAAGCACGGTGAAACCGATCTCCGACGAGCCGCGCAGCGCCGCCTGAAAAGGCGGCATCCCCTGTTCCAGATACCGCGCGATATTCTCGATCACCACGATCGCGTCATCCACCACGAACCCCGTGCAGATGGTCAGTGCCATCAACGAAAGGTTATCCAGGCTGTACCCGAGCAGGTACATGACGGCGAAGGTTCCCAACAGGGAAAGCGGCAGAGCGATGCCGGGTATGAATGTGGCCCAGCCGTTTCGCAGAAACAGAAACACCACCACTACCACCAGCGCGATCGCCAGCATGAGCGTAAACTGCACATCAGCCACCGAGGCACGGATCGTCGTCGTCCGGTCCACGACTACGTTTAAATGGATGGCCGGCGGTATGGAAGCCGCCAGCCTGGGGAGCAGCGCGCGAACGCGATCGACGGTCTCAATCATGTTCGCTTCGGGCTGGCGAAACAGAATGATCAGCACGGCGGGTTTGCCATTGGCAAGCCCGGCGTTGCGTCGGTCCTGCACGGAATCGACAATGTCCGCCACGTCGCCCAACCGCACGCTGCTTCCGTTTTGATAACTGACGATCAGTTCCTGATACTGTGCGGCTTTGAAGAGCTGATCGGTGGTAGCCAACTCCCAGGTGCTCGCTCCATTGGACAGCTTGCCCGTGGGCGTATGGGCGTTGGCATTCGCCAGAGTGGTGCGCACCTGGTCCAGCCCGATTCGAAAGCTTTCCAACGCTCGTGGATTCAGTTCGACGCGCACCGCCGGCTTCGCGCCTCCGCCGACGGTCACCTGACCGACGCCCTCCACTTGCGCCAGTTTCTGCGCCAGGATGGAATCGGCCGAGTCGTACATCTGGCTCACGTCATAGCTGTCGGAAGTCAAGGCAAGAATCAGGATCGGGGCGTCCGCGGGATTGATTTTCCGGTAGGTGGGATTGTTAGGCAAATTGGCGGGCAATTGGCCGCGAGCCGCGTTGATGGCTGCCTGCACATCGCGCGCGGCGCCGTCGATGTCCCGGCTCAAATCGAACTGCAGCACGATGTTGGTGCTGCCGAGGCCGCTGGCGGAGGTCATCTCCGTGACACCGGCGATTCTGCCGAACTGCCGTTCGAGCGGCGTGGCCACCGTTGCGGCCATCGTTTCGGGGCTGGCGCCGGGCAGGGCGGCGGCAACGCTGATGGTGGGGAACTCCACCTCCGGCAGCGGGGCCACGGGCAGCATCTTGTAGGCGATGGCTCCCGCCAGCGCCAGTCCCGCGGTCAAAAGCGAGGTTGCAACCGGCCGCTTGATGAACGGCGCCGAAAGGCTCACATCTCCTCCGGACGCAGCGGGTATGCCGGAGCCTCTTGCCTGTTTGTGTCGCGATTGCCGACGCGCAAGTGGGCGAGCCGCCGCGCCAGCCGGTCGAAGAAAAGATAGACGACCGGCGTCGTGTAGAGGGTCAGCACCTGGCTCAGGATCAGCCCGCCCACGATCGTGATCCCTAGTGGCCGGCGCAGTTCCGACCCGGTCCCGCTGCCGAGCGCGAGAGGAATACCGCCGAGCAGCGCCGCCAACGTAGTCATCATGATCGGGCGGAAGCGGAGCAGGCACGCCTGGTAGATGGAATCCTCCGGCGATTTGCCCTGCTCGCGCTCGGCCTCGAGCGCGAAGTCGATCATCATGATGGCGTTTTTCTTCACGATGCCGATCAGCAGAATCAGTC
>CAYMHP010000153.1:0-13961 GCA_964390225.1 uncultured Solibacteraceae bacterium
TTGAAACGCGGATCGCCCGCGACCACGACGTTATTCGCCAGCCGCGAGAGTAGAAACGGATTGCGACCGAGGTTCGGAAGATCGACCATCTTCTGCCGGTCGAGTACCTGTCCATTGGAAGCCGTGGCGCTTTCGATGAGCGGCACGTCTTCGGTCACGTTGACACTTTCGGTTACCTGGCCCACCTCGAGCTTGAGGTCGACGGTGAGGAATTGCTGCGTCGCAACGATGACGCCATGCCGCTCGAAGCGCTTGAAACCAGGGGCTTCCACTACCAGCAGATAAGTTGCGGGCTCGACCGCATTGAAAACGTACTCACCAGCCGAACTGCTCAAGGTGGAGCGCTCCGTATGCGTCGCTTCGTCGATCAAGGTGACCTTGGCGTCTGTAATCGCCGCGGCTTCAGGATCGGTGATGGTGCCGCGAACGCCGCCCTGGTAGGACTGGCCAAAAGCCGTCCCTGCAAAAAGAGCAATGCAGAAAAGAGAGAGCGCCGCGCGCTCGCGTACGTTGAGTAGCAAGTTCGTCTCCTGTTGGAGCTGAGAATGGCGTGCCGGCATTGGCACGTGACGCTCGCAACCCGGGAGCGAACTCGGCGCCGTCATTGGCGCCAGTGAGACTGGTCATGAGCAGATTACCAGCTCATTTTTGGGGTGTCGAATCGAAAAAATTGATGGCGGCGATCAGCGAACGCGCTGCAGGTCGCGGTTATCGAGAGGTAATGCGCCGCCGATCAGCTGTTTGCCGGAGAGCGCCGCCTCGGCGACACCAGTCTTCCCGTGCGCTCCCGAACGCGCCAGGATATGGACCAGTTCGTGCGCGACCACACGGCCCAGCGCGCGGCCCAGCAGTTGATCGGCATGCGCGTAATCGCCGCCGAACATCGCCGAACGGATGGAGGCCGTGACGTTGTCGCAAGCCACTTCGCTGAACGGCAGCACCGCGCCGTCTACGGTGTGGGTATAGGCGAGCGGTCCCCGTTCATCATAGAGATAAGGGAGCGGCTCGAAGATGCAGCGTCCATTGAAGCGGACCACCACCAGGTTCTGAAGAGCCTCGCCCTCAACCTCGCTGCGCAGCCGCCAATTGAGGTGAACGCCGGCCTGCTCGAAGATCGCCTGGGTCTCCCGTTCCATTTCCATGACAGAGCGCTCGGAATGAGGACCCTGAAATTCGAGCACAACCGTAACTGGCGGGTGCGCTGACACGGCAGCGCTCGCGGCGAGAAAAAGAGATGCGCAGAGCAAGACGGGGCGCAACGGTCCGACCCTCGTGGTCGCACCATGATCATATCACCTCCCTTATAGGGGTTCTGCAGATTTGTAGGGCGGGTTGACAACCTGCAGCGGGTTGGCAACCCGCTTGATTTCGGTGTACACGGGTCTGGCGGGCGCCGGTTGGCAACCGGCGCGCAGGATGCCATCCCGCCCCCTAATTTATGCCCTGGCCGATTGAAAGGAAGGCGAAGGTGACATTGGGGCCTTCAGCCTCCCTGGTGTCCTTATCGGGAAGGCGCCCGCGAGCCGGCCCTGACGACGGCGCGTGCGTAGGCGCTCAATTCTTCATCGGCCGACCGCTTATCGCCTCGATTCATCCAAACCAGCGCGAGGGCGTAGTGCGCGTCCGGGAGTTCGTGGGAGGCGGCATACTGCAGGTGTTGTATGGCCAGGTTCATGGTTTGCGATCCGCGTGTCAACTCGAGCCCCAGAACAAAGTGGCCCGTCGGGTTGTTGCCATCTAACGAGACGGCTTCCCGCGCCTCGGCTTCGGCATCGTCGTGGTGCTTCAAAATGAGAAGCGCAAAGGCAAGATTCGAGTGGTAGACGGAAGTGGTCGCGTCGAGGTCGATGGCGCGGCGGAACTCCGTCGCGGCATCTTCGACGCGTCCCAAGCTCGTATAGTAGACGCCCAGGTTGGAGTGACCCTCGGAAAAATCGGGGTCGAGGCGCAGGCCTTCTTCGAGAGCGGCCGCAGCCTTTTCCCAGGCTGATTTCTCGGACAACTTCTCCGCTTTCAAAAACAGATCCGCTGCTTTTCGGTTCGGTTGGTGGTGCAGGCGCGTTACGGAGATGGTGGCCTCCCCGGCTGGCGGGGCGGAGACGGACCCCGGCCTCTCCAGCGCCGGGAACGCCGCCCTGGAATTCACCTGTCCGTAACACGCCAAGCTGAGCAAGAGCAGCAAGACACACTTCGGTTGCATGGAACCTCCGACTGAAATTGGAATTGTGTGGCTGGACTTGGCCGGAACCGTCAGTGATCGAAGGCAGGGATCAGATCAAGCACTGACACCCCGATCGTACCGTGGCGTGGCCGTCATCCGCCAATCGAAAGTTTTTATAGTGAGAATCCATGCTGATATGCCAGTATCGGGCGCTGCCGCGGGTTAATACTCTGGCCGCCCCCACATCTTCCGCATGCTAGAATCGGCCCCATGCGGCCGCTGCTGTCGATACGTTCCTGTCTTTTGTTAGCCTTTCTCCCGGTTCTCGCTTTGGCTCAGAAGGTGAACGTCGAGTTCGATGAAGCCGCCAATTTCTCGCAATACAAAACGTTTGCCATCCGCCAAGGTCAGTTGAACAGCAAGGCTCCTGCGCTTAATAACGACCTGGTCCGTAAGAACATCGAGACTGCGATCCGCAAACTGCTCACCGAGAAGGGGCTGGTGGAAACGGAAAATCGGCCCGATTTGAATGTGCGGTATTCGCTGGGCTCAGGTCGGCGCACGCAGGTGGAAGCATATCCGGCCGGATGGCGCGGCCTGGGCACGCGTCTGGTTCGCGTACCGTACACCGAAGGCACCTTCGTGCTCGACCTGCGAGACGCAAAGCAACGCTCGCTCGTGTGGCGCGCCATCGCCGTCGAAGATAAGACCGATCCGATGAAGATCCGGGAAAAGCTCGACGATATGATCAAGAAGTCGATCGACAAGTATCCGCCCAAACAGAGGTAACGTGTCCATGAAGATCCGTCCGTTCTTGCTGCTCTTGGTCGCGCCGCTCGCGTGGCCGCAGATCCCCGTGCAGGTCAACCGCGACGCGCCGGTGACGAATGTGCCGTTCGAACGCATCCTACGCGCCGCCGCGGAGCCTCAGAACTGGCTGACGTATTCCGGCAACGTCCTGAGCCACCGTCACAGCGGGCTGACACAGATTACGCCGGAGAACGCGAACGACCTCAGCTTGAAGTGGGTGTTCCAGTCGCGATCGCTCGAAAAGCACGAGGTCACGCCCTTGGTGGTGGATGGGGTGATGTACACCGTCCAGGGGATCAATGATGTGTTCGCGCTCGATGCCACCACCGGCAAGACATTTTGGAAGTACGCGTATCAACCCGATCCCGCCGCCCGGAATTGCTGCGGCCAGGAAACCCGCGGGCTGGCGATCGTGGACAACAAGGTGTTTCTCGCCGCGCTGGATACCACGGTTATCGCGCTCGACGCCAAGACCGGAAAGGAACTGTGGAAGACGCAGGCGGCCGATCCCAAACTGCGGTATTCCATGACGCACGCGCCGATCGTCGTTAAGGACAAAGTGATCGCGGGCGTTGCCGGCGGTGAGTTCGGCATTCGCGGCTTCATTGCGGCATGGGACGTCAACACGGGAAAAGAGGTCTGGCGGTTCAACACGGTGCCGGCGCCGGGCGAACCCGGAAGCGAGACCTGGTCGGGCGAATCGTGGAAGCACGGCGGTGCGCCGATTTGGGCGACGGGTTCATACGATCCGGAAACCAACCTCACGTTTTGGGGCACTGGCAACCCCGGCCCGGATTGGAACGGCGATGCGCGTCTCGGCGACAACCTCTACAGTTGTTCCGTCGTCGCGCTCGACAGCGACACGGGCAAACTCAAGTGGCACTTCCAATTCTCGCCGCACAATGAATTCGATTGGGATTCCACCCAAATTCCAGTGCTGGCCGACATCCCATTTCAGGGCCGCACGCGCAAGGTGATGCTTTGGGCGAACCGTAGTGGAATGTTCTACGTCCTGGACCGGACGAACGGCAAGTTCCTGCTGGGTAAACCGTTTGCCAAGGTGAATTGGGCGACAGGCTTCGACGAGGCGGGCCGGCCGATTCGAACGCCGGGGATTGAGCCGACGAAAGAAGGAACACTGGTCTATCCGGGGAACCAGGGCGCGACGAACTGGTACAGCCCGTCTTTCAGCCCGAAAACCGGCTTGTTCTACATTCCGACCTGGGAAAACAGTTCCAGCATTTATAGCAAGGGTGAACGACCGCCTGAGTTCAACGAGAAGCAGAGCTTCGCGGGCGACCGTCCCAAGCCCGGCGCTACTGGAGAAGATGTTTACGCCGCGATCCGCGCCATCGATCCGCAAACCGGCGAGAAAAAATGGGAGCATCGCCTCTCGGCGCCCAACACCGAAGCCGGCGTTCTCACCACGGACGGCAACGTTTTGTTTAGTGGAGGCCGCGACGGCGCATTCTACGCGCTCGACGCCCGCGATGGCAAGCTCTTGTGGGACACGAACCTCGGCCCCTCCGTCGCGGCAGGTCCGATGACCTACATGGTGAATGGGAAGCAGTACGTGAGCATTCAGGCAGGCAGCGCGCTATTCACGTTCGCGCTGCGGTGAGCCGCGCGATTCTGCTGGGGCTCAGCTGCGAATCACAGCGCTGAAAAACTGGATCGTGCTAGCGCACACCCGCCAGCGGATAGCGCAAACTCTCCCGCAGCCACTCCGCGTTGTTCCGGACGTCTTCGCCGAGGCGCTCGCATAGCGCGCCACGCTGGTCGAAAAGGCGGTACCCTTCGCGCGGCCGAAGGTAGCCGCGCGCTTTCGGCTCCTTGGCGAGTACTGCCTCTTGCCCTTCTTCCCGGACCATCTGCTCGTAGCGGCTCCGGTTCTCGAGCAGAGCCTTCACCAGGAATGGCATCACGATCGAGTAATCGGACTGCATCGATTCCGTGCTCTGCAGGTACGTGTCTTTGTCTACTTTGCCCCAGGTCACCGCCTCGCCCGGCGGGCACGAAGAAAGCGATCCGTCCGTTACCGGCGCCGTCACAATCTGCACGTCGAATACATAGCCGCGCACATTCGGCAGGCCCAGCACCTGGCCGAGCGCCGGCTCGGGCTGCAAGTTATAGTTTTTGGGGACGCCGCCGCCTAGAACCATGGTGCCGAGCGCGTGCACGGGATTGTCGAACAATCCCCACCGGTGATAGGCACATGCTTCGAAAACTTCCGCATGCAAATCGATTTCGAAAGCATAGTCCGGAATCAGGCCGGACTCCCGCATCGCCCACAGTTTCATGGAGTTCAGGAAGACGCTACCATCCGCCGGAGCGCCTACAAAAACGGGGATGCCCAGCCGGTGGCAGGTCGAAAGCAGCCCGGGCGACACTCCGTTCTGTACTTCCTGGGCAGCGTAATACTTGCCGAGCAGGTAGCGGAGTTCTGTGCCCGTCATTTTGCGCTGAAACTCAGGGCGCGCCAGCACAGCGCTCACGAACCGGTCCTGGTCGAGCAGCACGCCTTCGTCGAACGCCATGTCGGTGACGCGAATGGTTCCACATTCGCGCAAAGCCGCATCATCGCTATGAATGGGAACCTCGTGCACCGGCCCGGATTTGTAAGCATCCAGGCTGCGGTGACCGTCGTGGTAACAAACGGCATCGGTGGTGCTGAGGTATGCCACCCAGCCGGTCTCGAGCAGCGGAAGCAGCCAGGTCTGGTGCTGTCCCGAGACCGTCACCGGCCCGGAGATGGCCAGCGTAAGGGGGCAACCCATCCCGATCGCCCGGTCCAGAATCTCATATATCCGCCGCAGGTAGGCGCCCCCGAATGCGGGCAGGCAGTGTATGAGCAGGTCGTGCAGCGTATCGCATTCGTCCACGCGCCGTACGCGCACATACTTGCGCTGGTCGCGCTCGTTGAGGGTTTCCATCGCCATCTCCTTTGACCATACCAGAGCGATCGGCGTGCTAACTTTGATCCTGGAATGAAGATTCTGTTCGTGGGGGATATTTTCGCTTCGCCGGGCCGCAGAATTGTCGCCGATCACCTCCAGGACATCATTGAAACGAACGAAATCGATCTCTCCATCGCCAATGCTGAAAATGCCGCTGGCGGCTTCGGGGTGACACCCGCCATTGCCGAAGAGCTGTTCGCCATGGGGCTGGACGTGTTAACCTCCGGTAACCATATTTGGGACAAGCGGGAAGTGTATGATTACTTCCAGCGGCAGCCGCGGCTACTCCGTCCCGCGAATTACCCGGATGCCCCGGGACGCGGTGTGATCGTGGTGCGCGCGCGGAACGGAATGGATTGCGCCGTGGTAAATCTGCAGGGCCGTACGTACATGCCGGTTACGGACTGCCCTTTTCGCAAGGCCGACCAGATTCTCGGTGACCTCGATGCTTCGGTGAAAGTGAAATTCGTCGATTTTCACGCTGAGGTGACCAGCGAAAAAATCGCCATGGGCTGGTACCTGGATGGCCGCGTCTCCGCGGTGGTCGGCACTCACACACACGTCCCCACCGCCGACACGCGCATTCTCCCCGGCGGCACCGCCTACCAGACCGACTGCGGAATGACGGGCCCTTACCACTCCGTCATCGGAGTGGAAACCGGGATCATTCTGCAACGCTTCCTGACCGGCCTTCCAGTGCGCATGGAAGCCGCTCGGCAGGCCCCCGAGCTGCACGCCGTCATCGTCGACGTCGATGATGCGTCAGGCAAGGCGCGGGCCGTTCGCCGGCACAGCGTGAACGGAGATTGAACCATGGATCCGTCTAGCCCGGTAGCGGACCTCACGGCATTCTGGATCCAGCAGATTGGGGCGCTGGTGTTCGGGGCCGTCTTTCT
Organism: uncultured Solibacteraceae bacterium; assembly: GCA_964390225.1. Classification (GTDB taxonomy): domain Bacteria; phylum Acidobacteriota; class Terriglobia; order Bryobacterales; family Bryobacteraceae; genus PSRJ01. The sequence continues at coordinate 6,825 of CAYMHP010000153.1, forward strand.
CTTCCTCTACCGGCAGTCGCGCGTCATCTATTTCGGCCTTTGGGCGATCGCCTGGGGCATGCGCTTCCTGGCGACGGTTTTTGCCTTCGGCTTGATCAGCACGAACCATTCCGGCTGGCTGGCGCCATACGCCATCTTCGAATTCGGTTTCGCTATCCTGCTGGTCTCCGCCGCGCGCGCCGGTTTCTCTTCCGGCTTCCGGGACTGGCGGACGGTGCTTCAGCTCATCGCCATTCTGCCCGTCTTCGTTGCGATGGTCTACGGGCTGGCCTGGTGGTCGCGCCTGGAGGCCTACCACTTCTCCGAAGCGCTCGTCCTGTGCGTGGTCTACTTTTACAACTTCCTGACGTTACGAAAGAACGTGGGAGTGGGAGCGAAGGTCTTCCGGTTTTCGCTATTCCTGCTCGCGGCCGCATTCCTGGAGCACGCGGTGATCTTTCTCTATCTCTACAACAGCGGCAGCGCACCCGCTTGGGCGCGGTATTTGCATCACGAATCGTACTACGATTTCGCGCTGCATTGCGTTCTGGCGTTCGCTGCCATGGCGATGTGGAGCGAGAGCCAGATCGATCGCATTCGCGACCTGACCACCGAACTCGACTATCTGCGGCGGGAGGCGAAGCACAGTAAGGATCTGGACCGTCTAACCGGCCTGTTAAACCAATCCGCACTGGCAGCTCGCGTCGAAAGCCCAGTGCAGTTCCCGGGCGTCGTGGCCGTCTGCGACATGGATAATTTCAAGGAGATCAACGACCGCTACGGCCACCTGGTTGGCGACGAGATTCTGCGCAATATCGGCAATCTGCTCAAAGCCAATATCCGCCACGAGGACGAGGCATTCCGCTGGGGCGGAGACGAGTTCGTGGTGCTGTTCCACAACCAGAAGGTCGGCGTGGCCAGCAACCGCATGGCGGAGATCGAACTTCGGCTGCGGGAATTCCGGGTGCGCGGCTTCGGCGTCCTGCCGATCTCCTTTAGCTGGGGAACGGCGGACGCCAACGGCCGGTTGCTGCGCGAGGCCCTCGATGAGGCGGATCGCGCCATGTACACCCTGAAACGGGCGCGCGCGGCCGAAAACGCCGGCCAGCGAAACTCGGCCCGCTAATCGTTACTCCTTGACCGCAATCACCGTGCGGAAGCCCGAATTTGCGTCAGAGCTCGGGTAGTTGTTCATCAGTACCACGACAGGAACCTGGGCACTGGGCGCCGTACTCTGCGGAATTCTGACATTGATCTGCCAAACGCCGGGCCACGAGGAGACGCCGGAGTACTTCACATTGCCCGATACGTCGTGCGTGCAGGAGGTGTCGTCCACGCGGCAGATCCCGATAATCACGTCCGGCGTGTTGGGTGTCGGCAAAGGGCTGGTCGCGCCCACTCCGTCCGGAGGCGCACCGGGGATGAAGCCGGCGCCCGTCGCGAAAATCTGGACCACGCTCCCCCGCGGGGCGGCGTTGCCCGGGTTATTCACGCTGCCATCCTGATTGAGAACCGCGGCCTGATCGTTCCCAGCGCCTTATTGCAGACGGATAATCCCTGGCGAGGCCACATTCATGGGCACCTGACCAGTCGCAAGGATCTGCCCCGTCGAGACCTTCACCACCTGCAGATCGGCGAACCCGCTGGTGGGAACATCTCCGGGGTTCTTCCCCATCGGCACCACGAAGTTGATCTGAGTAGGCGATACGTAGTACAGCGGCGTGGGCTGGCCATTGAACAGCACCTGAACATCGGCAAGCGTATTCGGTAGCGGCAGGTTCTGGGCCGCCGCGGTGTCCGTGCCGAACAGCGCCGTGCCGTTCACGCACGCGCTCCCCGGCGAGCAGATTGACGCGACCGCGCCCGGGGCAAGGGGCTCCGTCGTCAGGAAGGTGGCCCCGTTGAGCGTCTGCAGAGCCGGAAAGTAAATGGTGACGCGGTTGGCGGCATCGGCTACGAACAGGTCGCCATATTGGTCCAGCGATGCTGCGATCGGCGCGTAGGCGGGTACGATCGTCGCTGACGTGTTGTTCAGAACGAGCTGGTCATAACGGGGATAACGAAGGATCCGGTTGCCGTTGAAGTCGCCCACGAAGACCTCGCCGGTGGCCGGGCTCACATGAATGCCGCGCGGCGCTCCGATACCCGGAATGATCTGGGAAGCGTGCGCGCCGGTGCCGGCAGCGTTAAAGACGCGATCAAAAATCAGAACCCGATTGTTGCCGCTGTCGACGACGTACGGCCGCGTGTCGGAATCGGCAGCGATGTGATGCGGTGAACTCAGGCTGGCGTCGTCGTTGCCGGAGCCGACGCTGAAGAAGTCCGGCTGTCCGAAGACTTTGGTCGCGGCTTCGCCGTTGGAGAACGTTCCGTTGGTCAAGGGGAAAAAAAGCACCCGGTTGTGCCGGAGATCGGACACCAGCAGTCCGCGGTCGCCGGCCAGCGCCACGCCGTAGGGCGTGTTCATGGTGCGGGGACTGGGATCGGTGATCTTGGTGACGAAGTCCGGCTGTCCGATGACCAGGTCCGCTTGCGGCAGCGGCACAGGTTGGGCAAACGGCGTCGGAAATCGCAGGACGCGGCCGTTGGCGGAATCGGCTACGTAGAGGTTGCCCTTGGAGTCAACTGTCAGGCCGATGGGACGGCACAGCCCGTACTGGTTGGGCTTGTCGGGACTGCTGTCCGACGCGCGCACGCCGTTGTAATTGCACAGCGCGGTTAGCATATCCGGCTGGCCGATCACGATGTCGGCGCGGCTGCCGGGTCCGATCTTCCGCAGATCGCGGAAGCCGAGTACGCGGTTGTTGTACGTATCCGCGACGTAAAGGTGCGGCGTATTGGGGTCGCTCGCGTCCACGATCACGTCTCCGTCCGCGCTCGCCCCGAGACTCGTCTGCGCCACGAAATCGAATTCGCGGCCTTCAATTAGATTCACGGAGTTGTACTTGTAGTCCACCTGGCCCAGCACGCGAGTGGCGTTACTGAGTGTCCCCAGGCCGCTGCCTGAGGGACCAGACCAGATGGAGACGATCACACGGTTGTTGAGACTGTCGGCGATGTACACCTGGTTGCCCGCCACCGTGGCGGCAACCGGGAACGCGAGCGTTATCCCGGACGGGGTGGCCTGGCCCGAGTTCGGATTGCGATTGTTGAAATCGTTCTGCCCAAAAGCCGCGCGAGCCGTCGGCGAAAAAGCCGTACCTTCAGGCGGCCATTGCTCATAGGCATCGAAGAAGAGGATGCGGCTGCTCTGCGAGTCTACAACTCCGACTGCGCCGCCGGGGAGGATAATGATGCCTTCCGGATCCACCATGATGGTGCGGTCAATCGTGTCCTGCGACGGCTGTCCGCCCCCTGCTGGAGCCGGGACCACGCCCATGATTCTGGCGGCGGATTTTCCATTGAAGTAGGGAGGTTCGAAAATCAGGACCCGGCTTACCCCATTCAAGCCGTTCGGATTGTTCGGATCCGAGTCGGAGACGTAAAGCCGCCCAAGCGAATCGAAGGCGAGGCCGGAAGGGATCGCCAGCAGGCTCTTAGTCTGGTTCGAAGTCAGGGTTTGCAGCGTGGTGGGGTTGAATGCCGTTTGGCCCAATACGGTATCCGCAACCAGAGGGCCTCCGCCCGCGGCCAACTGATCTTTGGTGAATCGCAGCACCCTGCGGTTGGCAGGGTCGGTCAGCCAGAGGTTCCCAGCGCCATCGAATGCCACCGAGGCGCGATACGGCTGGTTGTTGACGTTAGTCGCGATTCCACTGGCGCTGATCGCGCCGGTATAGTTGGGATTTCTGGAATTGAGGTTCGGCTGGCCGATATACAGATCGGGGAACTGAAAATCCGTATGCGAGAACGGCTTAGGAAATCGCAGCACGCGGTTGTTCCCGCTATCGACGACATACAGATTGCCGTTGGCGTCGACCGCCAGGCCGGTCGGAAAGTTCAGCCCGCTTTGAAACGCCGTACCGGGGCCTTGCGCGAGAGTGCTGAAAAAATCGCGCTGCCCGATGACGAGGTCGGCCTTCACGCCGTTCGAGAATCCGGTAGCATTCCTCCAGGCGAGCACGCGGTTGTTGATCGTATCGGCTACGTATAAGATCGGAGGCGTTGCCGAGGTGTCCAATGCGATGCCTTGGGGCGAATAAAATTCACGTCCCTCGACGAGGTTCGGGTTGGCGGAAACCAGCGCGAGCTGCGGCTGTCCGACGACGCGCGAAGGGGCCGAGTTCAATACGACTTGGGAATACCCGGCGGTGGCGCTGACTAGAGTCAGGTCGATAAGAAGGCAGAGTTGTAGTTTCATCGAGCTTTCTGGGCGGGCGCGACGCGGAAAGCGCTCGCCCCGAGAATAACAAAGGCACGGAAACACGCCGGTCGGTCAACGTGAGTAATCGCCCTCTGCCGCAACTCACGCGGTTGTTCCCCGTACAATAGCTGTTACCGTCTCCCCTGATACACTGAGAGTTGCCCAAGAAAAATGCGGCCAGACCGCGCGTCTGCGCGGTCAGCTTCCTCAATACGACACCCCTGGTCTGGGGCATGCTGCATGGACCGCAGCGCGGAATGTTTGAGCTGGAATTTGAGCTTCCCGCCGTTTGCGCCGACCGCATCGCGTCAGGCGAGGCGGACATCGGCATCATCCCATCGTTCGAGCTAACCCGTCAGGCGCTGGAGGTGATTCCGGGCGCGGGAATTGCCTGCCATGGACCGGTACGGAGTATCCTTCTCATCTCGAAACCTCCGGTCGCGGAGGTGCGGACGGTAGCGCTCGACTCCAGCTCGCGAACCTCCGTGCAACTCGCCAAGATCATCCTCGAGCAGCGCTATGGCGTCGCGCCGGAAGCCGTCTCGCACGCGCCGGATCTCGATGCCATGCTGCAGGTGGCCGATGCCGCGCTCGTGATCGGCGATCCGGCCCTGCACATCGATCCGTCGCGGCTGCCGTACGAGGTCCACGACCTGGGCGCCGAGTGGGTGGAGATGACCGGTCTGCCCATGGTTTTTGCCGTATGGGCGGGCCGTTCCGAGGTCATCACGCCGGACGTGGTGGAGGCCTTTCAGCAGTCCTGCCGCTTCGGAAGGACTCATATCGACGAGATCGTCGCGGCCGAATCGGTGGCACGCGGTTTTCCGCCCGAGCTCGTACGCCAGTATTTAACGCGCCACATTGTGCATGAGCTGGCGGCGCGCGATTACGAAGGAATGCAGCGCTTTCTCGGCTACGCCCGGGGGGCGGCGCAGTCCGGCTGAGGCCCGAATCGGCTATACTGGGGGAACAGCGATGTATATTCTGGTATTGATCGTTCATGTATTGGTCTGTCTGTTCCTCTGCATTGTCGTATTGCTGCAGAGCGGGAAGGCGGCCGATCTGGCAGGGGCATTTGGTGGGATGGGTTCGCAGACGGCATTCGGGCCGCGCGGATCGGCGACCCTGCTTTCGAAAGCGACCACGATTTCAGCGGTACTCTTCATGATCACGTCGCTGACGCTTTCGATCATGGCGACGCGCAGTGCGGGCTTGGGTTCAACCGTGCTGCAAGACCGGCCGGCAAGCAAGCAAGCCCCGGCGAAGAGCGTTCCGGGGCCGCAGGTACCGGTCCAGATTCCGGGTCAACCGGTTCCGCAGTCTGGACCCAGCCAAACGATTCCGGTTCCGGCGGCGCCGCCTGCGCAGCCGAGCGCTCCGGCGCCCGCGCCGCAGGCCCCGGCAAAGAAGTAGCACCCCAGTTCGCGGAGGTGGCGGAATTGGCAGACGCACTAGCTTGAGGTGCTAGCGGGAGCAATCTCGTGGGGGTTCAAGTCCCCCTCTCCGCACCAGACTTTAAAAGGCTTAGCTGATTTGGTATTGACCCTATTTAGCTAGCCAGACCTCGTTTTGGACCTTATGCTGCCCAAGGCCGTTTGCCGGGGCAATCAAGCGCGGACGCCAAAAAAGGACTTCCATTGCCGGGAGTCCCATTCCCATACGGCAAGAAAGCACACGGGCTAGCCCTCAAAAATTAGTGCGATCATGTCCCACCCAGGGACCGTGAGGCCCCCCGCGTGCGCGATGACCCGTCTTGCCATGAAACCGTCACGACGAATGGGCCGACCTGCCGGCAGGGAGCCATACTTCGTGGATCCCATCCGCGGCGTCAATGGATTTATCGGCTTGAATCGGCGACGGTGCACGGAGCGCATGAAATGTGGAATCCTTATATTGCGTTGAGTTCAATCCTATGAAGCAAACGGTCGCACCGAACGGGAAGCTTCTGCCAGACGCGGATGACCGCGCGGCAGCGATCGGCGCCACGCCAATTACCGTGCATGCCGCCGGAAGCGAAAACGAACTCAGGGCCATACTTGATGCTGTTCCTCAGAACATCTATCTCGTAAGCGCCGATGGTACGTTGCTTTATCTCAACCGCGTTGCGCTGGAATACTACGGCCTCCCGCTCGAAGATTTTATTTCGGGGGTGGCCTTTCAGAAGGCTGTGCACCCGGACGATCTTGATCGTGTCCAGACCGAGCGGGTTGCCGGAATTTCCGCGGCGATCCCATTTGAGTATGAGGCCCGTGTCCGCCGTCACGATGGCGAATATCGATGGTTTCTCTATCGCGTGAATCCCGTACGCGACGATGAGGGGTGTATCGTTCGATGGTGCGCGTCAGGGACCGACATCCACGATCGCAAAAAAGCTGAACTTCGCCTCCAGGAGCGGGTGCTGGAATTGAAGCTGACGATCGATGCGATTCCGAGCTACATCAACGTTCTGGACTCCGGCGGTGAGGTGGTCGACGTGAATCAGATGGTCCTCGACTATACGGGCCTGACTGCCGACGACGTCCGCTCGACGGATTTTCGCGACCGATTCCTGCACCCCGATGACTGGGAGAGCTTGAAAGAGGTGCGGAGGCAGGGTCTCGCGTCGGGACAACCGTTCCAACTCGAGCTTCGCTCCCGCGGCAAGAACGGACTGTACAAATGGTTTCTGATGCGGTACAGTCCCTTTCGCGATGAGCACGGAAACGTTGTCCGATGGTATGCGACGGGAACCGACATAGACGACCGGAAGAGAGCGGAAGAACGGGTTCGAAAAGAGAACACGGCCTTGCGCGAAGAAATCGACCGATCCTCGCTTTTCGACGAGATCGTAGGATCGTCGGAACCCATCCGGCGAG
>CAYMHP010000154.1:0-13936 GCA_964390225.1 uncultured Solibacteraceae bacterium
ATACAGGTTAAAGCGCATCGTGAACTCCGGACCAGTTTGCGATTGGAATTTTGTCAGCGCCGACATGGGCACGCTTTGTCCGAGATTGTTTTTAACGTAGAATTGGCCGGCGTTTTCGAGCTTGGTGCGAAAGTCCCCATCCGCTTCGATGTACACCGGCCATTGCCGGCCGAAGCGGTTGAAATAATTCACGAAGTAACCGCCGAGGAACGTTTGCAATGTCTTGTAAACGTCATTGATCTGGACCCCTTGCTTGACCACCTTGTCTTCGTCCACGTTGACGAACTGCTGCGGCACGCTGGGCAGCAGCGTCGTGCTCAACCCGGCAATCTCAGGACGCTTGCGGGCAGCCGCCATAAACGTGTTCACGTTGTTCGCGAGGAACTGGACGTCGCCGCCGGCGCGATCCTCGAGAATGAAGGTGAAGCCGCCGGACGTGCCGACACCCGGGATCGCTGGCGGCGAAAAATCGAAGGCCACGCCCTCCGGCAGCGTGCTCAATTCGCGGTTCAGGCGCGCCTTGATCACCTGAAACTGCTGGTCGCGGCTTTTGCGGTCGCCCCATTCCTTCAGGGTGACGAAGAAAAACGCGTTATAGCTGGTTCTCACCAAGCTGAGCAAGCTGAAGCCAATGACGCTGTTGGTGTACTCGACGCCGGGAGTCCCGGCGAGCACGCTCTCGATTCTCCGGGCCACTTGGTCGGTGCGTTGAAGCGACGCAGCATTGGGGAGCTGGAGATTTATGTAGAGATAACCCTGGTCCTCGTCGGGCAGGAAGCTGGAAGGTACTTTGTTCGCAAAGAAGCCCGCCGCCACACCGAATCCCACGAGCAAAACCAGTGCGACCGCGCTCTTCCGAAGCAATGCTCCCGAAACGCGGACATAGCTCTCAGTGGCGCGCCCGAACATCCGGTTGAACCAGTCGAAGAAACGCCGTCCCAGGCCGCGGCTCGGCTTTTTCGGCTTAAGCAGCAGGGCGGCGAGCGCGGGGCTGAGAGTGAGCGCGTTGAAGGCGGAAAGTATCACAGAGATCGCAATCGTCACCGCGAATTGCTGGTACAGCCGGCCGGTAAGGCCAGGGATGAAGGCGGTGGGTACGAAGACGGCCGAAAGCACCAGGGCGATGCCGACGACCGGGCCGGAAATTTCTTCCATCGCCTTGAGGGCCGCCTGTTTGGGAGAAAGTCCGTCTTCGATATGGCGCTCGACGCCCTCCACCACCACAATCGCGTCGTCTACGACCAGGCCGATGGCCAGCACCAGACCGAATAAGGAGAGGGTATTGATCGAGAAACCGAATACGGGGAAGAAGACGAACGTTCCAACGAGGGAAACCGGGACGGCCAGAAGCGGGATGAGAGTGGCGCGCCAGCCCTGCAAGAAGATGTAGACGACGACGATCACCAGCACGATCGCGATCAGGAGCGTTACGACGATTTCGCGGATGCCCTCGCTCACTGCGCGCGTGGTGTCGAGCGATACGGAGAAATCCACGTCCTCGGGGAAACGCCTCCGCGCTTCGGCCATGAGTTTCCTCACTCCGCGGGCCGCCTCGACCGCGTTCGATCCAGGCAGCTGATAGACGGCGATGATAGCGCTGGCTTTGCCGTTCAAGCGCGCATTGAAAGTGTAGTCCTGCGCGCCGAGCTCGACCCGCGCTACGTCACGCACGCGCACAATGCCGCCATCCGGCGCTTCGCGGACGACAATCGCTCCGAATTCCTCGGGCGTAGTCCGCCGGCCACGCGCGCGCACGGAGTAGGTATATTCCTGCCCGGCCGGAACCGGTTCACTGCCCACCTGGCCGGCGGGATTGACCGTGTTTTGAGTTTGGATGGCATTGACGATTTCGGGCACCGTGATGCCGAGCTTCGCCAACTGATCCGGCCTTACCCACAGACGCATGGCGTACTGGCCGGCGCCGAATACTTGAACGCTTCCGATGCCAGGGACACGCGTCAGTTGATCGTTCAAATTAATGTAGGCGTAATTCGACAGAAATCTGCCATCGTAGCTTCCGTGCGGCGAATTCAGGCTGATGAGCATCAACGGCGCGGTCAAGGTTTTCTGCACCGTCACACCTAAGGCGTTGACTTCGGCGGGAAGCTGGGGTGAAGCGAGACCCTGACGGATCTGACTGAGAATCAGATCCGTGTTTGGGTCGGTTTTCAAATCGAAATCGACGATCAATCGCATCTGGCCGTTCGCGGTTGCATTGAGCGAATACATGTAGTTCATGTTGTCGACGCCGCTCATCTGCTGCTCAATGGGAGTCGCGACAGACTGTTCGATGGTCTGGGCGTCGGCGCCGGTGTAGATAGCCGAAACTTGAACCTCTGGAGGGGCGATCTGTGGGAACAGCGCGATGGGAAGTCCGGTGATCGCGACGGCGCCGACAATCACCATCACGATGGCGATCACCATCGCCACGATGGGGCGATTGATAAAAAACTTGGACAAGGCTTTACCTCCCCGTTAAGGCGGCAGTTGTCGCGTACGGCTTCACCGTGACGGACATGCCGGATCGAACCTTCTGCACGCCTTCGGCGACGACGCGCTCCCCCAGATGGACTCCTTCCAGGATGATCCAGAGATTGCCGACTCGTTCGCCTGGCTTTACGTTACGGATTGAGACTTTACCGTCATCGCCGACCACGGCAATTTGATAGCTGCCTTGCAGCTCGCCAACCGCCCGCTGCGGCACAAGCAGCGCGTGCTCTCGGGTAAATGTCGAGAGCCGAATCCTGGCGTACTGTCCAGGGCGCATCGTATTTCCCGGATTCGGGAAAAGACCTGCGACTCGGATCGCGCCAGTGCTCGGATTGACTTGCCGATCTGCAAAGTAAAAACTCCCCCTTGCCGGGTAGATCGTGCCATCGGCAAGGATGAGTTCAAGCCTCATCTGTTTGCGTTCGGCCTCCACCGTGGCCTCGGTCGTATAACGCCTATGGAAATCGAGATATTCCTGCTCGGCGACTGTGAAATACACTTTGATCGGATCGAGAGTGGAAACGGTAGTCACCGGGCCGCTCGAAGCATTGACCAGGGCTCCAACCTGCTGCTGAGCAAACCCTGCGATGCCGTCGATTGGCGAGCTTAGTTTCGTAAAACCCAGATTGACCTGGGCGGTCTCCAACGCGGCTTTGGCTGCCTCGACGGATGCCGTGGAAGCTTGAATCTGGGCGGTGGCTGTTTCGACTTGTGCCAGAGCCGCCTGAACCTGGGCCTTGGCAGCCAGGTTGTTCTGCGTCGCGTTATCAAGATCCTGCTGTGTGATGGCTTGCTGCTGCGCAAGAGGAACGTAGCGGTCATAATCCAACTGCGTTCTGCCTTGGTTGGCCTTGGCCACTGCGACCTGGGCCTCCGCCTGGGCAAGCTGTGCCTTTGCTTGCGCCAACTGTCCATTAGCCTGCGCCAACTGACCTTTCGCCTGATTCACCGCTGCCTCGAACGGCCGTGGGTCGATCTCGAACAGCAGTTGTCCTTTGCGGACGAAGGAGCCTTCGGTGTAATCCTGCTTTAACAAATACCCGGTGACTTGGGCCTTGATGTCCGCATTGACGTAGCCGTCCAGCGTCCCGATCCACTCGTTATAGATCGGGACATCACGCTGCACAACGCTCGCTACTTCAACAACGAGCGGCTTTTCCGGCGCCTTCGCGGCCTGGCTGCTGCGAGCGCATCCGCTCATAAGGCTTGCGGATAGGGCTGCCATGCCAGCGATCGCCCAACCGGCGGTATTAAGAGTTGAAGATCTGTGCACTGGTTCACCTCCAAGCGCAAAAGGGCGCGCTTTGCCTGACGATTTAGATGTTGGCGGATCGCGCATGTATTCAACGGATTCCAACCCTCTCCTCCGCTGTGCTTGCGATATCCCGCAGACCCGTTCTGGCGATCGAGGCGCCTCATTACAGAACGCTGAGCACATCGGCGTTGACCTGGTCCGCGTCTGTTATGCAAATTCGGGGAGGAGCCCCTGGACAGACTTTGGAACTTGCATTCCGCACGACCTTCGCCGCGGGTCCGCCCGGATTTTGCAATCGGCATACGCCATGAGCTCTTCACCAAACGAGAGTACGACGGGCAAGCCGAGAAAACATCCCAAGAACGAGCGCTTTTTTGATAACACTCGCGGAACGTGGGCCGCTACCACTATCGAGTTAGCCGGCAATCGGGATCGCGGGATCGCTGCCTACAGCTGGATGATTCCCCGGCGCACCGCGATGGCGATAGCCTGGGTGCGATCCTTCGCGCCCAACTTGTCCATGATGTGCTTGACGTGGACTTTAACCGTCTCTTCGGAAATCGACAGCAACTCTGCGATATCGCGATTGCGATTCCCGCCGGCTACTTTTCCGAGCACCTCTACCTCTCGGGCCGTGAGTCCCTCGTCGCTGATGTGTTCGGCGAGTTGCGCCGCAATTTCCGGAGGCACGCGTTTCTTTCCGGCGCGCACCTGCCGGATCGCTTCGACAATCTCGCTGGGAGGCATGTTTTTGAGGAGGTAGGCGCGAGCGCCCGCCTGGAGTGCGCGCTGGATGTCGACGTCGCCTTCAAACGTCGTCAGCATGATAATGCGAGCCTCGGGGAACTCCGTACGAATCGCGATCATGGCATCGATGCCGCTGAGATCCGGAAGCCGTAGATCCATTAGGGTCACATCCGGCTGAAGTTCCCGATAGCGCTGAATGGCCTCCCTAGCGCTCGACGCCTGCGATACCAGCGTCATGTCCGGCTGATTGTTTATGATCGTGGCGATACCTTCGCTCAGAAGAGGATGATCATCGACACTGAGCACGCGGATCTTGGGTTGATCGCTCATTGGCTGGCGCAGAGCGTCTCCTGTTCTTCCACGATACCCGAAATCCGGAGTCATGGCATATCCTTGTGTTGGTAATTCGCTTCAGTTGGACGGCTGAATCCGACGCTAGCAGAGGGATTGGCAGATGAAATCACCCGGAATGGGGATTCGCGAATACCTCGTTCGTGGTACGACGACAAATTCCGCCGCTACGGTTCCAGGGGCGATTGAGGAAGCGGAATAATAATCTCGCGGCGACCGAACATGCGGGCATCTATCGAAAACCGTCCGGGACCCGCTCCAACAACGGCCACCAGCACGGTCAGGCCGAAAATGAGGGCCGGTTGGGCTGAAAACAGGTCTGGAATTGGAGCAGGGATGACCGACACCGCCTTCCCGATGAGATCCAGTCCCGCCACTACTGCCATAAACGGAGTGAAGAAGCCAAGTAATAAGAAAACGCCCGAAATCACAGCCGACGCCCCGACCAGCGACAAAATGAGAGTCCCGCCCGGTTGGCCGAAATAGGAAGCGCCTTGGATAATCATCGCTACACCAAGCACTGCGCGCATCAGCAGCAGCGACATCCCAGGCAGGCCGCCGGGAAATGCCGAGAATAGGACTTGCAGCAAAGCCTCCCCTCGAGACGCGTCTCAGCGCGTTTCGTTTACAGAATACGGGATTTCGCTTGGGGGGCGAATCCCCGAGTCTCGTCATCGTCACATAACACTTTCTGGTAAGCATTGCGGCAGATCGCGGCGTTGAACTGCCACTGCATGACTGTTTGCCGGAAGCGCGCACCAGGGCGGGTGTTCCCATTTGGGCCCCCGCAGTGCGCAGATCGCCGCGAAAATCCCTCGAACGTGGTAGTCGCGTCCCCGCTTAAGGGGTTAGGCGCAAACTGCTCGATGTCGTGATGTCTTCGGACAACAGAAGCGTCATACTCGCTGCATGCTATGGACCATCGACGAAGGCTGGCCCCGTCAGAGCGATTGCCGCAAATCCGAAGTGCGACGGATACAACCGAGGGAGACAATGAGCCAGACCGGACACACGAATTTGCGCCATTCGCCACGATGGCCATGACGAGTTTACTCGAAACCTGGATCGATGAAACCGAACGACGCATCTGGTTTGATAGAAAAATTCTCAGCAAGTCTTAAAAGAAGGAAACAATGGCTAACACTTTGCAGCGAGAGCTAATCGGAGAGAGCCCGGGGTTCAAAGCAGTCATGGAGCAGGTAAGGCTGGTAGCCCCGGTGGATTGCGCGGTGCTGATTCAAGGAGAGACCGGCACGGGAAAAGAGTTGATTGCCCAGGCGATCCACAACCAGAGTCATCGTGCAGGCGGTCCCTTTATCCCGCTGAATTGCGCGGCGATCCCGGCCGCACTGCTGGAGAGTGAATTGTTCGGACACGAGCGGGGTGCCTTCACAGGAGCCGTTTCGCAAAGAAGAGGGCGACTCCAACTCGCGCATAGAGGCACGCTGTTCCTGGACGAGATTGGGGATTTGCCGCTTGAGCTGCAGCCAAAGCTGCTGCGCGCCCTCCAAGAGCAGGAGTTTGAGAGGCTGGGGAGTTCGCAGACGATTCGTGTCGACGTCCGAATTGTGGCTGCTACAAATCATGACCTTACCGAGATGGTGAACCAACGCCGTTTTCGGGCGGACCTTTACTACCGGCTCAACGTCTTTCCGGTGAGGCTACCTCCGCTGCGCGAACGCACCGCCGATATCCCCGCTTTGGTTCGTCACTATGTACGGGTCTTCGGCGAGCGCATGAACAAGAGGATCGAGGAGATTCCCGATTATGTGATGGACGTGCTGCGGGGCTATGCCTGGCCGGGGAACATCCGCGAGTTGCAGAACTTCATCGAGCGGGCAATCCTGTTGAGCGAGGGAGAGCGATTCTCGCCTCCTCTTTCGGAACTGACGCGCGTCATGGCGACTCCCTCGAGAGGACCCGCCCAGACGCTCGCAGAGATGGAACGCGAGCACATCACAGAGACCCTGCAAAAGACGAACTGGATCGTTGGTGGCCGGGCAGGGGCCGCCGCGCGCCTCGGTCTGCCGCGCACGACGCTCATCTCTCGGATGCGAAAGCTCGGGATTTCGCGGAGGGCTTTTCAATCGGGAGCATCGTGGCCGGTAGCAATCCCGGCCAAGCAGGACGAAGGTTACCCTGATGCATTCATGCGGGCCAGTGCCTACTCCGCCTAGGTCCATCATGACCGCGAGCTTGGAGAACGGCATTATTACGATTACGAGCCATCATTCGGTCGACCAAACGGTCGAGCGGCTAGAGACAATTCTTCGGGCAAAGGGCGTTACGCTGTTCGGCCTTATCGACCACAGCGGGGAGGCGGAAAAGGTGGGGCTTTCGCTACGCCCCACCAAGCTTCTGATCTTCGGGAATCCCAAGGCGGGAACTCCGCTCATGGTTGCATCTCCGACGATTGCCATCGACCTTCCGCTGAAGATTTTGGTTTGGGAGGATGCAGATGGCGTCCGGATCTCCTACGACAGTCCGGCATATCTGCAAGCGCGGCATAGTCTGCCGGCAGAATTGGTTCAGAACGTCGCAGTTGTGGAATCGCTCGCCGCCCAGGCTGCGGAGCAAATAGCGGTCACGAGGTTTCAACCGGGTGCGAAGTTCCGGCTACCGATCCGTCTTCGAGACTACTGTTTGCTGCTCGACGAAATAGGTGATCCCGGCCTTCGACAGAGCGAGGGCCGGGAATACGTCTAAGCCGCCGCACTAGCCACAGCTTTGAAAAACGCCAACAGGTCAGTGTTAATCGTGTCCGCGTGCGTGGTGGGCATGCCGTGCGGGAGGTTCTTGTAGCTGATGAAGGTTCCGTTCTTGAGCAGCTTCGCCGACTGCGGACCGGAGGCTACATAAGGCACGATCTGATCGTCCTCGCTATGCATGACCAAGACCGGAACGTTGATCTTTTTGAGATCTTCGGTAAAATCCGTTTGGGAAAAGGCAACGATACCGTCGTAATGTGCTTTGGCTCCGCCCATCATGCCCTGGCGCCACCAATTTTGAATAACGGCCTCTGAAACTTTCGCGCCCGGTCGGTTGTAACCGTAGAAAGGGCCCGCCGCCACAGCGCGGTAGAACTCGGACCGGTTTGCGGCAAGCTGCTCCTGTAAACCATCAAACACTCCCTTGGGAAGCCCGAGTGGGTTGGCGGCCGTCTTCAGCATGAGCGGCGGCACCGCGCTGATCAGTGCTGCCTTGCTTACACGGCTTTCGCCATGCCGCGCCAGATAGTGCGTCACCTCGCCGCCACCAGTGGAATGGCCAACATGGATGGCGTCTCTCAGGTCGAGATGCTCCGTAAGAGCCGCCAAGTCGTCGGCATAATGATCCATGTCGTGGCCGTCGCCTGTCTGAGTCGAGCGGCCGTGACCACGGCGATCATGGGCGATCACGCGATAGCCATGCTGCAGGAAGAACAACATCTGGTTATCCCAGTCGTCTGCGCTGAGCGGCCAGCCATGGCTGAAGACAATCGGCTGTCCGGTACCCCAATCCTTGTAAAAGATTGTTGTGCCATCTTTGACGGTAATCGTGCTCATATTTTTTTTCCCTCTTTCAGTGCCGCCCGGAGATATACGAAGATCACGTCATCTCGCTGGTCGGTAACTCAACTTTGCTGGAAACCGAGACAAAAACCGTCCCAAGATTAGGTGCTTTTGCGCTACCACTTTTGGCGATCGCCCCAGTGCTCCGTTCGCGTATGTCGATCGACGGCGCGTCGCTTCCTCGACATCGCGCCCGGCGCGCGCTGCAAACGCATCACCCATACAGGTGCAGAGGGCGTCTTCCGGAAGAGCGAGCGCCCCATTGTGCCATCGGGCAAAACACTGGCTGCTCCTACGTTAACCAAAAGACGCCTCTCCGTGAGAGCACGGAAGTCTCTGCCGTTTTCGCCCAAACTGGGCGGCGGAAGCAATGTGCTGTGACTTCGTGACCACACGGCGGAGAGCCCTGGAACCGCGAAACTCCGCCAATTCCTTCGATTAGCTCTTCAGCCAAGACGTTGCTAGTCGATGACGACTCAGTACTCCTCGGCACGGCGGAATGACGCAGCTGCCCGTTGAGAATAGCCGGATACGTCGGCGCGCCTGATTTACTTCTTGTCGCGCTTTGCTTTGCGCGCAGCTTGCTGGAGGAATCGAATAGCCTTTTTTGGTCCTCCTGTGCCCGTGACCTTGAACTGTTTTCCGCGCTGCTTGTTATAGGAGATGAAGAACTCCTCGATCTGGGAGAGCAATGTCGCGTTGACCTCCTGGATTGATTTGAGGTCCTCATTGCTATACGAGTGGATGGCGACGCCGAGCAACCTGTCATTGGAATCCGTCTTGCCGTTCTGCGTTTGCTCCGCACAGATCACCCCGATAATACGAATCTGTACTAAGCAGCCGACATGGGCAGGTGCGTCCATCAATACAAGAACGTCGAGGGGATCTCCGTCTTCGCCGAGGGTAGACGGCACAAACCCGAAATCAAACGGAAACATCATCCCTTCAGGCAGAAGGCCGCCAAGTTCAAAAAGTTGCGACTCGGGATCGTAATCAAATTTGTTGCGGGAGCCCTTCGGCGTCTCAATAATCGCCCGACAGGTATGCTTCTTGGCGTCAAGCTGGTGAGCCAGTCTCGTTAGATTACCCATGCTTCAGTTCATCCATACTACTTCAGAGGGGTAATGGAATGCATGAAATACGGACTACGATTGAACCGGAATACACCGCGGATGTGGTGAAACTCGCCCGCAAAGCCGGTATTGAAACGGTTACCGTCACCGAGGCCTACGTGCACGGACCTGACGCCATGAGACAGATTGTCAGTATTGAGACGTCCACACCGAACGCGCGTGCGTTTGTTGACCTGTTGCTGAACGCCGAGCCCTTAAAGCGCTCCTCATATTCAATGACATCGCGTGAACTCCGCGCGATCGTCAGCAACAACGCCGTATCGGAGGTCACACGGCCGCTCAGCGAACCATTCTCGGATGTCATCCAGGACCTCTGGCAGCTCAGCCATGTTACACCCACGTATATCGCGCGTGCCGCCGCTGGCGCAGTCCTGCTCGCCACAGGCATACTCGACAATAATCCGATCGCGATTGTGCTGGCCGCCCTTTTTCTCCCTTTCCTCTCCGAGGTTCTTGCGGTCACCTTCGGCTTGTGGTCTCAGGATTTGCACCTTGTCCGGCATGGTCTCACTGCATTGGGGGTGAGCATTGGTTTTGCCATTGCTGGAGGGGCAGCCGTGGGCCTAATTCACAGTGGACCAATATTATTCACCGACTTTAAGGGTCCCCTGGGCAGCTTTGCGATTTCAGCCGTGATCGGCGTTACAGCGGGGTTGTCCACGGCCGATGACACCGGGCGACGATACCTCATCGGCGTCGCGGCTGCTGTGCAGTTGGCTATTTTTCCAGTCTGGCTCGGCGCTGCGCTCACTGTCGGAATGCCTGAAGCCGCAATCGTTGCACCGCGTGTTGTGAGTTTCGCCGTGAACCTGTTCACGATATCCGGGACCGCGGTAGCAGCATTTGCGGGGTTGCACTTGCGCGGCGCAGGGACGTGGGCGGCCCCGCGCAGTAGTCGAATGTAACTGGAACCGCGAAACTCCGCCAATTCCAGCAAAATGCGCTTTGCCGGCCTCAAACAGCCGCACTGAGAATTCGCACGAAGGTTTTTGGCTCCGCAGATATGGTGACCTCGAGGTCATTCTCCTGAGAGGCCATTCCCGAAGGCACGAGATGGGCAGCGGTTGCAGATCATTCCAGACGACTCCAGATGATACCGCCAGAAAATTACCGAATCTGCATGGTGCTGATTTCTCCGCAACTTAGTTTCTTCATGCGCGACTGGAGAGTCGTTCGCGGAACGCCGAGTCGGGCGGCGGCGCCGTCCGGTCCAGCCACCTTCCCTCCGCTTTCCAATAGAGCGTGCAAAATTCGGTTGCGCTCATCCGCGATCCGGATTCGAGAGGCGGCGGCCACGGAGACCGGACGCGCCGCAGACGGTTCCGGGAGCACCACGTGGAGGACGCGGCCCGTGCTGAGAATCACCGACCGCTCGATCATATGCTGCATCTCTCGGATGTCGGCGAGAGCCTGGCCAATGCGGGCGTTCGAGGCGGCAACCATTCGCTCGGCAGCGATAATGTCGGGCCTTCTGCGTAATAGGTCCGTGGGCGTCCCATAGCCGGAGATTTCTGGCACATCGGGAATGTCCGCGAGGGAGGTCAGCTCCGCTGCGTACGTTCCCGGCTGGCCGTCCCTAAGCACGTCCAGGCGGTTGAGCTGCGCTTCGAGAGAGATCGTGAGCAGTGGAATGGTCGCCGTCGCTTGCGAAAGCAAGGCTTCGGCCTGGGCCAGTTCACGGTCGGAGGCCAGGCCCGCATCCTTCCGCTGTTGGATCAGTTCGACGAGATGCTGGTCAGTGGCGATCTGGTCTTTGGCGAAGATTAAGCGCGCCTGCGCGCCCCGTATCTGCATGTAGGCATCAGCGGCTTCCGCGGCAACCGTGATGCGAGTTCCCGTCTGGAGGGCTTCGGCCGCCTGAGCCTCAGCCGTAGCAGCCTGAGCTCCTTTTTTCAGACCGCCGAACAGATCCGTTTCCCAACTCGCAATAAATCCGAGATCGTAGTAGTTCTGAGTGCGGCTATAGCCAGGCGCGTGTGACGCGAGACGACCCGTCGTACTTTCAGTCGACTGGTAAAGTGTGGTATTCGACCCGTAAAGGTTTCCTGACGGCATGCGCCGAGCTCCTGCTCCTTGTGCAGCGGCACGCGCCTGTTCCACTCGCGTCATGGCCGCGGCCAGGTCGAGATTCTGGTCTAGGGACCGCTTCACGATCCGCGTCAGCACAGGATCACGGAAACCTGTCCACCACTGGTCGAGTGGGGGCGCCGGCAGAGACGTGTTACGTGCGTCAATCGAGGACGCGTTATGAAACGGCTCCAACTTCACCGCTGGCCGTTGGTATTTTGGCCCCACGGCGCAACCCGCGAGAGTTGCGGCTAATGCAAGGGCAAAGCCCATTCGCAAAGTGAACTTCCGCGTGGCGGGCGAGCCTTTGTAAGACATCATTAAGCAGTTCATTCATGTGCTCCATTCCCGCGGAATCTGCGGGCGACCTGTTTCAGCACTTCATTCGTGAACAAACCATAGCCTTGGAACCTGACCCCCTGCTTCATGAGTTCCAGAAGCAGGTTTTCTCCTTCTTGGCTGATCGTCGTCAGGGTTTTCAGATCGACGACGAGTTCACGGCCGTCCAGACCCGATCGAGCCCTTTGGCAGGCCGCTTTCAGCCCATCGGACCAAGGGGCGATGAGCCTGCCCTCGACCACCAGCCGGCGCTGCTTCCTTCCTTCGACAATGGAGATCTTCAACATGCAGCATCGCCTCTGGCTTCGAAACCGCGCATATCGTCCTTGGCTCCACTGCAGTTCAAGCTGACTTCCTCGCCGTAACGTTGGCGAACTCGACTACTTTTCCACGCGGGCAGCACCCATCGCGCCATCGGTTTAAAGCCCCGCGGGATATAGGACTCATTCACTCTTGCCATGACTGACCGCCTCTTCCGCGGCTTTCTGACCTCGTCTGTCGTGTCAGGAGCCGCTTGGCGCATGCGTCAAACGCAATATGATTGCCGAATCTACGAATCCGCAACTCGCTGAATCTTCACCATCCAAGCTGAGAGCAGTGTTGCGGCGCGTCGAGAGTGTCGAAGACAGTTCCGACAGCTATACGCGATCGGGGTGACTGAGGTTTGTGAAAGGATCCGCCGAGACGGGCAACGCGGACGCGGTAGGCAGGCTTAGGCGGTGTACTGCCTCGGATCGATACCGAGTTTCTTCATGCGCGAGATGAGAGTCGTCCGGTGGATTCCCATGCGGGCTGCTGCCCCATCGGCTCCCCCAACACGGCCATTGCACTCGGTGAGTGCGCGCTCGATCTTTTCACGCTCTTTTGGGCATACTCGTCGGTGGGCTTCTTCCCAATCAGGGCAGCGTTGATCGTTTCCTTCACGATACGTGCTGTGTCTTCCTGCACGGGCTTGAGGGCGGGAGCAGCGGTCGTGTCGGTGCTTGGCTTGCGTAACTCGGAGAGGGGCGCCTCCAGCGACTCGCCCGCGTCAGGATAACGGCACGCTCGATGAAATTCTCCAGCTCCCGAATGTTCCCTGGCCATTCCCAAGCCGCGAGGCCGTTCATCGTCGCGGTCGGAATCGTCCTAATCCTTTTCTGCATTTCGTTCGCGAACTTTTGGACGAAATAACTCACCAGCAAGGGAATGTCTTCGCGACGTTCTCGCAGCGGTGGGATGCGGATCGGAAATACATTCCGACGGTAGAACAAATCGCTGCGGAATTCACGGTTCGCGACCATCTTCTCCAGGTCTCGGTTGGTCGCAGCGATGAGCCTGATATTGACTCTTCGCGTATGCGTGCTGCCCAGGCGTTCGAATTCGCGCTCTTGCAGAGCGCGCAGTAGTTTCGGCTGGATATCTGGTGGGATATCACCGACCTCATCCAGGAACAGCGTTCCCTGGTCCGCGAGCTCCATGCGGCCGATCTTCTGGCTGATGGCGCCTGTGAACGCACCTTTTTCGTGGCCGAACGACTCGCTTTCCAGCAGGCCAGTGGGAATCGCCGCACAGTTCAACTTAACGAGCGTCCGCTCTCTGCGCCGGCTACGGTCGTGAAGCGCGCGGGCAATAAGCTCCTTTCCCGTGCCGGTTTCGCCGAGCAGCAGGACGGTAGAGTCGGTGGGCGCTGCCGTCTCGACCATCTGCAAAACGTGCTTGATCGCTGCGCTTGATCCCACGATCTGCTCGAAGCCCATCTCGCTGCGTATCTCTTCTTCCAAATAGAGCTTTTCCTGGGCGAGCTTGTCCTTCAGTTCCGAGATCTCACGGTAGGCAAGGGCGTTTTCAATGGCAATTGCGATCTGGCCCGCGGCCTGGCTGAGGAAGTCGACGTCTTCGGCCGTGAAGGTTCCCTCTGTTAAACGCACAATCATCAGGTCCCCGACCGCACGGCCGCGGTTCACCAGCGGGATGAAACATGCGCTCTTCACGCTTTCCGCCGCTGCGAGTCTGTACCCTTC
>CAYMHP010000155.1:0-13914 GCA_964390225.1 uncultured Solibacteraceae bacterium
CCGTCTGCTCACCAGGCGACGTCATCATGGGGCTCAACCTGGCGCACGGCGGGCATCTCACTCACGGGCACCCGCTCAATTTTTCCGGAAAGACATATCACGTGGTTCCGTATAATGTGCGCAAAGAGGACGAGCGGATCGACTTCGACGAACTGGAGCGCCTCGCACGCGAGCACAAGCCCAGAATGATCGTCGCAGGCGGTAGCGCATACCCGCGCACGCTTGATTTTCCGCGCTTCCGGCAAATCGCCGATGCGGTGGGCGCAATTTTTCTGGTGGACATGGCGCACATTTCCGGACTGGTTGCCGCCGGAGTGCACCCGAACCCCTGCCAGTACGCCGATATCGTCACGTCCACGACACACAAGACTTTGCGCGGCCCCCGCTCCGGCATGATTCTTTGCCGCGAACAGTATGCCGCGGCCATCGACAAGATGGTGTTCCCAGGCTTACAGGGCGGGCCGCTGGTGCACATCATGGCAGCCAAGGCCGTTTGCTTTCATGAGGCGATGACGGAGGAGTTCCGCCAGTATTCGCAGCAGGTGCTCGTGAATGCGCGCGTCCTCGCGGAAACACTGACGGCGGGCGGCTTCCGCGTAGTTTCCGGCGGCACCGATACGCACTTGATGCTCGTGGATGTATTCTCGAAGGGCGTGCGCGGGAAAGAAGCGGAGAAGGCGCTCGACCGGGCCGGGATCACCGTCAATAAGAATGCGATCCCGTTCGACGTGAATCCGCCGCTCAATCCGAGCGGGATCCGGCTCGGGTCACCCGCCGTCACCACGCGTGGGTTCAAAGAAGCGGAGATGCGGGAGGTCGGAAACCTGATCCTCGACGTGCTCCGCGACGTTTCAAGCGAAAGCACTATCGCAGCCGTCCGCGAGAGAGTCGGCGGTCTGACCTCCCGGTTCCCGCTTTACGCGTGGAAGCGGAATGCCGCCCGTCCTCTCGAATCGACCATTTCGCACGGATGATCGCTCCGCACGGCGCCGGTTAGAGACCGCAGATGAGCAGCCACATCGTCTTCGATGCCCGGCGTGTCCGGGATTTCGGGATCGGCACGTACATACGCAGCCTAGTTCATGCTCTCGGCGCGATCGACACCCGAAATCAGTACACGTTGATCAGCGGGCCTGAGGACGTTCGAACGCTCGCCGGCCTTCCTGAGAACTTCCGGACCGCGGTTTACTCCCGTAGCGACTTTGACGCGCTCGACAACATCGCTTTTCCGATGTTCCTGCGCAGGCTGAAACCCGACCTGGTCCATATCCCGTTGAACCGGGTGCCACTTGGAATGCCCCTGCCGTATGTGGTGACTACGCACGATATGTCGAGCCTGCTGTTCGAAGAGCAGGGTTCCGATTTGCGCATGCGGTGGCGCCACTACCGCTTCCGACGCGGGCTGATGCGCGCCAGCCGCATCATTGCGGTCTCCGAGGCCACCAAGCGCGACATCCAAAACCTGCTCGGGGTCCCGGCAGACCGGATTCGCAAGGTCTACAACGCGCCGGACCCGCAGTTCTTCGTTCGCGGCAACGGCTCCGAAGAGCAGGAGAAGCAGCGCATCCTCGAGCGCTACCAGATCCATTACCCATTCCTGCTTTACGCAGGCAATATCCGCCCGCACAAAAACGTCCCGCGCCTCATCGAGGCGTTCGCGGTGGTGCGCGACCAGCTTTCCTGCCATCCGGTGTATAAAGATCTGCGGCTGATCATCATCGGCGACACCATCTCGCAGTTCCCGTCGGTGAGGCAGGCGGTCATCAAAAGCCGAGCTGAGGCGGTGGTGCGCTTCCTTGGGTTTGTGCCCTTCGACACTCTGCGTTGCTTCTACGAAGCAGCCGCCGCGTTCGTATTTGTCTCGCGCTACGAGGGGTTCGGCTTGCCGCCGCTCGAGGCAATGGCGTGCGGCACGCCGGTGGTGACTTCGAACGTGAGTTCCCTGCCCGAGGTGGTCGGCGACGCCGCGGTGCAGGTGAACCCGGCGAACGTGTTTGAGATCGCCCGTGGCATCACGGAGGTCTTGCTGGACGAATCGCTTCGCAGCGCGCTGGTGCGCTGCGGGCGCGAACAGGCTGCACGCTTCAGTTGGGAGCGGACCGCGCGCGAAGTGCTCGACATCTACCGCGAAGCGTGCGGCGGCCTCGATTAGCCCGAAAAGTCCCAGGACTTTTGCGGGCATTTGGTTGTACGCGCAGGACTTGGTTCAGCCCGCGCTTCCAGGCACAATCTAGACATGCAGATGAGAACGCGCGAAAGCCTGGTTTGGGGCGATTGAAAGAGGAACGCGCATCTCGCCTAATTTCATAGCCACCCATTCATAGAAGAGTTGAGGGAAGTCGCCGGGAGCGTTACCGGCCAAACAGCAGGTGCCGCTCCCGTTCCTCGTACCATTACCCCGCCAGTACCGGGCGGACTTTCCGAAGCGCGGGCCTTCGCCGAACATGAGGACGTAGCCCATGGCGGTCTATCTGGCATCCGCACTCGCAACGGCAATCTTTCTCACGACGCTGCTATTCCTGGCCATCTCCGCCGCGCGGCAACACCGGCACGAAAAACTGCGCAAACAGCTTTCGAACGTGCCGCACCCGTGGGAGCTTCTTCCGGAGCCGGAGGAGGTTTCGGTCCTATTACCGGAGCCGGCGCCTACGCGCGCAACCCGAATGCCTCCGCGATCAGTTCATACGAGCGGCGGCGGGCCGCGTGGTCGTGCATAATGTTGACGACGAAGACCTCCTGAGCCGCATATTCGAGCGCCACAGCTTCTAGAGCGGCACGCACTTTGACTGGGTTTCCGGTGATGATGCGGCGGCCGGCCGGCAGCATCGCTAGGGGCGCGCCTTCGTTGGCGAGGAATGCGAGCGCTTTATCCACGGGAGGAATAGGGATCAGACGGCCGCGATAAAGCATCAGAGAGGTCATGCGCAGGCTCGCGGATAGCCGTAGCGCTTCCTCGTCCGTCTCCGCGCAGATCGCCCAGGCGCACACCCCCACGCGCGGTTCTTTGAGGCGCGCCGACGGCATGAACTCGCGACGGTAGTACGCGGCAAAGGGAGCGCCCTCGGGATTGATGAAGTCTGCAAAAACGTACGGCAGTCCGAGTTCCGCGGCCCAGATGGCGCTTTGGGGAGAGGAGCCGAGCAGCGCTGGCTCGGGGCTCTCGAAGTGCATGTTCGAAAGTTGCCGGAACGGCCCGCTTTCGGGAGCGTGGTTCGAAAGATAGGAGAGCAACTCCTCGAGCTGCTCGCGGAAATCGTCGGGCGCAGCCTGACGCCGGTCGCGCTGGAGCGCGTAAGCTACGGCGGCGCTGGTCCCGGCGGCGCGCCCGATTCCGAGATCGATGCGCCCAGGAAACAGGCCGCTGAGCATGCTGAAAGTCTCGGCTACTTTCAGTGGACTGTAGTGCGGCAGCATGACGCCGCCGCTCCCCACTCGCAGGTTCCTCGTAGCGGCGGCCACTGGGCCGATCATCGCTTCGGGGCTGGCACAAGCCAAGCCGGGCGTCCCGTGGTGTTCGGCCAGCCAATAGCGACGATAGCCGAGGCGATCGGCGAGGCAAGCGAGGTCGAGCGTGTTGCGCAGCGCGTCGCCGGCAGTGGCACCCTCGGGTATGGGCGATTGATCGAGCACGCTCAGGACCAGCGGTCTTGGAAAACCCTCAGGCATAGCCTTGTTCGATGCGCGCAGGTGCGCTCCGATTCACGGAAAACGCTTTGCTGCGGTTACCATAGAGGATAGTCGTGAACATAACCGAGACCTTCATCCGCCGCCCCGTAATGACTACGCTCGTCATGATGGGCGTCGTGTTGTTCGGGGTTACGGCATATCGGGCCTTGCCGGTTAGCGATCTGCCCAATGTGGATTTCCCAACGCTGCAGGTGAACGCGTCCTTGCCCGGAGCCAACCCGGAAACGATGGCCTCCGCGGTGGCGACCCCTCTCGAGCGGCAGTTTTCCACCATCGCCGGTCTCGACAATATGACTTCGACGAGCGCGCTGGGCACCACGTCCATCACTTTGCAGTTCGCGCTCGACCGGTCGCTCGACGGCGCGGCGCAGGATGTGCAGGCCGCCATCACCACGGCGCAATCGCAGATGCCGCCGGGCATGCCGACGCCGCCAAATTTTCAGAAGGTCAATCCGGCCGATTCGCCGATCATGTACATGGCGCTGTACTCGACCACGCTGCCGCTGTCAACGATCGACGAGTACGCCGAAACGATGGTCGCGCAGCGCATCTCGACCGTAAGCGGCGTTGCCCAGGTGCAGGTAATGGGCGCGCAAAAATTTGCGGTCCGCGCGCAACTCGACCCGAATGCGTTGGCGGCGCGGCGTATCGGCATTGACGAAGTGCAGGCTGCGCTGCAAAAGCACAACGTCAATCTGCCGACCGGCACGCTATGGGGCCAGGACCAGGCGTTCACGGTGCGAGCGACCGGTCAGCTTCTCTCAGCTGCGAGCTACCGCCCCATCATCGTGGCCTATCGGAATGGATCGCCCGTGCGGCTCAGCGACCTCGGCCAGGTGATCGACAGCGTGCAAAACGATAAGGCCGCAAGTTGGTTCATGGGAACGCGAGGGATCGCCCTGGCGGTGCAGCGGCAGCCGGGCACCAATACGGTGCAAATCGTGGATGCCATCAAGGAACTGCTGCCCAAGTTCCGGTTGCAGATGCCGGCCGCCGTCCACCTGGATGTGGTTTACGACCGGTCGCAATCGATCCGCGAATCGGTCGACGATGTCAAGTTCACGCTGCTGCTGGCCCTCGTGCTGGTGGTCCTGGTCATTTTCCTGTTTCTGCGGAACCTTTCGGCGACGATTATTCCCAGCCTGGCTCTGCCGCTCTCCATTATCGGGACGTTTGCGGCCATGTACCAGCTTGGCTACCAGGTGGACACGCTCTCGCTAATGGCGCTGACGCTGTCGGTCGGCTTCGTGGTGGACGATGCCATCGTCGTGCTCGAGAACATCGTGCGCCACATGGAAATGGGCAAGAGCCGGCTCGAGGCTGCATTGGACGGCTCGAGCCAGATCGCGTTCACCGTCCTCTCGATGACGCTGTCTCTGGCAGCCGTCTTTATCCCAGTGCTGTTCATGGGCGGCATCATGGGGAGGCTGTTTCACGAATTCGCGGTAACGATCG
This sequence comes from uncultured Solibacteraceae bacterium, assembly GCA_964390225.1. Lineage (GTDB taxonomy): Bacteria > Acidobacteriota > Terriglobia > Bryobacterales > Bryobacteraceae > PSRJ01. The sequence goes on from CAYMHP010000155.1 coordinate 5,143, forward strand.
GCGTGGCCATTCTGATCTCCGGCTTTGTCTCGCTCACGCTCACCCCGATGCTTTGCAGCCGCTTCCTGCGGCCGCCGGGCGAGAAGCATAACGCGCTGTACCGCGCTTCAGAAAAGGTCTTCGACGGCATGTTGGCGGTTTACGATTGGACTCTGCGCGGCGTGATCCGCCACCGCGCGCTCACCATGCTGGTGGCCGGCGGAACGCTCGCCGCGACGTTGTACCTCTATGCCTTCGTGCCCAAAGGCTTCATTCCGAACCAGGACACCAGCCAGATGTTCACGTTCACCGAGGGCAGCCAGGACATTTCGTTCGAAGGCATGGTGCGCAACCAGCAAGAGCTGGCCGCGATCATCGCCGCTGATCCAAATGTCGAATCGTACATGTCCATGGTAGGCGCGACCAACGGCGCAGAGAACAATGGACGGATTTTCGCGACACTGAAGCCGCGCGATCAACGGCCGCTCGACGCGGACCAGGTGATCAACGAGCTACGGCCCAAGCTCAACAGCGTGCCTGGGATTCGAGCGTTTCCCCAGAATCCGCCGCTGATCCGAATCGGCGGTCAGCTGACCAAAGGCGCTTATCAATACACGCTGCAGGGGCTTGACCTGAACGAGCTCTATCGCTCGGCAACGGATTTCGAAAAACGCATGCATACGCTGCGCGCGCTGGTCGACGTCAATACCGACCTGATGATCGCCAGCCCACAGGTCGTAGTGGATATCGATCGGGACAAGGCGTCGGCGCTGGGCGTGACACCCGACCAGGTGGAAGGCGCGCTTTACGATGCGTACGGCGCGCGCCAGGTCTCGACCATATATACGCCCAGCAACAACTACTGGGTCATGATGGAGCTCGAGCCGAAATTCCAGCGCGATCCGAGCGCGCTCGGCCTGCTCTATGTCCGCTCGTCAGCGGGCAATCTGGTGCCACTCAGCGAGGTGGCGCATATCCAAAAGAGCGTGGCGCCGTTGACGGTGACGCACCTCGGCCAACTGCCCTCGGTGACCATCTCGTTCAATCTTGCCCCCGGAGTTTCGTTGGGCGATGCCGTCGCGCAGGTAGGCGACGTGGCGCGCGACACTCTGCCCGCAACCATCAGCACCAGTTTTCAGGGCGCCGCCGCGGCGTTTCAGTCGTCTCTGAAGGGGATGGGCCTGCTGCTGGCGATGGCAATCCTGGTGATCTACCTGGTGCTCGGGATTCTTTACGAGAGCTTCATTCATCCGCTGACGATTCTCTCGGGGTTGCCGTCGGCGGGCATGGGCGCGCTCGCCACGCTGCTGATCTTCCACGACGAGCTGAACATCTACTCGTTTGTCGGCATCATTATGCTGATCGGTATCGTGAAGAAGAACGCGATCATGATGATCGACTTCGCGCTCGACGCGCAGCGCACGCACGGCACACTGCCTTCGGAGGCGATCTACGAAGCCTGCCTGGTGCGCTTCCGGCCGATCATGATGACCACCATGGCCGCGCTCATGGGAACGCTGCCCATCGCCCTGGGGTTAGGCGCCGGATCGGAAGCGCGCCGCCCGCTTGGCTTGGCCGTGGTCGGTGGCCTGGCTGTCTCGCAGCTTTTGACCCTCTACATTACCCCGGTGTTCTATATCTACATGGAACGCGTCCGCGATCTTTTTGGCCGCGTGAAGCCGCGCCGCAAAACGGCGGCCCTCGGTATGGCGGAGCGGGAAACCATGGCCAAGCAGTAGCCCGCTGGCGGTAGCGTCGCTATTCCGCTTCGACGATCTTCAGGTCGGTCTTTGGAAAATCGTTACCCGTGCAAAGGAGCGGCAGATTGGCGATTCGCGCCACGGCGTAAGTGAGGCAATCGCCAAAATTGAGCGCCGCCGGTGGCGCCCCTTTCCATATCGCTCGAACGCATCGATCGCCACCTCGAAGTGCTCGTGCGAAAACGGAATTACCTCCAGATTGCTTTTCGTTACACCCCTCCCGGTCCATACCCCAGGATCTTCTCACGTTCCTTTTTGCTAATTCCACGCTTCCGAAGAGCAGCCGGAATTTCGGGCCAAATGCGGGTACGTAAGAGTTCCTGCAGCCGGTCTTTGCGGCTCGTGGTACCGCGACGGGTGAGCAACCGCTGCTTCCGGTCGAATAGGGCGCGCCTGATCGCTTCGGTTTTGCTCTCGTTGGCGAGGTCGGCGACTTCGCCAGCCAGTCGTTCCACTTCGGCGTTCTTGAAATTCAGCGCCATGTACACCAATACACCAATTTTACCTTTAAACCACCATCGCTCTTCGACAACCATAGGATACGGTTGGCCTACAGCAACACAGCCACACGAGCCCAGTGGCACCGTACCCTGATATCTTGAACGGGAGTGCGCGGAAGGCAGAGTTGGCTTGCACGGGCGGCGCTGGGCGGGTACTTCGTGGCGCTGCTGATGTTCCAGTCGCGGTTGACGTCGGAGAACTTCGGCCGCCAAATCCATATCACCCAAACGCCGCGGCCGCCGTTTACGTTAGGATCCGGTCTGATTCTGAACACATTGCGTCCGGAGGCTTCCGCCGCGGGCCTGGCGCGTGGTGATCGGCTGATCGCGCTTAACGGCGTAACGGCACGCGGTGAACGAAGCGCCCAAGCCGCCGTATATGGCCGCCGGGCCGGGGAGCCGCTGGCGGTTACCGTGGAACGAAATAGCATCCCTCTAACTTTCACGGTTCGCCTGGCCCCGGCGAGCGCCGTTCCGCTGACTCTCCGGGAATGGATTCTGTACGTGTTTTTGGATCTGCTCACGCCATGGCTGTGCCTGCTGCTCGGGTTCGGCGTGGCGTTGCAGCGGCCTCTGGATTCCCTGGCCTGGCTTCTGCTGATGCTGCTGATGAGCTTCGGCGGAGTTGCGCAAGCGGGTGGCGTCATGGCGATCGTCGCCGGGTGGGAGTTGCCAACCCGGCCCATGGCCGCCCTGTACTACCTCGCGATCACCAACTCCTGGGGCTTCTGGATGCTGCTTTTCGGGCAATATTTTCCGGACCGATCCGGAGGAGGCCAGTGGGATCGAGCGATTCGCTGGGTAATGGGCGGGTTCCTGGCGTGCTATGCGCTTCTGTGGGGTATATCGAGCGCGCTCGTTATCGAGGATGCCCGCGCGATGCCGTTCGAAGCCGCAGTGCAGCGTTGGAGCACGGTGGATGTCGTGGCGAACATGCTGGCGATCGGCGTATTCTTCGCGAGTATCTTTTTGAAAATGTCGCGGGCCACCACACCCGACGCCCGACGCCGCTTGAAACTGCTGGTCAGCGGCGCTGCCGTGAGCCTCACGCCGGTTTTGCTCCTTGCGTTGACGGCGCTGCTGATGGGCCGCCGCTTCACGGCGTTCGTGACGTTTTCGCCGTGGCTGTGGAGTCCCTCGCTGCTGCTGCTATTTGTCTTCCCGGTGACGCTTGCTTATGTGATCGTCGTGGCGCGCGCCATGGAAGTGAACGTCGTCATCCGGCAGGGCTTGCAATACGCTCTGGCACGCGGCGGTGCGCGCCTGCTGATCGCCTCTCTGGTTCTGGCGATGGGCATCTATTTCGTGCGCGTGGTCTACGAACCCGAAACCGCGCGCCGGCAGGTGTTCTTGCTGGCAGTCGCGTTGGCCGGGATGCTGCTCGTTTTGCGTCTGGTTTCCGCAAGACTCTATAACTGGATCGACCGCCATTTCTTTCGCGAGGCTGTCAACACGGAGCGCGTGCTCGGCGATCTGAGTGAAAAAGTCCGCACGATCGTAGAGGCGGAGCCTCTGCTCGAGACCGTTACGGCGACGATCTCATCAGCGCTGCACGTAACCCGAGTGGCGGCGCTGATCCGCCACAACGGAGAATTCGTGCCGGCGTATGCCCTCGGGTTTGGAGCAACCGCACCGTCCGTCAGGATTTCGGCAACGAGTTCCCTGGCTGAACGCCTCAGTCGGGAACGCCAGCTGCTGCTCGCCGGCGGGTCAAACGTAGCAGTTGCGGAAGCAGACGAAGATAACAGGGTGCTGAAGGCACTCGATGCGGAGTTACTGCTCCCGCTTGCGGCCAACCATCGCCTGCTGGGTTTTCTGAGCCTGGGGCCGAAGCGATCAGAGGCGCCCTACTCTCCGTCCGACGTACGATTGCTTGAAACGGTGGCCGTGCAGACGGGCTTAGCCTTGGAAAACAGCCGCCTGACGGAGGAGATGGCGCGCGAAATCGCCAGCCGGGAGCTCATGGCGCACGAGTTGGAAATCGCTCGGGAAGTGCAGCAGCGGCTATTTCCGCAGGATGCGCCCGCTATCGAAGGCTTGGATTATGCGGGCACGTGCCTGCCGGCAACGACGATCGGCGGCGACTATTACGACTTTGTGCCGTTGCCTGAAGGTCCCCTCGGCTTTGCGATCGGGGACGTTTCCGGAAAGGGGATTCCCGCGGCTCTTCTGATGGCGAGCCTCCGCGCCTCATTGCGGGCGCTCGCGGTTGCCTACTCAGGCGCAATCACCGAAATAATGGCCAACCTCAACCGGCTCATCTACGAGGCCTCGTCTCCGGAGCACTACGCTACGTTTTTTTATGGCGTATATGATCCGGCCGCCCGGCGCTTCGATTACGTCAACGCCGCCCACAATGCGCCGATGTTATTTCATAGCGCGACGGGAGAGATCGTTCGATTGAAGGAGGGCGGGCTGATGATTGGCGGCTTTCCTTTCGCAAAGTACCAGCAAGGATCTGTGGCGCTCGGCACCGGGGACACGCTGGTTCTGTTCACCGACGGGATCACCGAGGCAAGGAACACAGCGGGAGAGGAGTTCGGCGAGCAGCGGATTATCAGCGCGGTTCGCGGCGGCGCGGGGCTGGCGGCGGGTGAACTCGTCAATCGGATCCTCAGTGCGGTCGAGTCGTTTACGGCCGGCGCTTCGCAGCACGACGACATCACCGCGGTGGTGATCCGGGTGGTTTGAAGTAGCGCTATTGCGCCGCGGCGGTTACGCCGCGGGTTGCGCTCCTACTGCTTGACGACGCGTTTGAGCATTGCAATTTGGCCGCCGTGATAGAGGCTATGCTGCACGATACCGTGGAACAGGTAGTAGAAGTCGTAATCGCGGCCGGGAACGGTCTCTTGCAAGCGAGCATCTGTCTGCCGCTCGATGGCCTGTGCCAGTTGTTCGCCGCCGTGGAATAACCTGTCGATCGTTGCAGTCCAAGCCCGAGCGCTGCTGTCCGCGACAGGGGGCCAGTCCCTCTCGGTGCCAACGATTTTCGGCATCGGAATGCCTTGCAGTGCCTCGATTGCGGCCGTTACGTAGGTGTCGATGTGCAAAACCAACTCCCATACGTTGTGCGCGGAAGGAAGCGGGCGCATAGAGGCCTGTTCGGCCGTTATCCCATCCAGCAACTCTCGCAAGGGCGGCCCGTGCCAGGCGTCGCCTCCAAATGCGCGGCGCAGTTGATCGGCGATGCGAACACATTCCGCGTTCATGCAAATAAGCTTAGCGCGGGCTGAGGAAGTGTTTCAGCCGCACCAGCGATAGCGCGGTTCTGGCCGGGCGAGGCTTTCAGATAACAGAACCGCGGCATAACTGCCGCGGCGGAAGAATTCAGCACCGTCCCGGCAAGGCGGCCGGGGCTACTTTACGGGCAGAAAACGCTGCACGCGCTCGCCCTGGAAGACTTCGCCGGTATAAATATCGCCCTTCGAATCGACGGCGATCATATGCAGGCCGAAGAACTGGCCGCCGTTTTCGCCCATGCTCCCCATCTGGCCGACCACTTTGCCGTCCTCACGGTTGAGAAACCAGATGTGATTGTTGGTGAGATCGGAGATGTAGAGCAACTGCTGCGCTTTATCGGGCGAGAACATGACGCCGCCGGTGGAGCCGCCCACGCCGGTCATCGGGGCGAGAATGAATTCCCGCAGAAACTTGCCCTGCTTCGTCGTCACTTGGATGCGGTTTGCATTGCGGTCGGCGGCGTATACCATACCGTCGTTCGAGATGTTCAGTGTGAGATGCCCGCGGAACTCTTTCGGCATGGGGCCGCCTGGAGTGTACGCGCGATCGGCGTCGTTGGTGCTCATCTCAGAAAGCGCGTGTCCGTAAGCGCCCCAGCCGCGCTTGAATTGCAGCGTGTCGAGGTCGAATACCATGACACGGCCGCCCAGGTAATTGTCGGCTGCGTACAGTTCGCGAGCGGGCTCGTCGAGCCGGATCTCCTCGATGCCGCCGACGATCATCGGTGTCGTCGGGGGATACTTTTGGCGAAACGCGGCGATGGCTTTTTCGCGCGCGGCGGCGTCCGGCTGGGGGCGTCCGCCGGGCGGTCTCAAAAATCCTGCCACCGGCCCGGCACTGCCGTGGCCCGGAATGTGCGCCGAGGTCGGCGGCGCGCTATCGCCTCCACCGCCGCCCGGCTGCTTCTCCGGCGCCCGAGGCACCTCGCCAACGACTTTGCCGGTCTTCGGGTCGTATTTGCGCACGGTGTCCTGCCCGATGTAGACGAACCCTTTGCTGTCGACGGCCATTCCGTGCCCTTGCGGCGCATCGAAGGATCCGATGACATTGCCGTTCTTGTCGATGTGAATCATGGAGGGCGGGCGAACGCAGCAGTCGGCAAGCGGAGGGTTCAGCTCTGCTTCGAGCTCAATATCGGTAAGGTCGTTCGGGCGGTCCAAAACCCAGACGTTGTCGTCCTTATCGACCGCTAGGCCGGTGACGCCTCCCATCTTCCACTTATTCGGCAGGGGTTTGGGCCAGTCCGGATCGAACTTGAACTTTGGCGCGGCCGGTTGCTTCTGCGCCGTTACAGACGCAGTGAAGATCAATAAACCGAGGCCGGCCAATCCGAAAAGCACCCGGTTCCAGACGGCTCGACTCTGCATAACGCCTCCTGGTTGGTTCTCGACTGCGGGAGAACCGACCCAGGGAATTATATGTCAGGGAGAGGCCCTTCGGATGAAGGAGGTTCGGCGCTGCGAACGGGTCTCAAGCGCGACGTCCCGCGGTTTATTGGGACGAGCGAGTTGCTTGGGCCAGGCGGACGGCGGTCGCCGGGCCCATCGCGTCGTAGTAGCCGTTAAAACGCCGCGGCTCGAACGCCGACGCGTATTTCTTCAAATTGTTTGCCCAGCGATACCCGATCGGCTGGTACATCAGTTGCGCATCTACTTCGAACGGCCCTTGACCATTCCCCAAGGGGACGGAGTAGCGTACTCGATCGCCGACGTCCGTGAAATTCGGGTCGTCGGCTGCTTCGCCGCGCACGGCAACGTCGGGATCGGCGGTGCGCTTGTCGAAGCCGTGCGGCAGAAGCCGATTGTCTTTGACGTAACGCACGGCTGTGAGGAGACCGGTGGTGACCTGGTTGTCGGGGCCGACCATGATTGGCTCGTAGATTTGTACCTGATCGGCGCTACGGATCTCGTCGTAGTGCGGTTCGAATCGCGCCGCGTCGGCATCGTTATCGTTGCCTTCGATCGAGCCATCCGGGTTCAACGCGCCCGATTCGAATACCACCTTGTGATCGCGGTCGCGCACCGTGACGTGCAGCCAGGCGCGGCGCGACGGATAGGCAGTCGGCAACTTGTGGCCACCCAGGTTATCTACGAACACATCGGCTTCGAGCCTCCCTCCAACAGCTTCGACGCGTTGGATCGAAAGCCGCGCCGCCTGCGATTGCAGATACTGCACCGTGTAGTCGGCCGCGTAGCTCATTTCTGTCGGGAGCGCGGTCACGTTCAGCTCGTCGCGGAAGCGGTTGAGCATGCGGATCATGAAAAAGTTGGCGGCGACGAAAACGTGCCGCGCTGCACCCTCGCGAGGCTTGCCCAACACGCGGGTGATGGGAACCTCCTCCTGGATGACCGGCATGTGGCAGCTTTGGCAGCTTTTCTGGTCCTTGAAGCTGCTGTGGAGCCATTCCTGGTAGGGCATCTGCTCCGGTAATTCGCCGGTCACCTTCCCACCCGGACCCAGCGCCTTGGTATAGAGCGTGTGGCAAGTGGCGCAGACCTCGGACTGGCGGATGTGATCGTCCTTGGTCGGGTGATAGCCTTCCGAGGACGTGCGCATGATGCGGGTCTGTCCGTTCTCGATGTCGAACGGACCGTACTCCGGCCGGTTGTCTTTGGAATCAGGCGAGTCGACCACGAAACCGCCGTTGAAGCTCTCGCGCGTGCCCAGTTTATCCTTTCCGATCTGGTGGCACACCGAACAGGAGACGCCGTCCGCGGCTTTGCGGCCGCTCTTTTGGTCGTCCGCGAACGGGAAATGCGAGAAAATCTGCCCCTTCTGGCCGCGCAGCTTGGCCTCATAGCGGGTAATAGGCATGTGACAAACGGAGCACTCGTCTTCGATATCGGGCTGCGACTCGGGGTGATCGATCGACTCGCGCCGCACACTTCCCAACCAGTAAGGATCGTGCGAAGAGTTCGCCATCATGCTGGGCCGCCAGCTGAACCCGATCGACACGTCCTCGCCCGTGGGCGTTTGCAGCCCGTTATGACACACCATGCAGCGGTCGGACGTCTGGAATTGCGGCTCGAGAGTTTTGTGCCGTCCGGCATCCTTGGCAGCGAGCATCGCCGCGAACATCAGGGCCGCGGCTGCGGTTAAACGAATTCGTCGGCTCATTTCCAGCCCTCCAGGAGGCCCCCGTCGAACCAATCCCATAGAAAATAGAAAACGACCTGCACGGGGCGGCCCACCGTGTTCGTCGCGGGAATTCGGACTCCTAGATTGAACCGGACATGCTGCCGCTTGCTGATGGTCACCTGGAATTCGGGCAGGATATCCCAGTTCGTTTTCGC